>DASPJX010000027.1:0-17758 GCA_035628395.1 Burkholderiaceae bacterium | reverse complement strand
TCGTCGAGCGCGAGCCGCACGCCGAGCTGCTTCAGCCCCTGCAGGCTGTCGAGCGAGCGCTTGATGTCGCGCATCACCCCCGTCTCGGTCAGCTCGAGCTCGAGCGTCGCCGACTCGAGCCCGGTGCTGTCGAGCGCCTGGGTGACGCTGCGGGCGAGCTCGGGCTGCTCGAGGTGGCGCGCGTGGATGTTGACCGCGACGGTGGCGACCGGCAGCCCGAGGTTGCGCCAGCGGCGCACCTGCTGCAGCGCCTCGCCGACCGCCCACTCGCCGAGCCGGAAGACCAGCCCGGTCTCCTCGGCGATCGGGATGAACTCGCCCGGCCCGAGCAGGCGGTCCTCGCGCTGCCAGCGCATCAGCGCCTCGACGCCGGCGAGGCTGCGGGTCCGCGGATCGACGATCGGCTGGTAGTGCAGCACCATCTCGTTGCGCTCGAGCGCGAGGTGCAGCGCCGTCTCGAGGTCGAAGCGCTCGCGCCCGGCGTGGCCGAGCTCGACCGCGTAGCGGCGCCACGCGTTGCCGCCGCCGGCCTTGGCGGCCGACAGCGCCTGCCCGGCCTCGGCGAGCATCGTCTCGGCACGCGCCTCGTCGGCGGCGATCGAGATGCCGACCGAGGCGCGCACCACGCAGTCGAGCCCGCCGGCGAGCAGCGGACGGCGCAGCTCGGTGAGCACGATGTGCGCGGCGCGCTCGGCCGCGCCGGGGCTGCGCATCGTCGGGAACAGCAGCGCGAACTCGTCGCTCGCCAGCCGGCCGAGCGCGACCCGCGGCAGGTTGCGGAACGCCTGCTGCAGCCGGCGCGCGACCTCGCACAGCGTCTCGTCGCCGGCGGCCGAGCCGAGCGAGTCGTTGAGCCGCTTGAAGCGGTCGAGGTCGATCAGCAGCAGCGCGGCCGGCTGCGCCGGGTCGTCGGGGCGCTCGTCGAGCAGCGCCTGCGCGACCGTCAGGAAGCCCTTGCGGTTCAGCAGCCCCGTCAGCGGATCGCGGTTCGCGAGCTCGCGGGCGCGCCGCGCGGTCTCCTGCGCGAGCAGCGCGAGCCCCTTGGCGCGGTCGAGCCGGCGCTGGCTGCTCGCGAGCTCGGTGCGCATCTGCGCGGCGCCGACCAGCTGGGCCAGGCGCTCGGCCAGCAGCTTCCACTGCAGCGACTTGACGAAGTAGTCGGCCGCGCCGGCCTCGAACGCGCGCTCGATCGAGGTCTCGTCGTCGCGGCCGCTGAGCACCAGGATCGGGATCGGCCGGTCGCCGATCCGCCCGCGCAGCCGGGTGCACACCTCGAAGCCCTCGCCGTCCGGCAGGATCGCGTCGAGCACGACCGCGTCGGGCTTGACCGCCTCCACCGCGTCGACCGCGCGCCCGGCGTCGCCGGCGATCCGCACGTCGATCCCCTGCTCGGCCAGGCCGGTCGAGACGAGGTGCTGCCACGCCGGATCGTCCTCGACGAGCAGGATGCGGAGGCGGCGCGGGACGGACGGAAGGCTCACTCGGGCGGATGGACGGAGGGCGGCGGGACCGCACGGATCCTACCTCACTCCCCCCCGTCGCGGCGCCTCGGGAAACCGCGGCCGAGCTTCGGATGTCCGATGGGTGCGCGCGGCCGCCCGGCCGCCCCGGCGAGCCCTCGCGGACGATCGTGCGAGGCCTCGCGGACGGTCGCGCGGGCCGCGGCCGGGCCCGCGTCCGCCGACCGGCTCAGAGGTAGTCGAACAGCGTCAGGCGGGCGACCTGCGCGTAGCTCTTCATCGCCGCCTCGAGCGCGGTCTGGCTCTGCACCATCTCCGAGATGCCGCGCGCCATGTCGAGGTCGACGAGCTGCGACAGCCGGGCCGAGGAATCGATGCTGCCGTTCTCGAGCGCCTGCTCGTGCGCGTCGAGCGCCTTCAGCCGCTCGCCGACCGTGGTCCGGGTCGTCGAGAAGCGCTCGAGCGCGACGTCGATCGCCCCGATGCCGGCGGTGGCGGCCGCGCCGACCGCGGCCGGTGCGGCGGCCGGGTTCTCGAGCACCGCGATCGCCGCGTCGAGCTGGGCGAAGATGTTCATCGGTCCGGTCGAGGTCGGGATCGCGACGAAGTTCTCCCGGCCGTCGAGCGAGGTGGTCGCCGGCAGCTCCTGGCCGACCCGCTGCGTGCCCGCCTGCGGCAGGTAGGTCGCGCCCGAGGTCGGGATCGGCGCGGTGCGCGTGCCCTGCCCGCCGAACACGAACCCGCCCGCGCCGTCGCGGCGGTTGGCGATCGACAGCAGCTGCTCGCGGACCTGGCGCAGCTGCTCGGCGTAGGTGCGGCGGTCGCCCGCGCTCGCAGTCGCGTTGCCCGCCGACAGCAGCGACTCGCGCGCCGACTGCAGCGCCGCGTCGGCGTCGCCGAGCGCGCCGTCGGCGGCCGACAGCACCTGGCGGGCGTAGCCGGCGGCCCGCTGCTCGGTGGCGATGCGCGCCTGGCGCGAGCGCAGCCGCTCGGCCTCGGCCGCGGCGACCGGGTCGTCCGAGGGCCGGTTGACGCGCTTCGTCGACGCGAGCTGCTCCTGCAGCTCGAGCGTGCGGGCCTGCCGGTCGGAGATGCCGTCGATCGCGGCGCTCTGGGCGTAGGCGGTGGAGATCCTCATCGAAACGCTCCGGTGTCCGTCGTCCGTGATCAGCCGCCGACCGCCGACAGCAGCGAGCGGAACAGCTCGTTGGCGGTGGCCAGCACCTTCGCCGCGGCCTGGTAGGCCTGCTGGTGCTGCATCATCCGGGCGGCCTCCTCGTCGAGGTTCACGTCCGACACCGAGCTGCGCGCGCGCTCGGCGTCGTCGTACAGCCGCCCGCTGAGCTCGCTCGCCGCGCTCGCCGACTGCGCGCGGGCGCCGACGTCGCCGATCAGCTCGGCGTAGCGGTCGACGACGCGCGCGCCGTCGACGAAGGCCGCGTCGCCGAGCGCCTGCATGGCGAGCGCGTTGCGGTTGTCGGCGGCCGGGTTCGCCGGCGGCGCGATCCGCAGCGTGTCGCCCGGCGCGGGCGTGCCCTGCAGCCGGATCGACCAGCCGTTGTAGCTCAGCGTCATCCCCGGGCCGTAGATCAGCCCGCTCGGGTTGCCCGTGCCGGTGCCGCTCACGTTGAACGTGCCCGCCGACGTGAAGGTCAGCGTGACCGGCTGCGCGGTGTTCGGGCCGATCGAGTTGATCGTCAGCGCCTCGACGTTCGCGTCGCCGGCGTTCGCCGCGCCCTTCTCCACCGTGACCGGCATCGCGGTCGCGATCCGGGCCGGGTTCGTCTGCAGCGCGCGCGCGCCCGCGGCGAACGCCGTCGCCGAGCGCACGAGGATCCGGTCGCCGGCGGCCGGGGCGCCCGAGGCGAGGTCGAAGTTCAGGCCGTCGAGCGTCTGCGGCAGCGACCCGAAGCTCTCGACGCTGCCGTCGGCGAGGCGCGTGACGGTGTACTGGGCGCCGTCGAAGCCGACCGCGTAGTCGGTCGCCCGCAGCCCCTTCGGATCGGCGACGGTGACGTCGAGCGTCGCCGTGCCGGCGTTGCCCGCCGCCGGGGTGGCGACGATCGGGCCGAGCCCGAACAGCGCCTGCCCGCGCGCGCCGGTCGCGTCGAGGCCGCGGGTCTGGCGGGCGTCGATCTCGAGCGCGGCGGCGGCGACGATCCGCCCGAGCTGGGCGCGCGCCGCGTCGACGTCCTGCCCGGCGAAGCGCAGCATGCCGCCGAGGCTGCCGCCGACCTCGTCCGACGCCACCGGGACGGTGCCGCCGTTGTTGCCGCGGACGATCGACAGCCCGAGCTTGCTCGCGTCGAGCCCGTCGGGCGACAGCACCAGGCGCGCCGCGACGACGCCGGTCACCAGCGGCTCGCCGCGGGCGGTGGTCAGGCTGACGGTGCCGTCCTCGGCGAAGCTCGCGTTCGCGCGCAGCACCGCGTTGAGCTCGGCGACCAGCCGGTCGCGGTCGTCGAGCACGCCGTTCGGCGCGCCGCCGGCGGACTGCTGGGCCCGCAGCCGGGCGTTGACGTCGGCGAGCGCGCGCAGCATGTCGTTCGCGCGGCCGGCCTCGTTGCGCATCCGGGCCTGGGTGGCCTCGCGCAGCTCGACGAGCCGCTCGTCGATCGTGCGGGCGCGGGTGGCGAACGCGTCGACGCGATTCAGCACCACGCTGCGCGCCGACGGATCGGACGGTCGCGCCGCGACCTCGCCGAACGCGTCGACGAGCGCGTCGAACGACGCGCCCAGCCCTGTCTCGGGATCGGCGAACAGCCGGTCGAGCCGCTGCAGCCCCTCGCTGCGCGCGGCGTCCTGCGCCGAGGCGGCCCGCGACGACTGCGACTCGCGTGCGAGGAACTGGTCGTAGACGCGGCGGATCTCGCTCACGCCGACGCCGCTGCCGACCCAGCCGGCGCCGGTCGTGTAGCCGGTCTCGCGCAGCCCGACCTCGCGCCGCACGTACCCCGGCGTGCTCGCGTTCGCGATGTTCTGTCCGGTGGTCTGCAGCTGCGCGTAGGCGGCGCCGAGCGCGCTGCTGCCGATCCTCATCAGGTCCATGGCGCGCTCCGCGTCAGGTGGTCGTGCGGCGCAGTCCGAGCGCCTGCGTGATGGTGCGCGTCAGCTTCGACGCGTAGTCGGGGTCAGTCGCGTAGCCGGCCCGCTGCAGGTTCTGCGCGAAGCCCTCGATGCTGCCGCCGGCGCGCAGCACGCCCGCGTAGCGCGGGTTCGACGACATCAGCCGCGCCCAGTCCGAGAACGACTCCTCGTGGCTCGCGTAGGCGCGGAAGCGCTCGACGACCTTCACCGGCCGTCCGCCCACGTACTCGGTCGTCGTCGCCTCGACGGTCGGGCCGTTCCAGCCGGCGCCCGCCTTGACGCCGAACAGGTTGTGCGCGCTGCGGCCGTCGGGATGCCTGATCTCGTGGCGGCCCCAGCCCGACTCGAGCGCGGCCTGCCCGACGATGAAGCCGGCCGGCACGCCGGTGCTCCGCTCGGCCGCCTGCGCGGCGTCCCAGACGCGGCCGACGAACGCGGCCTGCCCCGGGCGCGCCGCGCCCGGCGCCGGCGTCGGCACCGCGTCGGGGCCGCCGATCGTCGGCATGCCGCCGATCGGCTCGCGGCGCACCGCGGCCGCCTCGGCCCGGGCGCGCGCCATCGCCGCGGCCGCCGCGGCGGCGGCCACCTGCCCGGACGGCGGCTCGCCGCCGTCGGCGTCGGCCGCCTCGGGCGCGCCCGCCGCCGGCCCGGACCCGCCCGCGCGCAGCGCGGACAGCGCGCGGTCCAGACCGGCGCCCGAGACCTTCGGGGTCGCGGCCGCGTCGCGCTCGTCCATCCGCATGCTGCGCATCAGCTGCCTGGCGATCGTCTCGCCGAGCCCGCCCGGACGACCGGTGAGCGACTGCGACAGCTGGGTGTCGAGCATTCCCTGGTACAGGTCGCCGCCGGTGCCCTCGAGCATCCCGCTCTTGGGCACCGCGTCGCGCATGCTCTTCAGCACCATCTGCATGAACAGCGCCTCGAACTGCGTCGCCGCCTGGCGGACCGCGGCCTTCGGGTCGCGCGCCGCACCCGCCTTCAGCGAGTCGAGCGAGCGGACGTCGGACGCGAGCGACCCCGGGACGCGCATGTCTAGATGATCTCCAGTTCCGCCTTGAGGCTGCCCGCCGCCTTCAGCGCCTGCAGGATCGCGATGAGGTCCTGCGCGGTCGCGCCGAGGGTGTTGAGCGCCTTGACGACGTCGGCCAGCCGGGCGCCCGCCTCGAGCATCATCAGCGCGGCCCCGTCCTGCCTGATCTGGATATCGGCCCGTTCGGTCGCGACTGTAGCCCCCTGCGAGAACGGTCCGGGCTGGCTGACCATCGGGGTGGTCGAGATCGACACCGACAGGTTCCCGTGCGCGACGGCGCTCGGCCCGAGCGTGACCGACTGGTTCATCACCACCGAGCCGGTCCTCGCGTTGACGATCACCCGGGCCGACGGCACCGGCGGCGCGACGTCGATGTTCTCGAGCTCGGCGAGGAACGCGACCCTTCGGTCGGCGTCGGGCAGCCGCACGCGGATCACCCGCGCGTCGATCGCCTGCGCGACCGGGCCGCCGCCGCCGAGCCGGCGGTTGATCGCGTCGGCCGTCTGCGAGGCGACGCTGAAGTCGCCGGTCTTCAGCTCGAGCTGCAGCGTCTCGCCGGCGAGCGCGGTGTTCGGCACCGCGCGCTCGACGGTGGCGCCGGCCGGCACCCGCCCCGCGCTCAGGTGGTTGATCTGCACCTGGCTGCCCGCGGCCGACGCGCCCGCGCCGCCGACGACCAGGTTGCCCTGGGCCATCGCGTAGATCTGGCCGTCGGCGCCGCGCAGCGGCGTCAGCACCAGCGTGCCGCCGCGCAGGCTCTTCGCGTTGCCGATCGACGAGACGACGACGTCGAGCGTCTGGCCGGGCTGCGCGAACGCCGGCAGCTGCGCGGTCACCATCACCGCCGCGGTGTTCCGCAGCTGCGGGTTGACGCCCGGCGGCAGCGTCACGCCGAGCTGCTGGAGCATCGTCGCGAGGCTCTGGGTGGTGAACG
This sequence comes from Burkholderiaceae bacterium, assembly GCA_035628395.1. GTDB lineage: Bacteria > Pseudomonadota > Gammaproteobacteria > Burkholderiales > Burkholderiaceae_E > UBA4615. The sequence continues at coordinate 11,247 of DASPJX010000027.1, read as the reverse complement.
GGGCCTGCGTCGTCTGGTCGCCGCTGCCGTCGAGGCCGACCACCAGCCCGTAGCCCACCAGCTGGTTGGTGCGCACGCCCTGCACGGTCGCCAGGTCCTTGATGCGGTCGGCGTGCGCGGACGGAAGCGCCGCGGCCAGCACGAGCGCGGCGAGCAGACGGACGACGAGGCGCCACGGAGCGGACATCGGGAGGATCCTCACAGCGGCGCGAACGAGAAGAAGAAGCGCTGCAGCCATCCCGTGGTCATCGCCCGGTCGATGTCGCCGCGGCCGCGGAACTGCACGCGCACGTCGGCGACCTGGGTCGAGGCGATCACGTTGCCCGGGCGGATGAAGCGCGGATCGACGATGCCGGAGAAGCGCAGCGAGTCGACCGTCTGGTTCACGCCGACCTGCTTCTCGCCGACGATCACCAGGTTGCCGTTCGGCAGCACCTCGGACACCGTCGCGGTGATCGTGCCGGTGAACACGTTGTCGCTCGCGCTCTCGCCCTTGGCCGAGGAGTCGTTGCTCAGGCCGCCGGCGACCCGGGCGCGCCCGAGCACCGGCGAGGTGATCAGCGGCAGCGCGCTCACCGAGCCCTCGAGCTTGCCTTCGCGGTTGACCGACGCGTTCGAGCGCTGGCGCGCGGTGGTGTTCTCCTGGATCGTCACCGTCAGCAGGTCGCCCGGGGCGCGCGCGCGGATGTTCTCGAACAGCGGCCGGTACGCCTGGCCCTGGAAGATCGCGCCGGCGCTCGCCGGCGGCGCCGGCTCGACGGGCGCGGCGCTGCGCGGCACCGGCATCGCCACGTCGACCTGGGGGGTGCCGAGCTGCACGGCGAGCGGCGCGCAGCCGGCGGCCGCGGCGAGCGCGGCGATCGGCAGCAGGCGGGCGAGGCGGAGGAGACGGGCGAGGGGCGTCACGGCGGCGGTCACAGCTGGGCGAGCTTGCCGAGCATCTGGTCGGAGGTCTGGATCGCCTTCGAGTTGATCTCGTAGGCGCGCTGCGCCTGGATCATCGACACCAGCTCCTCGACGACGTTGACGTTCGAGGTCTCGACGAAGCCCTGGCTCAGCGTCCCGTGGCCGTTCAGGCCCGGGGCGTTGACGGCGGGCGTGCCCGAGGCCGCGGTCTCGCGGAACAGGTTCTGGCCCATCGGGTCGAGGCCGGCCGGGTTCACGAACGACGCGGTGGTGATCTGGCCGAGCTGCGCGGGGGCGGCCGCGCCCTGCGTGGTGGCGGTGACGACGCCGTCGGCGCCGATCGTCACCGCGATCGCGTTCGCCGGCACCGTGATCGCCGGGTTCAGCGGGAAGCCGTTGGCGGTGACCAGCTGGCCCTGCGCGTCGACGCGCAGCGCGCCGTCGCGCGTGTACGCGGTCGTGCCGTCGGGCATCTGCACCTGCAGGAACCCGTTGCCGTTGATCGCGAGGTCCATCGGGTTCTCGGTGCGGCTCAGGTTGCCCTGCGTGAAGATCCGCGCGACGCCGACCGGCCGCACGCCGGTGCCGAGCTGCAGGCCCGAGGGCAGCGTGGTCTGCTGCGTCTGCTGCGCACCCGACTGGCGCAGGTTCTGGTACAGCAGGTCCTCGAACTGCGCGTGCGACCGCTTGTAGCCGTTGGTGCCGACGTTGGCGAGGTTGTGCGAGATCGTGTCCAGCTGCATCTGCTGGGCGTCGAGCCCGGTCTTCGAAATCCAGAGCGAACGCATCATGGCGGGAATCCTCAGCCGTTGGGCGACAGCAGGCGCGAGGCGCGCTGCTCGTTGGTCTCGGCGGTCTGCAGCATCTTCATCTGCATCTCGAACTGGCGGGCGGCGGCGATCAGGCCGACCATCGACTCGACGGGGTTCACGTTGCTGCCCTCGAGCGCGCCGTCGGCGACGCGCACCGCGGGGTCGGCGTCGGCCGGCCGGCCCGAGGCGAGGCGCACGAGGCCGTCGGCGCCCTTGCGCAGCTCCGAGGCCGGCGGATCGACGAGCTTGAGCCGCCCGATCGCCACCGGCGGCGACGCGCCCTGCTGCGCGGTGACGGTGCCGTCGGAGCCGATCTGCACCTCGGCGCCCTGGGGGACCGCGATCGGCCCGCCCTCGCCCATCACCGGCAGGCCGGCGCGGGTCTGCAGCGTGCCGTCGGCCGACACCTCGAGCGCGCCGGCGCGGGTGTAGGCCTCGTTGCCGTCGAGGCCCTGCACCGCCAGCCAGCCCGACCCGCGGATCGCGACGTCGAGCTTGCGGCCGGTCTGGGAGATCGGGCCCGCGGCGGTGTCGAAGCCCGCGGTCGCCTCGAGCGAGTGCACCCGCGAGGGCAGCCCGTCGCCGCGGACCGGCACCGCGCGGAACGCGGTGAGGTCGGCGCGGAACCCGCCGGTGTTGGCGTTGGCGAGGTTGTTCGACAGCGCGTCCTGGCGCGCCATCGTCGCCTTCGCGCCGGACATCGCGGTGTAGATCAGGCGGTCCATGCGGGTGCTCCCTCCGCGTCAGCGGTCGTCAGCGCAGGTTGACGATCGTCTGCAGCAGCTGGTCGTGCGTCTTGATCGTCTGCGCGTTCGCCTGGTAGGTGCGCTGCGCGGTGATCATGTTGACCAGCTCGGCGGTCATGTCGACGTTCGAGTTCTCGACGGACGCCGACTCGAGCGAGCCGAGGATGCCGCTGCCCGGCGTGCCGAGCGTCGGCTGCCCGGACGTGCCGCTCTCGACCCACGCGTTGTTGCCGAGCGGCACGAGGCCCTGCGGGTTGACGAAGTTGGCGAGCAGGATCTGGCCCTGCGGACGGCTCTGGCCGTTCGAGTAGCGGCCGATCAGCATGCCCGAGTCGTCGGCGGTGAAGCCCGACAGGCGCCCGCTGCTGTAGCCGTCCTGGTTGATCTCGGTGGTGCCGAACGGGCCGCCGAACTGCGTGGTCGACGTCAGGTCGATCGTGAAGGTCTGCGTGCCGCCGGCATCGGCGCCGACCGGGATCGTCAGGTTGAACGGGCCGGTCGGCGAGGTGAGGCGGCCGGCCGAGTCGAAGTTCAGCGTCGCGGGCACGCCGGCGATGTCGGTGCCGTCGGCCTGCGCGCGGACCTCCCAGGTGTTGCCCGCGGTCTTGCGGTAGAACAGCGTCACCTGGTGGTCCCGGCCCAGCGAGTCGTACACCATCATCGACATCGCGTTGTTGTAGGTGTCCGGGTTCGCCGAGCTGAACGGCGCGGTGATCGCGTCGTCGCGGGCGTCGAGGTTCACCTGCGCGCGCGCCGCCGCCGTCGCGCGCGGCTGGATGTCGGCGGTGCTGATGCGCAGCGGCGTCGGCGTGCCGTTGCTCGTCTGGCCGTTGGCGTCGACCTGGAAGCCGTTCAGCCGCGCGCCCTGGGCGTTGACGATGTAGCCGTCCTTGTCCATCCGGAACTGGCCGTTGCGGGTGTACTGGATCGCGCCGTCGATCGTGGTGCGGAAGAAGCCGCGGCCGTTGATCGCCATGTCGAGCGGGTTGTTCGTCGACACGATGTCGCCCTGCGTGAACTGCTGGGCGATGCTGGTGACGGCGACGCCGATGCCCGCGGTGCTCGCGGACAGGCCGGTCAGCGAGTTGGCGTACAGGTCGGCGAACTCCGCGCGCGAGGACTTCGCGCCGACGGTGTTGGCGTTCGCCACGTTGTTGCCGATCACGTCGAGGTTGCGCGCCGCGGCGTTGAGGCCGGACAGGCCGTGCTGGAAACTCATCGTCGACTCCTGCTGTGAAGGGGGGTGGCCGTCGCGGGGTTCAGAGGATGGCCCGGACGTCGGCCATGGGTCGGGATCCGAGGGGACCGAGCTGCAGCGAGGCGCTGCCGTCGGCGGCACGGACGAGCGCCTTGACCGGCGCCGACACGAGCGGCGTCGCGTCGACGGGCTCGTTGCCGTTCGCCGCCGAGACCCTCAGCGTGTAGGTGCCCGCGGGCAGCGTGCGGGTGCCGGCCTTGCCGTCCCACTCGAAGCTCTGCACGCCGGCCGGCACGTCGGCGCGCGTGCGGGTGTCGACCACCGAGCCGGCGCGGTCGAGCACCTCGATGCGCACCGTGCTCGCGCCGCGCGCGAGCGAGAAGCCGGCGGTGGCGGTGCCGCCCTCGGGCAGCTCGAGCGAGCTGCCGTCGACCAGCACGCGGCGCCCGACGAGCGCCGCCGCGTCGGTGGTGCGGGTCGACTCGCCGGCGTCGACGATCTTCTGGACCGTCGCGTTCAGCTTCTCGAGCCCGCGCACGGTGTTGATCTGCGCGAGCTGGCTGGTGACCTGCGCGTTGTCGAGCGGGTTCATCGGGTCCTGGTTGCGCATCTGCGCGACCAGCAGCTTCAGGAAGCGGTCCTCGCCCTCGTCCATCGACGTGCCCGAGGGGTCCGACGAGGACGACGCGCCGGCCGCGGCGGCCGCGCCCGCGCCGGCGCCGCGCAGCTGCGCGAGCACCGACTCGAACTGCGCGGCGGCGGCGGCGTTGGGGGCGGCCGACCCGCCGCCCGAGGCGGCGGCGGAGGGGGAGGTGGCGCCGTTGACGGTGGTCATGACGGGTGTCCGGTGGCGGCGACGATCACGACTGGCCCATCTGCAGCGTGCGCTGCAGCAGGGTCCGCGCGGTGTTCATCACCTCGACGTTGTTCTGGTAGGAGCGCGACGCCGAGATCATGTTGACCATCTCGTCGACGACGTTGACGTTCGACTGCGTCACGTAGCCCTCCTTGTCGGCCATCGGATGGCCGGGCTCGAAGACGCGCTTGGCCGGCGCGTCGTCCTCGACGACCGAGGAGACCTTGACGCCCGCGGTGCCGTCGGCGTTCGCGACGGTGGAGAACACCACCTGGCGCGACTTGTACGACTGGCCGTCCGGTCCGGCGACCGCCTCGGCGTTGGCGAGGTTGCTCGCCACCACGTTCAGCCGCTGGCTCTGCGCCGACACGGCGCTGCCCGAGATGTTGAAGACCTTCATCAGCGACACGGCTCGTCTCCTGGGGGTCGTCCGGCTCACTCGCCCTTGATCGCGGTCAGCATCGTCCGCACCGAGCCGTTGACGAAGCGCAGCGCGGCCTCGTAGCGGATCGAGTTGTCGGCGAAGTTCGCGCGCTCGCGGTCGATGTCGACGCTGTTGCCGTCGAGGCTGGGCTGGTCGGGGGTGCGGTACTTGGTGGCGGTCGAATCGACCCGGCCCGGGGCGCCGCCGCCGAGGTGGCCGGCGCGCGACGTCGCGAGCGACACCGTCGACGGCGTGGCGACCGCGGGCGCCGACGACGACGGGGTCGCGCCGCCGGTCGCCGGGGGCGTCCAGCCGGTGGCCGCCGTCAGCGCCGCCCTGAAGTCGAAGTCGCGCGCCGCGTAGCGGGGCGTGTCGGCGTTCGCGATGTTGCCGGCCAGCACCTTCTGGCGCTCGGCCCTCAGCAGCAGCGCGCGTCCGTGGAACTCCAGGGAATCGGTCAGACGGCTGGTCATGTCGGTGCGTTCGAGCCGCGGGTCATGGCAGGCATGGTGGCGGCGGGCCGCGGAACTTAAGCGCCGAAAAGCGGGGGCGCGGGGCCGCTGATCCGGGCCGTGCGGGCGCTGCCGGCCGCTATCGTCCGTCCGTCCACCCTGCCCGAGGCTCGCCGTGACCGCTCCCGTCCGACGCCCGACCGCCCCGCCCCCGCGCCTGCGCCGTGCCCTCCTCCTCGCCGCCCTCGGCGCGGCGCCCGCCGTCGCGCAGCCTGCGGGCGACGCCGATCCGATCCGCGGGTTCGTCGCGCGCCAGGTGGCGCCCGGCGCCGGGCGCGTCGAGGTGTCGGTGGGCCAGCTCGATCCGCGCCTCGTGCTCGCGCCGTGCGCGCGCATCGAACCCTACCTGCTGCCCGGCACCCGGCTTTGGGGCCGCACCTCGATCGGCGTGCGCTGCCTCGAGGGCGCGACCTGGAACGTCTCGCTGCCGGTCACCGTCACCGTGCGCGGCGTCGCGCTGGTCGCCGCCGAGCCGCTCGCCTCCGGCGCGGTGCCCGGCCCGGCGTCGTTCCGCCTGGAGGAGGTCGAGCTGACGAAGGAGCCCGGCGCGCCGGTCACCGACCTCTCGCAGCTCGTCGGCCGCAGCTTGACCCGCGGGCTCGCCGCCGGGCAGGTTCTGCGCCAGGACCACCTGCGCGCGACGCCGACGGTCGCGGCCGGCGATCCGGTCCGCGTGCGGCTCGTCGGCCAGGGGTTCGCGATCCAGGCCGACGGCCAGGCGCTCGCGCCGGCGGCCGAGGGCCAACCCGTCCGGGTCCGGACGGAGAACGGTCGGATCGTCGCCGGCACGCTGCGCGGACGAACGGTCGAAGTGGGGATATGAGCGGCGGGCGATCGCCGCCGCGTCGCGCAACTGCGGCGCGATCGCGACGCTTATCGGGCTCAAGTCCGGCGGGCGATGACCGATAATGGGTTCGAGGGGCGGCGTGTCCGTCCCCGAAGGAGCACGTCATGAAGATCGGACCCAATACTGTGGATGCAGCGCGTGTCGAGGGCAGGACGCCCGGCACGGACCGTGCGGTGCCCGTCCGGGGAGGTTCTTCGGCGGAGCCGGTGTCCGGCACGGGCGCCGTCGACCGCGTGTCCCTGTCCGGCGCGGCCCCGACCCTGATCGGTCCGGCCGCGGCCCCGCCGTTCGACGAGCGCAAGGTCGAGGAGGTCAAGCGCGCGATCGCCGAGGGCCGGTTCCCGGTCGACGCGCGACGCGTCGCCGACAGCCTGCTCGACGACGCCCGCGAGCTCTTCCGCCTCGCGGGCGACCGGCGGTGACCGCCCCCCGCCCGGTCGGCGAGCCCGCCGTTCCCCCGCTCGACGCGGTCCGCGCGCTGCTCGACGAGCAGCGCGCCGCGCTCGTGTCCGGCGACGTCGCCGCGCTCGGGCGGATCGCCCCGCGCCTGCAGGCGCTGCTCGCCGATCCCTCGTGGCGGCGGGCGGTCGCGGACGACGCCGTCCGCGAGGCGGTGCGCGCCGCGCTGGCGAGGGTGGCGGTGAACGCGGGCCTGGCCGGTCGCGCGGAGTCCGGCGCGTCGCGCGGCCTCGCCGCGCTGGGCGTCGCGCCCGCGCTCTACACCGCCTCCGGTTCGCGGGGCGCGGGCACGCTCGGCGGGCCGACCCGCAGCGTCTCGGCCTGAGACGCCCCGCCGGCGCGCGGCGCCGGCGACGCGCGCACCGCGCGGACCCTTCCCTCGTCCTGCCGATCGACCGCCCCCGACGCGCCGTCGCGCGTCGTGCCCGTTCGCGGGCGCCCGAGCGGGCGCGGCCCGCGGGCGCGTGCGCGCCGGCGGGCCGTCGGGACGCGGACGCTCAGAACTGGTACGCGATCCGCAGTCCGCCCCAGTGCCGGCCGCCGACCACGATCGGCGCCGACAGGTCCTTCATCAGCACGCGGCGGCCGCCGCCCATGTCGCGGCGATAGGTCTGCAGCAGGAAGCGGCGCTGGTTGCGCCCGGCCGCGAGCCCGGTGCGGTCGGCGAAGATCCGCCGGTTGCGGCAGTTCGCCGCGTTCCAGACCGGGTCCGGACCCTGGGGCTGCGAGAACTTGCGGTTGTGCGTCGGCAGGTAGCCGTTGCGGTCGACCGCCGCGCAGAACACCACCTTCGGCAGCCGCTCGAGCACCGGCTCCTGCAGCTCCGGCAGCAGCCGGTCGGTCAGCGCGGTGAAGCGCGTCAGGTGCTGGACCGGGTCGCTGCCCTCGATCGGGCGGTAGGCGTCGTCGAACAGGTCGGCGAGCGTGATCTCGCCGGACGCGAGCGCCCGCTCGAAGCGCCGCGAGATCGCGTCGGCCGTGCGGACCGCCGCCTCGATGTACGGGGTGTCGGGCGTGCGCACGCCGCTCGCGGCGGTCATCTCGAGCAGCGACTCGGACACGCCGAGGAAGGTCGAGGCCCGCTGGCGCGCCTCGTCGAGCGCGCGCGCGGTCGTCCCGACCTGCTCGGCGAGCGCCCGCACCGACGCGAGCATCGCGCCGCAGCTCTCGACGTTGCGGGTCGCCGCGACGGCGATCTCGTCGACGCGCGACTCGGCGTTGCCGAGCGCGGCGTGGAACGCGCTCCGGTGTCCGTCGTCCTCGCTGATCTCGCGCGAGAGCTCGCCGATGCGGCGGTCGAGCTGCTGCACGGTGCTCATGATCGCCTTCGACGACGCCTCGACCTTCGCGGCGAGATCCTTCACCGCCTCGGCGACGACCGCGAAGCCGCGGCCCGCCTCGCCGGCGCGCTTGGCCTCGACCGACGCGTTGAACGCGACCAGCCGGGTCTGCAGCGCGATCTGCGTGATCTCGCCCGCGGCGCCCGACACCTCGCGCAGCGTGTCGACCACGCCGGCCACCCCGGCGCCGACGCCGGCCACCGCCGAGCGGGCCTCGCGCACCGCGACGCGGCTCGCCTCGGTCGCCGAGGCGATCGCCCGGTTGGCGCCGTGCATCGCGTCCATGTCGCGACCGAGCGTCTCGAACGCGTCGCGCTGCCGGGAACCGGCGGCCGCGAGGTCGTCGATCGTGCCGTTCAGCTCGGCCGCCTCGCGCCCGAGCTCGCCGGCCTGGCGGGCCAGGTGGCCGAGCTGGCCGGCGTCGAGCGAGGACGAGGCGGCGGCGGGCGCCGGCGGCGTTCCGGCCGCCTCCGCGCCCGGCTTCGCGGACCTCCTGAGCAGGGTCATGATCATCGTGGGTCTCCGTCCGTCGCGAGGGCTCACCAGCCCTTCATCTTGTTCCGGAGCCGCGCGACCGCCTGGCTGTGCAGCTGGCAGACGCGCGATTCCGTGACGCCGAGCACCGCGCCGATCTCCTTCAGGTTCATGTCGTGCTCGTAGTACATGCCCATGACCTGCTTCTCGCGCTCGGGCAGCTGCTCGACCGCGGCCGCGAGCGACGCGCGGAAGCGGTCGTCGTTGAGCGAGCGCACCGGATCGTCCGACTCCGGACCGGCGTGCCGGTCGAGGAAGCCGTCCTCGCCCTCGCCGCCGCCGAGGTCGTCCAGATACAGGATCTGCCCGCCGTGCGCGTCGCCCAGCATCTGCCGGTAGTCCGCCAGCCCGACGCCGAGCTCCGCGGCGACCTCCGCCTCGGTGGCGGCGCGCCGCGTGCGCTGCTCGACCGCGTGGATCGCGGTCTCGATCGAGCGCTGGTTGCGCCGCACCGAGCGCGGCATCCAGTCGCCGCCGCGCAGCTCGTCGATCATCGCGCCGCGGATCCGCTGCATCGCGAAGGTCTCGAACTGGGCGCCGTGCCCCGACTCGTAGCGCGACAGCGCGTCCATCAGGCCGATCATCCCGGCCTGCACCAGGTCGTCGAACTCCACGTTCGCCGGCAGCCTCGCGATCAGCTGCGAGGCGAGGCGCCGCACCATCGGCGCGTAGCGTCCGACGGCGGCGTTGCGGTCGAGCGTGCCCCGCGCGGTGTACATCGGTCCTCCGGACATCAGTGCGGCCGCCATGTCGCTCCTTCGCGACCGCGCGCCCAGAGCGCGAGGTCGTCGGCGAGCCGGCGGTAGGCGCTCGGCATCGAGGTGTCGGGCGCGGCGCCGCCGAACGCGACGTCCACGCCCAGGAAACGGGCCGCGGTCTGCGCGAGCCGCTCGTGGCCGCGGCGCGCCGGCGCGCCGCCGCTGCCGCGCGAGAAGAGCGCGCAGACGTCGCGGATCGAGCCGAGCCCGACCATCGCCTTGATCCGGGCGTAGGCGGTGGCGAGCGACTCGGTGTCGGCGCCCGCGAGCACCACCGCCTCGCTCGACGGCAGCGCGAGCCCGCGCGCGAGGCGGGTGTCGTCGACCGCGACGAGCGTGAGCTCGCTGCGCTCCGAGATCGCCGGCAGCCGGTGCAGCCCCGTGCCGGCCTGCAGCGAGTGCAGGCCGAGCAGCCCGCGCCGCGGCCGGCCCTGCGCGAGCTGCTCGAGCACCGCGTCGAAGTCGCTGACCACCGCGACCCTCAGCCCGCCGTCGGCCAGCGCCTGCGCGAGCCGCACGACGAAGTCCGGATGCTCGCCCGCCCCGGCGACCGGCAGCACCGGACCGCCGCGGCGCGGCATCGAGCGGCGCAGGCCGCTCGCCTGGTCGTCCCCGCGATCAAGCATGCGCGACGTCTCCCTGCAGGGTCGCGGCGACGCCGAACACCAGCGGCAGCTCCTCGTCCTCGAGCGCGAACGCGCTGGGCGCGGGCGACAGCAGCGCGCGGCGCACCATCCGCGCCGCGTCCGGCACCTGCCAGTCCTCCGGCACGCGCTGCCCGTCGCACACGCCGAGCAGCCGCAGCCGCTGGCGCAGCAGGCAGTCGAGCGCGCCGCCGGTGCGCGCCGCCTCGTCCATCTTCGTGAGGACCACGCCGTGCGCCTGGCGCGCCTCGTAGGCGCGCAGCGACTCGTCGATGGTCTCGGCCTGCGCCGCGCAGCTGGCGACCACCACGTGGCGGATGTCGGTGCGCGGCAGCGAGGTCAGCAGGTTCCGGATGCGCTCGTCGCGATGCCCCATGCCGACGGTGTCGATCAGCACCAGCTGGCGGCTGCCGCGCAGGCGCAGCAGGTCGTGCAGCGCCGGCGCGTCGTGCGCGATGTGCACCGGCACGCCCAGGATGCGCCCGAACGCGCGCAGCTGGTCGTGCGCGCCGAGACGGTAGGTGTCGACGGTGATCAGCGCGACCGACTGCGGACCGTGCTTCAGCACGTGGCGCGCGGCGATCTTCGCGGTGGTCGTCGTCTTGCCGACGCCGGTCGGCCCGACGAGCGCGAACGTGCCGCCGCCCTCGAAGCCCTCGGCGAGCGTCGCGCAGCGCAGGTTGCGCGCGAGCACCTCCTCGAGCCAGAGCTGCGCGTCGCGCTCGGAGTAGTCGGACGGCAGGCGCTGCAGCACCGAGCGCGACAGCTTCAGCGAGAAGCCGGCCGCCACCATCGAGCGCAGCAGCTTGCCCTGCACCGGGCTGCGCCGCACGCCCTCGAACCAGCTGATCGTCGCGAACTGGCGCGAGATCATGCCGCGCAGCGACTGCAGCTCGGCGACGAGCGCCTCGGAGCCCGGGCCGCCGGCGGGCGCGCCGTGGCGCGCGACCGGGGCGGCCGGCTCGAGCGCCGCGTCCCAGTCGCCGCCGCCGACCGCCTGGAAGCCGGTGTCGGCGAAGCCGCCCGGCGAGGCGCCGTGCGGGACGCGGACGGACGGCCGCGTCGACGCCTCGTACGGGACGTGCTCCGCCTGCAGCGGATGCTCGATCTCGGGCATCCGCGGCGCGCGCGCCGCGGCGGCGCGGACGGCGTCGGACGCGGCCCGGGGCACCTCGAGCGGCGCCGGCCGCACGGCCGCGCGCTGCACCGGG
>DASPJX010000026.1:0-3220 GCA_035628395.1 Burkholderiaceae bacterium | reverse complement strand
CGACCTACATTCAGGAGCCGCCCTACTTCGAGGACTTCCAGATGGAGCCGCCCCCGCCAGGCGACATCGTGGACGCCCGCGTGCTGGCGATGCTCGGCGACTCGATCACCACCGACCACATCTCGCCGGCCGGCTCGATCAAGGCCGACTCGCCGGCGGGCAAGTACCTGCTCGAGAACGGCGTGATCAAGGCCGACTTCAACTCGTACGGCGCCCGCCGGGGCAACCACGAGGTGATGATGCGCGGCACCTTCGCCAACGTCCGCATCAAGAACCTGATGGTGCCCCCGAAGGCCGACGGCGCCCGCGAGGAAGGCGGCGTGACGGTCCACCAGCCGAGCGGCCGGAAGATGTTCATCTACGACGCCGCGATGCAGTACATCTCGGAGGGCGTGCCCACCGTCGTGTTCGGCGGCGAGGAGTACGGCACCGGCTCGTCGCGCGACTGGGCGGCCAAGGGCACGCAGCTGCTGGGCGTGCGCGCGGTCGTGGCCCGCAGCTTCGAGCGGATCCACCGCTCGAACCTGGTGGGCATGGGCGTGCTGCCGCTGCAGTTCAAGGGCACCGACTCGTGGGAGTCGCTCGGCATCAAGGGCGACGAGCGCTTCGACATCGAGTTCCCGGCCGAGATGAAGCCGCAGCAGGACATCGTGATGACGATCACCGGCACCGACGGCGCGAAGCGCTCGGTGACGCTGCTGTCGCGGATCGACACGCCGATCGAGGTCGACTACTTCCGCCACGGGGGCATCCTGCCCTTCGTGCTGCGCGAGCTGATGGCGGCCTGACGGCCGTCGCCGCCGGGCCGGTCCCGCCGCGGGACCGGCCCGCTCCCCCGTCCGGATCGACCGCCGGTCGCCGTCGTGTCGCCCCCGGGGCGAGGGCCGCCGGCGCGGCGCGGCGGGCCCGGATCGCCGGGAGTACACTGCGCCGACCCAGCGCCCGCCCCGATCCCCCGCCCGCGTGCTCAACCGACCGGCCACCGACGCCTCCCCGATGCCCGCGCTCCCGCGGGCGACGCTGATCGCGGCCCTCACCTGGGCGTTCTGCCTGCTGGCGCAGGCCGTCTCCAACGGCGACGCGGCGCGTCCGCTCTTCTGGCCCGCGGCCGGGGTCGGCTTCGCGTTCGGCTGGCGGCACGGCGCCCGCTGGAGCCTGCCCGCGGCGCTCGGCGCCCTCCTCTACGGCGCGTTCGCGTACCGGTCGCCGACGATGGCGATCGCCGCCGCGCTGGGCACCGCGGCGGGCGCCGCGCTGCCGGTCCTGCTGCTGCGCCGTCTCGGCGACTGGAAGCCCGCCGAGTACCGGCTCGAGGCCGTCGGACGCTTCCTCGGCGCGACGCTGCTCGTCGGCGCGCCGGCGGCGGCCGTCTTCGGCGGCACCGCCACCGTGCTGATCGGCGCCGCGCCGGGGGTGCATCCGCTGCACGTGCTGCTCGCCGCATGGCTGACGATCGCCCTCGGCACGCTGCTGGTCGCGCCCGCGGTGCTCGCGTGGCTGGACGACGACGGGCCGCAGGACGACGCCGACGCGCCGGCGCCGGTCTTCGACGTGGCCGGCGTCGGGCTCGCGCTCGCGATCGCGGCGACCGGTCTGCTGCTGTCGGCGACCGGGCAGCTGCGCTACGCCTACGTGCTGCCGTTCCTGTTCTTCCCGGTGATCGCGTGGAGCGCGATCCGGATGGACGAGCGCGCGAACGCGACGACGCTGCTGCTCGCGTCGCTGCCGCTCCTCGCGCTGCGCGCGTGGCAGGTCCGCGTCGCCGGCGACGACTGGTGGCGCGTCGCCGAGGCGGCGGCGATGGTGTTCAGCGCGATCACGGTGGCGCTGGTGCTGCAGGCCGTCGCGGCCGACCGCCGGCTCGCGCTGCTGCGCGTCGCGCGCCTGGCGCGTCAGGACATGACGACCGGCCTGCTCAACGACCGCGGCCTGCTCGCCGAGTTCGGCGACCGGCTCGCCTCGCCCCAGCGGCCGCACTACGGCCTGATCGGCGTGCACGTGACCAACTTCGACTCGGTGGTCGACCTGTGCGGGACGATCCCCGCGATGCAGCTCGAGCAGGCGGCCGCCGCGCTGCTGCTGCGCCAGCCGGGCGCCCAGCTGGGGGCCCGGCTGTCCGCGGGACGCTACGCGCTGGTCGTGCAGGCCGACACCGTCGCGCAGGTCCGCGGCGTGGCGCGGGAGGTCTACTCGCAGCTCGCCGGGCAGCTGTTCGCGACCGAGCACGGCAACCTGCGGCTGCAGTGCTGCGTGGGCGGCCTGCTGATCGACCGCCACACGCTGATCAACAGCGAGGACTGCCTGACCTCGCTGTCCGACGCGCTCGCGATCGCCGCGAGCGTGCGCGACCCGCAGCTCTTCGTCGAGCCGCTGTCGCAGCTGATGATCGACTCGCGCCGCGCGCACCAGGGCAAGATCGAGCACATCCGCGAGGCGGTCCGCGAGACGCGGCTCGAGCTCCACGCCCAGCCGGTGATCGACCCGGACGCGCCCGAGGGCACGATCTCGTACGAGATCCTCACGCGGCTGCGCGACCGCGACGGCACGCTGATCCAGCCGCCCGAGTTCCTCACGCTCGCGATCCAGGCCCAGCTGTCGGTGCCGTTCGACCGCGCCGTGGTCAAGCGCGCGTTCGAGTGGCTGGCCGCGCATCCGAAGGCGCTCGCGCGCACGCACAAGTGCTCGATCAACCTGTCGGGCGCGACGATGAGCGACGGCGCGATCGCGGAGTTCATCCGCCAGCAGCGGGCGCAGCACGACATCCCCGCCGACCGGATCGTGTTCGAGATCACCGAGAGCGAGGCGATCCGCAACCCGTCGGCGGCCTCGAGGCTGGTCGACGAGCTGAAGGCGCAGGGCTTCGGCATCGCGCTCGACGACTTCGGCACCGGCCTCGCGACCTTCGAGTACCTGAAGCGCTTCCCGCTCGACTACCTGAAGATCGACGGCTCGTTCGTGCGCAACCTCGTCACCAACCCGATCGACGAGGAGATCGTCAGCGCCACCGTGCGCGTCGCGCGCCGGCTGAACCTGCGCACGATCGCCGAGCACGTGCACAGCGAGCCGGTGCACGCGCGGCTGCGCGAGATCGGCGTCGACTACCTGCAGGGCGACCTGTTCGGGCGGCCGCAGCCGATCGACACGCTGTTCGAGCAGTTCCCCGAGATCGGACGTCCCGCCGCCCCGGCCGAGGAGCCGGCCGACGACGACCCGGCCGTGC
>DASPJX010000025.1:0-9669 GCA_035628395.1 Burkholderiaceae bacterium | reverse complement strand
AAGCTGTGGGCGATCATGATGTGGTGGCGGACTTCGACGGCGAACATCGGGGCTCCTCGCGCCCGGCGGGCGGCCCGGGATGATAGGACACGACCGGGCACAGCGCCGCGGTACCCGGGCCGAGCACGCGGGGCAGCGCCTCGGGGAGGTCCTCGAACGGGATCGCCGGCTCGAGCAGCGCGTCGAGGCGCGCGTCGTCGAGCAGCGCGAGCGCCGCCTCGAGGCGGCGGCGGTGCGACCAGCGCGCGCGCATCGCCGGCGCGACGCGACCCACCTGGCTGCCGACGATCCGCAGCCGTCCCGAGTGGAAGGCCTCGCCCAGGCGCGCCGACACCGGCCGGTCGCCGTACCAGCTGAGCTCGACGACGGTCGCCTCGTCGCCGGCGGCGCCGATCGCCGCGGCGAGCCCGCCCTCGGACGCGCTCGCGTGGACGACGAGGTCGCAGCCGCCCGGCAGCGCGTCGGGGGTCGCGAAGCGCAGGCCGAGCGCGTGCGCGAGCGCCTCGCGCTCGGGCCGCAGGTCGCAGAGCACGACCTCGGCGCCCGGCAGCCGGCCGGCGAGCCAGCCGACCAGCGCGCCGACGACGCCCGCCCCGATCACCGCGATCCGCATGCCGGGCAGCGCCCCGCCGTCCCACAGCGCATTGAGGGCGGTCTCGGCGTTGGCGGCCAGCACCGCGCGACGCGCCGGCACGCCGTCGGGCACCGGCACCGCCGCCGACGCCGGCACGACGAAGCGCGACTGGTGGGGATGCAGCGCGAACACCGTCCGGCCGAGCAGCCCGGGCGGGCCGGACTCCACCGTGCCGACCGCCGCGTAGCCGTACTTCACCGGGAACGGGAACTCGCCGGCCTGGTGGGGCGCCCGCATCCGCGCGCGCTCCCCGGCCGGCACCGCACCGGCGAAGACCAGGCTCTCGGTGCCGCGGCTGAGCGCCGACCACGCGGTGCGCACCGCCACCTCGCCGTCGGAGGGCTCCGACGCCGGCTCCTCGAGCAAGGCCGCGCGTCCCGGGGCGACGTACCAGAGCGCGCGGGCCGGTCGCCGGTCGAAGGGTTCGAAGGTCATCGCCCGCATGATGCGCCAAGGCGCGCTAGGCTACGCGACCGCAGGCGGCCGCGACGCCGCCCTCCTCCGAAAGGCATCGATGTCCGTGCCCTCCTCCCGCCCCGACCGCGCGACGGCCGTCGCGTTCCCGACCCCGTCCGCGATGCGCGCGCGTCGCGTGGTCTTCGGGACGCTCGTGGCCGCGACGATCGTCGCGCTCGCCGCGACCTTCGCGCGCGCGCTCGACGCCGACGGGCTCGACGCGATCGACTGGGCGATGCTCGCGACCTTCACGATCACGCTGCCCTGGACGGCGGTCGGGTTCTGGAACGCGACGATCGGCCTCGCGCTGATGCTCGGCGCGCGCGACCCGGCGGTCGCCGCGCCGCTCGTGCGCGCGGGCCTCGACGACGCGCCGATCGACACCCGCACCGCGGTCCTCGTCTGCATCCGCAACGAGGACCCGCATCGGCTCGAGCGCAACGCGGGCGAGCTGCTCGCCGGGCTGGCGGCGCTGCCCGAGGCCGACCGGCTCGCGGTGTTCCTGCTCAGCGACTCCGACCGCCCCGCGATCGTCGAGGCCGAGGCCGCCGTCGCCGCGTCGCTCGCGCAGCGCTTCGGCGCCGCGGTGCCGGTCACCTACCGCCGCCGCGAGAGCAACCCCGGCTTCAAGGCCGGCAACATCCGCGACTTCTGCGAGCGCTGGGGCGGCGGCTTCGACTTCGCGGTCGTGCTCGACGCCGACAGCGTGATGACGCCGGCCGCGATCCTGCGGCTGATCCGCACGATGCAGGCCGGGCCGTCGCTGGGGATCGTGCAGACGCTGGTCGTCGGCCTGCCCAACCCGAGCCCGTTCGCCCGCGTCTTCCAGTTCGGCATGTGGCTCGGCATGCGCTCGTACACGCTCGGCAGCGCCTGGTGGCAGGGCGACTGCGGGCCGTACTGGGGACACAACGCGATCCTGCGCCTCGCGCCGTTCGTCGAGCACTGCGGGCTGCCGCCGCTGCCGGGTCGCGGCCCGCTGTCCGGGCCGGTGCTCAGCCACGACCAGGTGGAGGCGGTGCTGATGCGCCGCTCGGGTCACGAGGTGCGGGTGCTGCCGCTCGAGGACGGGTCGTGGGAGGAGAACCCGCCGACGCTGCTCGAGTTCGTCCGCCGCGACCTGCGCTGGTGCCAGGGCAACATGCAGTACTGGAAGCTGCTCGGGCTGCCGGGGCTGAGGCCGGTGAGCCGGCTGCAGCTGGTGCTCGCGATCCTGATGTTCGTCGGCTCGCCGGCGTGGCTGGCGATGGTGCTGCTCGCCACCTTCCGCGGCGCGCTGCTGCCGATCGACGGGCCGGTGTTCCGCCCCGAGGTGGGCTCGTGGCTGCTCGGGACCGTGCTCGCGATGGTCTTCGCGCCGAAGATCGCGAGCGTCGTCGCCGCGCTCGCCGCCACCCGCCGCCCGCGCGAGTTCGGCTCGCCCGGCCGCTTCCTGGCGGGCGTCGGCATCGAGGTGCTGTTCTCGATGGTGCTGGCGCCGATCATGGCGGTCGCGCACACGGTGTTCATCGCGGGCCTCGCGTTCGGCCGCACGATCGGCTGGAGCGCGCAGGTGCGCGACCTCCACGCGGTGCCGGCGGGCGCCGCGCTGCGGGCGCTGTGGATCCAGACCGCGCTCGGCGCGACGCTGGCCGCCTGGGTCGGCTGGACGCTGCCCGGGCTGCTGCCGATCGCGCTGCCCTTCTTCGGCCCGCTGCTGCTCGCGGTGCCGTTCGCGGTGCTCACCGCGTCGCCCGCCCTCGGCGCCGCGATGACCCGCGCCCGGCTCGCCGCGGTGCCCGAGGAGATCGCGCCGCCGCCGGAGCTGCTGCGGCTCGACCTGCCGGCGCTCGAGTCGGTCGAGCCGACGGGCCGCGGCCTCGCGCAGCCGTCGCGACCGTGAGCCCGCTCGCGTCGCTGCGGACCGCCGCGGGCGTGCTGCGCTCGCTGTGGATCTACCGGCTGCGCGATCCGGCGCGCCATCGCCGGATGGACCGCCTGCACGCGCGGCTGGTGGCGCCGGGCGACCTGGTGTTCGACGTCGGCAGCCACGTCGGCGATCGCGTCGCGTCGTTCCGGCGGCTCGGCTGCCGCGTCGTCGCGGTCGAGCCGCAACCCGCGCTGCACCGGCTGCTGCGGCTGCTGTACGGGCGCACCCGCGACGTCGCGCTGGTTCCCGAGGCGGTCGGCGCGCGCGAGGGCGAGATCGAGCTGCACCTGAACCTGCCGAACCCGACGGTGGCCACCGGCTCGCCCGAGTTCATCGCGTCGGCCGACGGCGCCCCGGGCTGGCAGGGCCAGCGCTGGACGCACCGGATCACCGTGCCGCTCACCACCCTCGACGCGCTGGTCGCGCGCCACGGCCGCCCGGCCTTCGTGAAGATCGACGTCGAGGGGCTCGAGCACGAGGTGCTGCTCGGCCTGTCGCGCGCGGTGCCCGCGCTGTCCTTCGAGTTCACGACGATCCAGCCGGAGGTCGCGCTCGCCAGCGTGCGTCGCTGCGCGGCGCTCGGGCCGTACCGCTTCAACGCCGCGCTCGGCGAGAGCCAGCGCTGGGTGCACGAGCGCTGGCTCGACGCCGACGGCATCGCCGCCTGGATCGCCGGCCTGCCGGCGAGCGCGAACTCCGGCGACGTGTACGCGGCGCTCGCCCCGCCCGACGGGCCCGGGCGCCCGGTCCGCGGCGCCCCGCCCCCGCGCGGCTGAGCGTCCGCGCGCGGAGCCCCTCCCCGGGCGCGGCCCCCCCGCGTCCCGCAGGCCGCCGTCAGCCCGGCGGCGCGTCATCCGACCCGCGCGCCCGGACGGATCGTGCAGCCTGAGGGCAGGACCGTCGGGATCCCCCGGCGGAATCGGGCACGACGTCGGAGCGAACGAACATGGTCCAGCGCCCGAGCCTCGTCGATCTCGCGACGATCGGGGCCGCGGCGGTCCTGCTGGCGGCGGGCGCGCTGCTGCTGCGCGCGGTCGACGACCAGGCGCGCGCCTGGTCGTCGACGTACCGGACCCATGCGTTCGTCCGGACGCTGGAGACCGCGCTGTCGACGCTGAAGGACGCCGAGACCGGCACCCGCGGCTACCTGCTGACCGGCGAGCCCCGCTTCCTCGAGCCGTACGAGGCCGCGACCGCCGCGCTGCCCCGGACCCTCTCCGGGCTCGAGGCCTCGGTCGATCCCCTCGACGCGACCCGCGCGGACCTGGCCGACCTGCGGAGGCTCGCCGACCGTCGGATGGGCCTGCTGGCCGACACGATCGCCGCGCGCCGTCCGGACGCGCTGCCGCCGGTGCCGCTCCCGCTCCTCGAGACCGGCAAGTCGGTGATGGACGACGTCCGCCGGCGGGTGGCCGCGATCCAGGCGCGGCAGGACGGGCTGCTGCGCGAGCGCGAGGCCGAGGCCGAGCGCTCGCGGCACGCGATCGTCGCGGGCGCGGGCGGGCTGGCCGGGCTCGCGGTGATGCTGGTCGCGGCGCTCCGCGCGCTCGAGCGGCGCGACTCGGCACGGATCCGCGCCACGGAGCGACGCCTCGACGTCACGCTGCGCAGCATCGGCGACGCGGTGCTGGCGACGGACGCGTCGGGCCGCGTCACGCTGATGAACCCCGCCGCCGAGGCGCTGTCGGGCTGGCGCGAGGGCGAGGCCCTGGGCCGGCCGCTGCGCGAGGTGATGCGTCTCGCCGACGGCCCGGCCGGGGATCCGTTCGACCCGGTCGAGGACGTGCTGCGGGGCCGCGCCGCCGGGCACCGGCGCACCGACCTGACGCTGGCCGGCCGCGACGGTCGTCGCTACCTGATCGAGGAGAGCGTCGCGCCGCTGCACGGCGACGGCGGCTCGATCGGCGGCGCGGTGCTGGTCGTCGCCGACGCGACCGAGCGCCGGCGCGCCGCGCTCGAGCTCGCGGAGTCGCTCGCCCACCTGCGGTCCACGGTCGAGCTCAGCCCGCACATCCCCTGGACGGCCGATCCGGACGGCCGGGTCACCGACGTCTCGCCGCGATGGCTCGAGCTCACCGGCCTGCCGCCGGAGTCGGCCACCGGAGAGGGCTGGCAGCGGGTGCTGCATCCGGACGACACGGCCGCGATGGCGGCCGCGTGGGCGCGCTCGGTGCGGACCGGCGAGCCCTACGACGTCGAGCACCGGATCCGCGCGGCCGACGGCGCGTGGCGCTGGACGCGGGCGGTCGCGCTGTGCCGGCGCGACGAGGACGGGCGCATCGTCCGCTGGTACGGCACGACCGAGGACATCGAGGCGCGCAAGCGCGCCGAGTCGGCGCTGCGCGACAGCGAGCTCCGGTTCCGCACGCTCGCCGACGCGATCCCGCAGCTCGCCTGGATCGCCGGCCCCGACGGCGGCATCGAGTGGTACAACGAGCGCTGGTACCGCTACACCGGCACGACCTTCGAGGAGATGGCCGGCTGGGGCTGGCGCGGCGTCCACCACCCCGACCACGTCGAGCGGGTGACCGCGACCTTCCGGGCGGCGATCGCCGCGGGCGTCTCCTGGGAGGACACCTTCCCGCTGCGCCGCCACGACGGCGCGTGGCGCTGGTTCCTGTCGCGGGCGCTGCCGATCCGCGACGACGACGGACGCGTCACCCGGTGGTTCGGCACCAACACCGACGTGACCGAGCAGCGCGAGTCGGCCGAGCTGCTCGTCCGCCTGCGCGAGCAGGCGGACGCCGCCCGCCTGGAGCTCGAGTCGATGCTCTCGTCGATCAGCGACGCGTTCTTCGCGCTCGACGACGACTGGCGGATCGTCTACGCGAACACCCGGGCCGAGCGGGCCTCGGGCGCGACGCGCGCCGAGCTCCACGGCCGCGTGGTCTGGGAGGCGTTCCCGGGCACGCGGGGCTCCGAGCTCGAGGACGCGTTCCGCGCGGTCCGCGACACCCGGCGCACGGCCGCGTTCGAGACGAAGTACGACCCGCTCGGCGGCTGGGTCGGCGTGCGCGTCTATCCGCGCGAGTCGGGGCTGGCGGTCTTCGTGCAGGACATCGAGGAGCGCCGCGCGGCGCAGCGCGAGGCCGAGCGCAGCCGGTCGCGGCTGCAGGCGATCATCGACGGCGCCCCGGCGGTCATCTACGTCAAGGACGCGCGGGGACGCTACGAGCTGGTCAACGAGAGCCAGGCGAGGCTGGTCGGCCGATCCCGGACCGCGGTGCTCGGGCTCACCGACGCGGAGCTCTTCCCGGCCGCCACGGCGGCGGCGATCGTCGAGAACGACCGCGCGGTCTGGGCGAGCGGCACGCAGCACGTGTTCGAGGAATCGGCCGTCATCGACGGAGCCGAGCGGCACTTCCGGTCGGAGAAGTTCCTGCTGCGCGACCGCGGCGGCCGGCCGGTGGGGCTGTGCGGGGTGTCGGTCGAGGTGACCGACCTCAAGGCGGCGCAGGCGGCGGTGCGCCGGGCGAACGAGGCGCTCGAGCTGCGCGTGGCCGAGCGCACGCGGGCGCTGGCGGAGGCCAACGCCGAGCTGCAGGCCTTCGCGCATTCGGTCGCGCACGACCTGCGCGCGCCGCTGCGCAACATCGAGGGCTACGCGAGCGCGCTGCTCGAGGACGAGGTCGACCGGCTCTCGCCCGAGGGCGCGACGTACGCGCGGCGCCTGGCCGCCAGCGCGGTGCGGATGGACGGCCTGATCGACGATCTGCTCGAGTACAGCCGGCTGTCCCGCGCGGAGGTGAAGACCTCGCGCACCGAGCTCGGACCGGTGTTCGCGCAGGTGACGGCCGACCTCGCCGACGCGCTGCGCGGCGCCGGCGCGACCGTCTCGCTGCCCGCCTCGCCGCCCGCCGTGCTCGCCCACGGCCCGACGCTGGTGCGGGTGATCGCCAACCTGGTGTCGAACGCGGTCAAGTTCGTCGCGCCGGGGGTCGTGCCGGCCGTCGCGGTCACGGTCGAGCGCGCGGGGGACCGGGTGCGCATCGCCGTCGTCGACAACGGGATCGGGATCCCCGAGGCCCACCGGGAACGGGTCTTCCAGGTCTTCGAGCGGCTGCACGCTCCGGAGCATTATCCGGGGACGGGCATCGGGCTCGCCATCGTACGCAAGGGAATCGAGCGGATGAACGGAACCGTGGGACTGGAGAGCGCCGAGGGCGGCGGCAGCCGCTTCCTGATCGAGCTGGCCGCGGCCGACGGGCCCGGCGCGCCGGACGTCGCGACCGCGGCCGGAGCGCGCCGTGGCTGACGCCGGCCCGTCGCGCGCGGCGCCGATCCTGCTCGTCGAGGACAACTTCGACGACATCGTGCTGACGCGCCGCGCCTTCCGGAAGGCGGGCATCGACGCGCCGCTCACGGTGCTGGAGGACGGCGAGCAGGCCGTGGCGTACCTCGGCGGCGGCGCGCCCTTCGAGGACCGCGCGGCCCATCCGCTGCCGGCGCTGATCCTGCTCGACTGGAAGCTGCCCCGCCGCAACGGGCTCGAGGTGCTGACCTGGCTGCGCGCCCGGGACGAGCTCGCGACCGTCCCGGTGGTCGTGCTGACCAGCTCGAAGCAGGAGGAGGACGTCCAGCAGGCGTACCGGGCCGGCGCCAACTCGTACCTGCAGAAGCCGGTGAGGTTCGACGCGATGATCGAGCTCGTCCAGCGGCTGCACCTCTACTGGCTGCAGACCAACCATCCGTCCGCGGGCCAGCGCTGACACCGGACCCGGCCGTGCACGACGAACCGCTGCGCATCCTGCTGATCGACGACAGCCCCGACGACCGGGCGCTGGTCGGGCGCGAGATCCGCAAGGTCGTGCCGGGCGCGCGGATCTCGGGCACCGGCACGCCCGAGGGCCTCGAGGAAGCGATCGCCGACGGCGGCTGGGACGTCGCGGTGACCGACTACCAGCTGATGTGGAGCGACGGGATCGAGGTGTTCCGGCGCATCCGGGCCGCGCTCCCCGCGCTGCCGGTCATCATGTTCACCGCGAGCGGCAGCGAGGAGATCGCGGTCGCGGCGCTGAAGGAAGGGCTCGACGACTACATCACGAAGACCGCGAAGCACTACGGGCGGATCCCCTACGCCGTGCTCGCCTGCGCCGAGCGGGCCCGCCAGCGGCGCACGATCGAGGACGCGCGCCGCCGGCACGCGGACGTCGAGCTCGCGCTGCGCGCGAGCGAGTCGCGCCTGCAGCTCGCGCTGCACGCGGCGGGCATGGTCGCGTGGGAGGCCGGGGCCGACGGGCGCCTGTCGGTCTCGGAGAGCGCCCGCGAGGTCGTGGGGCGCGAGTGGACGAGCGTCGACGACGCGTTCGCGCAGGTGCTGCCGCCGGACCGGGCACGGCTGGCCGCGCTGCACCGGCGGGCGCTGCGCACCGGCGGCGGCTACTCGTGCGACCTGCGGGCGCGCCACGCCGCGAGCGGCGAGACGATCCGGCTCGAGCTGCGCGCGCACGGCATCGCGCCCGCCGACGGGCGCGGCGCGCTCGTGCGCGGCGTGGCCCTCGACGTCACCGCCCGCCGGCGGGCGGACGAGGAGATCGTCCGGCGCCGGCGCGAGCTGCAGGCGATCCTCGACGTGCTGCCGGTGGGCATCGCGATCACCCACGACCGCGACGCGGCCGACGTCCGGATCTCCCCGCGCTTCGCGCGCCTGGTCGGCCTCGGCGACCCGGCCGGCGACGCGTCGCCGTCGACGCTGTCGCCGCGCGACTGGCCGTTCCGCGTGCTGCGCGACGGTCGCGAGCTGCCGCCCCACGAGCTGCCGCTGCCGCGGACCGCGCGCAGCGGGGAGGAGCAGCACGACGTCTATCTCGATCTGGTGTTCGCCGACGGCCGGACGATGAACGTGGTCGTGGACTGCGCGCCGCTGCGCGACGCGGGCGGCGCGGTCCACGGCGCGGTCGCCTCGATCTTCGACGTGACCGCGCTCTCCCGCACGCAGCGCGAGCTCGAGGCCGCCGATCGCCGCAAGAACGAGTTCCTCGCGATGCTCGCGCACGAGCTGCGCAACCCGATGGCGCCGATCCGCTACGCGACCGCGGTGCTGCGCGCGCGCCCGACCGGTCCGACGGCCGATCGCGCGATCGCGACGATCGAGCGGCAGTCGGCGCAGATGGCGCGGCTGCTCGACGACCTGCTCGACATCAGCCGGATCACCCGCGGCATCGTCGAGCTGCGGCGCGCGGTCCTCGACCTGCGCGAGGTGGCCGCCGGCGTGATCGAGACCGCGCGGCCGGACGCCGAGGCGATGCGGCACGCGGTGTCGCTCGCGGCACCGGCCGACCCGGTGTGGGTGGACGGCGACGAGGCCCGGCTGCGGCAGGTCGTCGAGAACCTGGTCGGCAACGCGATCAAGTACACGCCCCTCGGCGGGCGCATCGACGTGTCGATCCGGGTGCGCGACGGGCGGCTCGCCGAGCTGGAGGTCGCCGACACCGGCGTGGGCCTCGAGCCCGGGGCGCTCGGCTCGGTGTTCGAGCTCTTCACGCAGGGCCACCGGGGGCTCGCCGCCGCGCAGAGCGGCCTGGGGATCGGGCTGAGCGTCGCGAAGCGGCTCGTCGAGCTGCACGGCGGCACGATCGAGGCGCGCAGCGACGGCACCGGGCGCGGCGCGGCCTTCACCGTGCGGCTGCCCGTCGCGCCCGCGCCCGACGGGGCCGCGGCGGCGCGGCCG
>DASPJX010000024.1:0-20988 GCA_035628395.1 Burkholderiaceae bacterium | reverse complement strand
TGCTGTTCGTGCTGTCGGTCTACCACTTCCCGACCGGCATCGTCGGGCGGCTGCGCGCGGGGCGGAGCGCGCGATGAGCGAGTCGCCGCGCGCGCTGACGCAGCGCGACGTCGACCGCTTCGCGGCGCTGTCGGGCGACCGCGCCCCGATGCACGTCGACCCGGCCTGGGCGCGCGGCTCGGCGCTCGGCGCGACGGTGGCGCACGGCATGATGCTCTACGCGCTGATCGGCGCGGCGCTGTCGCGCCGGCTCGCGGTCGCCTGCCCGCGGGGCTGGCTGCCGCTGGAGCAGACGCTCGCCTTCGCCGCGCCCACCTGGGTCGGCGACGCGGTGGCGGTCGAGACGGCGGCCGCGGGCGACGCGATGCGCTTCGCGACGCGCGTGCGCAACCAGCAGGGCGCGACCACCGTCGACGGCGAGGCGGTCGCGGCCGAGGCGGCCGCGGGCTATCCCCGCCGGCGCATCGACGACAGCTTCGCGCTCGGCGACCTGGAGTCCGACGCGGCGCTGCTCGACCTGGCGCTCGGGCAGTCGGCGAGCGTCGTGCGCACCTTCACCGACGCCGACCTCGACGAGTACGTCGACCTGGTCGGCGACCGCAATCCGCCGGTCGTCGACGTCCGCGCCGCGCGCGCGATCGGGCTGCCGGCGCGGATGGTCGCCGGCCCGCTGGTCGGCGCGCTGCTGCAGCAGGCGCTCGGCGAGCGGCTGCCGGGCCGGGGCTGCGACTGGGTCCGCCAGCGGCTGTCCTTCCATTCGACGGCGGTGCTCGGCGAGCCGCTGACCGCCTCCGTCACCGTCACGCGGCTGCGGCGCGACGGCGGCCTCGCGAGCCTCGGATGCGTGGTCAGCGCCGACGACGGGCGCAGCGTCGCGACCGGCGAGGCGCTGCTCCGCGTGGCGGGCCTCGCGCCCGCGCGGGCGCCGGGTGCGCTGCACGGCGCGGGCTGAGCGTCCGAGCGCGGCCGTCGGCCGCGCGGCGCACGGCCTATGATCCGCGGTCCGCGCGCCCCGCGCGGCCGAGACCGACGGAGCGCGCGCGATGCCGACACGACCCTCTTCCCTTCCGCCGCCGGGCGACCGGCGCGGCGCCGAGTGGCCCGCGCTCGAGGCGTGGCAGGCCACCGCGGCGTCGGCGGACATCCTGTGGGCGTCGCACGCGGAGGCCGGCGCGCTCGCGCAGCGCGCTCGCTGGCGGCTGCAGCAGCTGCTCGCGGCGGCCTGCGGCGCGCCGCTGCACGCGCGCCGGCTGCGCGCGGCGCTGGGCCCGGGGGCCGGCGACCCCGCGCGCTCGCCCGCGGCGGCCTACCGCGCGGCCGCGCTGCCGCTCGAGGCGATCGAGCCGATCGACCGCGCCGCCGCGAGCGCGGGCTTCGACGAGAGCTGCACCGACCGGCGCGTCACGCGCGAGGCGCTCGAGCCCTTCCTCGCCGATCCCGGCCGCATCGGCGAGGCCTTCCTCGGTCGCTACGCGGTGTGGACGAGCTCCGGCAGCACCGGCGAGCCCGCGATCTGGGTGCACGACGCGCGCGCGCTCGCGGTCTACGACGCGCTCGAGACGCTGCGCTTCGGCGGTCTCGACCGACCCGGCGCCGGCGCGCGCGCGATGCGCGAGTGGCTCGCCTCGGGGCCCGCCGGCGCCCGGCGCTTCGCGATGGTCGGCGCCACCGGCGGGCACTTCGCGGGCACCGCGAGCGTCGAGCGGCTGCGTCGCGGCGCCCCGTGGGCGCGCGACAACGTCCGCACGTTCACGATCCTGCAGTCGGTGCCGGCCCTCGCGGCCGAGCTCGAGGCGTTCGACCCCGCGATCGTCGCGACCTACCCGACCGCGGCCGAGGTGCTGGCGGCCGAGCACGAGGCGGGTCGGCTGCGCGTGCGCCCGAGCGAGATCTGGCTCGGCGGCGAGCAGCTCGTCGAGCCGGTGCGGCGCCGGATCGCGGCGGCCTTCGGCTGCCCGGTGCGGCAGGCCTACGGCGCGTCGGAGTGCCTGTCGATCGCCTGGGAATGCGCGCTGGGCACGCTGCACCTGAACGCCGACTGGGCGGTGCTCGAGCCGGTCGACCGCGCGATGCGGCCGGTGCCGCCGGGCGAGCCCTCGCACACCGTGCTGCTCACCAACCTCGCCAACCACGTGCAGCCGGTGCTGCGCCACGACCTCGGCGACGGCGTCACCCTGACCGGCGAGCGCTGCGCCTGCGGCTCGGCGATGCCGGCGATGCGCATCGAGGGGCGCCGCGACGACGTGATCGAGCTCGACGGGCCGCGCGGCGCGGTGCGGCTGATGCCGCTCGCGGTCGAGACGGTGCTCGAGCACGAGGCCGGGGCGCGCGCGTTCCAGCTGGTCGCGACCGATCGCCGGACGCTGTCGCTGCGGCTCGCGCCCGGCCCGGACGCGACGGCGCTGCGCGCGCGCTGCGGTCGCGCGCTGCGACGCTTCCTCGACGACCAGGGCCTGCCGACGATCCGCATCGTCGACGATCCGGTGCCACCGATGCGCGACCCGCGCAGCGGCAAGCTGCGGCACGTGCTGCGCGCGCGCTGAGCGGCGCGCGGCGTCGCCGTCCGACCCGCGCGCGGCGCGGCGGCCCGCGACGGCTCGGGCACGGCGATTGCCGCGTCACGGTCGATCGCGTCCGTACCGGGCGGCCTTCCGGCCGGGTCCCGCGCGGCACGCGGACGACCCTGAGGAGCGACGAACATGAATGGCGACGACGACCTGCGCGATACCGGTCGCGAACCGAGCATGAAGGGCGACCCCGACCTGCGCAACACCGGTCGCGAACCGATCCTGTCCTCGCGCCCGGAGCGCGACATGCTCGGCGACGGCGACCGCATCGCCGCATCGCGGCGCGATACCGGCGAGAACGTCAGCGGCCCGGACCTGGACGGCGCCGAGGCCGCGACGGTCGTGCTCGGCCGGGTCGGCACCTGGGACGAGGCGAACGCGATCCGCGCGGCGCTCGAGGCCGACGGCTTCGGCACGCAGGACGTCGAGGTGTTCTACACCGGACCGGCCGGCCGGCACGCGCTGACGCCGATCGGCGGCGACGCCTATGCCGACGCCGGCGCGACCCGGGCCGGCACCGGCGCGGCGACCGGCGGGCTCGCGGGCGCGGCGGCCGGCCTCGCGGTGGGCGCGGCCCTCGCGACCGCCCCGGTCACCGGGCCGCTGCTGCTGACCGGCGCCGCGGTCGGCGCGTTCGGCGGCGCGCTCGCCGGCGGCGTGGCCGCGACGAAGGACGGCTCGACCCAGCCCGACACGCCCGAGCATCCGGTGGCCAAGCCCGCCGGCGTGGTCGTCGCGGTGCGCACCGACCGGCTCGAGCACGGCGAGTCGCTCGCGGCGCGCCGGCTCGCCGACGGCGGGGCGCTCGCCCTGGAGCGCTCGCCCGCGCGCTGGCGCGACGGCGCCTGGGTCGACTGGGATCCGGTGGCGAACCGCGACCAGCTCTCGCCGCAGCCGGGCACGCCGCAGGCCGGCACCCAGCACGGCTCTCCGCAGGGCTGAGCGCGCGGGCGACGACGTGGCGACGGACACCGCTCCCGGCACCGGCGCACCGCGCCGGCGTCGCCACGGCCCGTTGCCGTGGGCGCTGGCGCTCGCCTTCCTCGTGCTGATCGCGGCGGCCGCCTGCACGCGCTGGCCGGTGCCGGTCGGCCTCGTCGAGCGGCTGCTCGCGCAGCGGCTCGAGCGCAGCGTCGACATCGAGGGCGAGGCGAGCTTCTGCCTGTGCCCCCGCCCGTCGGTGCGCGTGGACTCGATCGCGATCGGCCCGCCCGAGTGGAGCGAGCGCGACCGCTTCGCCCGCGTCACCGACGCCGAGGTGGTGGTGTCGCTGCCCACGCTGTTCGGGGCGCGACCGCGGATCCATTCGCTGCGCATCGGCAGCGGCGAGGTCGTGCTCGAGCGCAAGGAGGACGGCCGCGCGTCGTGGCAGTTCGCCAAGCCCGACGACCAGGGCGGCGCGGCCCAGCCGGAGCCGCCGGTGATCGAGCGGCTCGAGGCGCGCGACGTCGCGTGGACGCTGGTGGATCCGGCCCGCCGGATCGATCTCTCCGGCACGCTGTCGCTGACCGACGGCGAGGGCGCGCCCGGTCGCGGGGCCGAGCCGCCGCGGCTGCGGGTCGAGGCCCGCGGCACGATGCGCGGGATGGCCACCGAAGCGAGCGTCGAGGGCGGCGGCGTGCTGCCCGGCGGCGCGAAGGGCCCGCGTCCGCTGAAGGCCAGCGCGCGGGTCGGCGACGGCAGGCTCGAGTTCGACGGCACCACGACCTCGCTCGCCTCGCTCGAGGGCCTGGACGGGGGCTTCCACGTCAGCGGCCCGGCGCTCGCGGCGCTGGGCGGGCTGGTCGGCGCGGTGCTGCCGCGCACGCCGCCCTTCAAGATCGACGGGCGGATCCGGCGTGCCGAGTCGCGCTGGGAGCTCGCGATCCAGCAGGCGACCGTCGGCGGCAGCGACCTGCGCGGCGACCTCGTCTACGCGCCCGCCGAGGACCGCGGGCCGACCCGTCTCGAGGGCACGCTGCGCTCGAAGACGATGCGCATCGCCGACCTCGGCCGAAGCGTCGGCTTCGGCGAGCGCGAGCCCGACACCAAGAAGCGCCCGGGCCGGGTGCTGCCCGACGTGTCGCTCGACCTGCCGGCGCTGCGGAACATGGACGCGTCGGTCGACCTGCGGATCGACACGCTCGAGCTGGGCTCGCTCGCGCCGGTGACCGGGCTCGCGGCCCGGCTGCGGCTGCGCGAGGGCGTGCTCGCGGTCGGCGAGCTGGCCGCGCAGGTGGCCGGCGGCCGCATCAGCGGCGAGGTGCGGATCGACGGCTCGCAGGCGCCCGGCCGCGTGGGCGCGAAGCTCGCGATCCGCGAGGTCGCGCTGCAGCGCTGGCTTCCCAAGCTGCGCGGCGAGCCTCCGATCACCTCGCGCCTGAACCTGGAGCTGACGCTCGACGGCCGCGGCGACTCGGTCGCCGACGTGCTCGGGCGGGCCGACGGACGCGCCCGCATCGCGCTCGGGCCCGGCGACGCGAGCCGGCTGGTGCTCGAGCTGGCGGGGCTCGACATCGCCGAGAGCCTCGCCGCGCTGTCCGGCGGCGAGAAGCGGGTCCGGCTCGACTGCGGCATCGCCGACATCCCGATCCGCAAGGGCGTCGCCGAGCCCGAGCTGTTCGTCCTCGACACCCGCGACACCGTGCTCACCGCCGAAGGCAACGTGAACCTCGCCAAGGAGACGCTCGCCATGCGGATGAAGGCCGCGCCGCGCGACTTCTCGCCGTTCACGCTGCGCTCGCCGATCGTCATCGGGGGCACCTTCGCCGATCCCGAGGTCGGGCTCGACAAGACGCGGGTCGCCGGCACCGTGATCGCCGCGGCGGTGCTCGGCGCGGTCGTCGCGCCGGTCGCCGCGCTGCTGCCGCTGCTCGACTTCGGCGAGGGCGACGCGCCGTCGCCGTGCCGGGAGCGGCTCGGCTCGAGCGCCGGCTCCGCCAAGCCCGCGGCCAAGGCCGCCCCCGCCGGGAAGGAACCCCGCAAGTGACCGACGCAGCGCGACCCGCCGTACCCGGCCTCGGACTCGGGCCGTCCGCGGCCAGCTACTCGCCGGCCGACGCGGTGCCCGACGACGCGAACGGCGGCGTCGGGTCCGCCGACCTGCGCAGCCGCGCGGCGCCCCGCACCCGGATCGAGCGCGACAGCCTCGGCGAGGTCGAGGTGCCGGCCGACGCGCCCTGGGGCGCGCAGACGCAGCGCGCGATCGGCAACTTCCCGATCTCCACCGAGCGCTGGGCGCCGGAGTTGATCGACGCGCTGGTGCTCGTCAAGCGCTCGGCGGCGCTCGCGCACCGCGAGCTGGGCACGCTGCCGGCGACGCTCGCCACCGCGATCGCCGAGGCCGCCGACGAGGTGCTCGCCGGCCGGCACCGGCACGCGTTCCCGCTGCCGGTGTGGCAGACCGGCTCCGGCACCCAGACCAACATGAACGTCAACGAGGTGCTCGCGCATCTCGCCACGCGCCGCCTCGCCGACCCCGACCGCGGGCGCGTGCATCCGAACGACCACGTGAACCGCGGGCAGTCGTCGAACGACGCGGTGCCCGCGGCGATCCACGTGGCGACCGCGCTCGCGCTCGCGCGCCGCGTCGAGCCCGCGCTGCACGAGCTCGCCGCCGCGCTGCGCGAGCGCGAGCGCGCGTTCGCTCACCTGGTGAAGATCGGCCGCACCCACCTCCAGGACGCGGTGCCGATGACGCTCGGCCAGGCGTTCGGCGCGTACGCGTCGCAGATCGAGCGCGCGCGCCGGGCGATCGCCCCGGCGCTCGACGACCTGCTGCCGCTGCCGGTCGGCGGCACCGCGATCGGCAGCGGGCTCAACGCCCCGCCCGGCTTCGCCGAGGCGATCGCGGCGCAGCTCGCGACCGCCACCGGCCTGCCGTTCACCGCGGCGAGCGACCGCTTCGCGCTGATCGGCGCCCACGACCCGGTGGTCGCGGCGCACGCCGCGATGTCCGGCGCCGCGGTCGCGCTGACGCGCATCGGCAACGACCTGCGGCTGATGTCGAGCGGTCCCGACACGGGGCTCGGCGAGATCCGGCTGCCGGCCAACGAGCCCGGCAGCTCGATCATGCCGGGCAAGGTCAATCCGACCCAGGTCGAGGCGCTGACCATGGCCTGCCTTCAGGTGATGGGCAACCACGGCACGATGCAGGCGGCCGGCGCCGGCGGCATGCTGGAGCTCAACGTCTACAAGCCGCTGATCGGCCACCTCGCGATGCAGAGCGCGCGGCTCGTCGCCGACGCGACCCGCTCGTTCGTCGAGCGCTGCGTGCGGGGCATCGAGGCCGACGAGGCGCGTCTCGCGATGCACGTCTCGCGCAGCCGGATGCTCGTCACCGCGCTCGCGCCGCACGTCGGCTACGACGCGGCGGCGCGCATCGTCCATCGCGCGGTGGACGCCGGCTCGACGCTGCGCGAGGCGGCGATCGCCGAAGGCGTGACCGCGGAGGACTACGACCGCTGGGTCGATCCGGCCGCGATGGCCGGGCTCGGCGGGACGGAACGAGGCACGGAAGCTGCATCGCCGGGGTGATCCGGGGCCGTCGGCCCCGCCTCCCCGAGGAGACTTCGATGAAGACTCGATTCCTGCCCGTCGCGGCCGCGCTGGCCGCGCTCGTCTCGCTGCCGGGCTGCAGCACCTGGGACAACCTGAGCGGCCGCGAGAAGGCCACCGTGGGCGGTGCCGCGGCCGGCGGCGTCGTCGGACGCGCGATCGGCGGCGGCACGCTCGGCACCGTGGGCGGCGCGGCCGTCGGCGGCGTGATCGGCAACCAGGTCGGCAAGGACCGCGACGACCGGCGCTGAGGCCGGCGCCGCGGATCGTCTCAGCTCGCCGGGCGCCCGTCGGGTCGCACCGACGGCGCGCCCGGATCGTGCTGGGCGGTGCGCCGGTTCTCGGCGTCGCGGGCCGTCGGATCGCCGGGGGCGAGCACGTCGTCGAGCAGCGACGGATCGCGCGGCTGCGAGCAGCCGCCCTCGCCCGAGGGCGTCGAGTGGCAGTCGGTGTTGACCTGGGGGCTCTCCGCGTCGCGGCGGGCCCGTTCCATCTGCGCGCGCTGCACGTCGGCGACCTCGCCCGGGCGATCGGCGTCGGTCGACGACTCGTCCCGGTCGTTCGGCTGGCGCAGGGCCTCGCCGGTGCGTTCGGCGTCGCCCCCCTTCGGGTCGACGATCGTGGTGGTGGCGCGGCGGTTCATCGGGCGGGCTCCGGTTCGGGCTGGGACGAGGCTGCACACGCATCGGCCGTGCCCGCCCGGTCGGGTCGCGGCCGACGCCGCGGTCCCGCGGCCCGACCCGACCGCCCCTGCTCGACCGCTCCCGCTCGACCGCTCCTGCTCGACCGCCCCTGCTCGATCGGTCCTACTCGAGCCAGTCGCCGGCCAGGAACCGTCGCGCGACGTCGGTGCGCGGCGACGCGAAGAACGCGTCGGCCGGGCCGTCCTCGACGACGCGTCCGCGGTGCATCAGCACGATCCGCTGCGCGACGCGACGCGCCTGCGCGAGATCGTGCGTCGTCATCACCAGCCCGATGCCGCGCGCGGCCAGCGCGAGCAGGTGCCGCTCGACGGCGGCGCCCGCGGCCGGATCGAGGCTCGCGGTCGGCTCGTCGAGCAGCAGGCACTCCGGCTCGAGCGACTGGGCGCGCGCGATCGCGAGCCGCTGCTGCTCGCCTCCGGACAGGCGTCGCGCGGGACGATCGGCCGCGTAGCCGAGCCCCACGTCCTCGAGCGCGGCGCGCGCGCGCGCCACTCGCGCGCCGGCCGGCACCCCGGCGATCGCGAGCGCGTGCTCGACGTTGGCCAGCGCGCTGCGCCGGAGCATCGCGGGCCGCTGGAACACCAGCGCGAGCCGGGGCCGGGGACCCTCGGCGTCGACGCGGCCCGACTCCGGCGGCAGCATGCCGTGGATCGCCTGCAGCAGCGTGCTCTTGCCGGCGCCGTTCGGACCGACGATCACCGTGCGGCCCGCGACCGGCAGCTCGAGGGACACGTCGCGCAGCACCTCGACGCCGCCGAGCCGCAGCCCGAGGCCGCGCAGCAGCAGGCGGCGCGCCGCGGACTCAGCCATGGCGGCGGATCGCGTACTGGCGGAGCGCGAACGCCGCCGCGTTGATCGCGAGCACCACCGCGAGCAGCACCAGCCCCAGGCCGAGCGCGAGCGGCAGGTCGCCCTTGCTCGTCTCGAGCGCGATCGCCGTGGTCATCGTGCGGGTCACGCCGTCGATGTTGCCGCCGACGATCATCACCGCACCCACCTCGGCGGCCGCGCGCCCGAAGCCGGCGAGCACCGCGGTCAGCAGCGAGAAGCGCGCCTCGTGGAGCAGCGTGCCGATCGTCTGCAGCCGGGTCGCGCCGAGCGAGCGCAGGTACGGACCGCATTCGCCGAGCGCGTCCTCGAGCGTCTGGCGGGCGAGCGCGGCGACGAGGGGCAGCACCAGCAGCGTCTGCGCGACGACCATCGCCCCCGGCGTGAAGAGCAGCCCGAGCGATCCGAGCGGCCCGGCGCGCGACAGCAGCAGGTAGACGAGCAGACCCGCCACCACCGCGGGCAGCCCCATCAGCGCGTTGAGCGCGGCGACCACCGCGCCGCGCCCGGCGAAGGGCGTGAGCGCGAGCCAGGCCGCCAGCGGCAGTGCGATCGCCGCCGACAGCACCGTCGCGAGGCCGCTCACCTGCAGGCTGAGCGCGACGATCGGCCACAGGCGGCCGTCGTCGCCGAGCACGAGCCCGAGCGCCCGCTCCACGCCCTCGCCGATCCCTCCGTCCATCCGTCGCGCCCGTCGTCCGAACCGGGCGAGACTGTATCAGGCGCGCCCGCGCCGACGGCCCTCAGTCGCGGGTCGGCGCGACGCGGAACTCGGTCACGGCGGGATCGTCGCGCAGCGACTCGACGAGCTCGCCGAGCCGCGTCGGGCGGCTCGCCGACACCGCGACGCGGTACTCGAAGTCGCCGCCGCCGTTGACGCGGAAGGTCGTCTCCTGGAGACGCAGCCCGAAGCCCTCGAGCCGTGCGCGGAACGACGCCTCGCCGGGGGCCTCGTTCCGCCGGAAGCGCACCGTCACGTACGCGTACACGAGGCCCGGCATCAGCGCCTCGATCCGCCGGAACAGCGCGAGCACGCCGAGCGTGGCGAGCGTCGCCGCGGCGGCCAGCGGATGCAGCCCGATGCCGAACAGCATGCCGATCGAGGAGACCACCCAGACGCAGGCCGCGGTGGTGAGCCCGCGCACCGAGAAGCCGTCGCGGAAGATCACGCCGGCACCGAGGAAGCCCACGCCGGTCACGATCCCCTGCATGACCCGCGTCGGGTCGATCGGGAACGCCGGATCGAGCGCGCCGTCGGGCCACATGCCCGGATGGCTCGCGGCGAGCATCGGCAGGCACGAGCCGATCGCCACCAGCGAGAACGTGCGGAAGCCCGCCGCCCGGCCGTTGTAGGTGCGCTCGAGGCCGATCAGCCCGCCGGCGACCGTCGCGGCGGCGAGCTGACCGGCGACCGGCAGCCAGACCGTCCAGCCGAACCCCGGCTCCACGTCGCTCAGGCCCGGCGCGATCCGTCCCCGCCCGGCACGCGCCGGTCGGCGTCCGAGCCGCCCGCGTCGTCGGGCGCGTCGGCGTCGCCGCGCGGGCGGTCGCCGTCGTCGTCCGCGTCGTCGTCCGCGTCGTCGTCCGCGTCTTCGTCCGCGTCGTCCGCGTCGTCGTCGTCGGCCGACGCGTCGGCGAGCGCGCCCGCGGAGCGCAGCGCGTCGTCGTCGTCGTCGGCCGGCTCGCGCGCGGGCAGCCGGCGCCCGCTCGGCGACTGCGGATCGAGCGACGCGCCCGCCTCGTCGACCGGATCGAGCTCCTCGTCGGTGGTGCCGAGCAGCGCCTCCTCGGCCTGGTCGAGCCCGCCGCCCAGACCCGCCTCGGACGCCCCGACGATCCGGTCGAAGCCGATGTCGGTGCCGCCGTCCCGGTCGTCACGGTCGATGGGCGTCGGATCGCTGCCGGTGCCGACGGAGTCGCCGCCCTCGTCGGCGAGGATGGCCGGATCGAGGCCGCTCGGGCCCAGGCTGTCCGAGCCGGTGTCGCTCAGGTCGCTCGGGCCGAGCGAGCCGGTGTCGTGGCCGGGCGGGCGTGCGCCGCCGCCGGGGCCCGCCGCGTCCGGATCGAGTGTGCTTGCCGCGCTCATGGTGTTCGTCGCCTCCCTGGGAATGGCCCGGGGAGACGCAATCGGCGTTCCCGCCCGCGCTGCGGGCATGCCGGGTGCCTGCCCCTCGGGAATCGTCACACTCAGCAGGACATCGCAATGAAACCCTTCTCTCCGACGCTCCTGGCCGCCGCGGTCGCCGGCGTCCTCGCCCTCGGCAACGCGCAGGCTCAAGGCTCGGCCGGCACCGGCACCGGCTCCGCCGGAACCACCGCGAGCCCGGGCGCCCGTGCCGGCGCGAGCGGCACCGCGTCGAAGCAGGTCTCCGACACCGACCGCACGTTCGTCCTGAACGCGGCCATGGCCGGCATGGCCGAGGTCGAGGCCGGACGCGTGGCTTCGCAGAAGGCGACCAACCCGCAGGTCAAGGAATTCGCGCAGAAGATGGTGGACGACCACACCACCGGCAACTCCGAGCTGATGAAGCTCGCGTCCGCGCGCAACATCGCGCCGCCCGAGGGTCCGGACAAGGCCCACCGCGCGATGCTCGTGAAGATGGAGAAGATGTCGGGCCCCGAGTTCGACCGCGCGTACATGAAGCAGCAGGTCGCCGACCACGAGAAGACGGTGAACCTCTTCGAGCGCCAGTCGAAGAACGGCAAGGATCCGGAGCTGCGCGACTTCGCGGCCAAGCAGCTGCCGATCATGCGCGAGCACCTGAAGATGGCCCAGATGATGCAGCGCGGCGGCGACATGTCGAAGGGCGGCATGCAGCACGGCGGCTCGACGGCCGGCGGCTCTTCGAGCGGCGGCTCCGCGGCCGGCGCCTCGGCGGCCGGCGCGTCCGCGACCGGCGGCGGCATGGCCACCGGCAGCGCGAGCCGCTCGAACCCGGCGCCCACCGGCGGCGCGATGGGCGGCACGATGGGCGGCAACGCCGGCGGGCCTCCCGGGTCGGGCATGACCGGCACCCCGGGCTCGCCGTCCGGCACCGCCGGCGGCGGCATGGGCGGCGCATCGGGCAGCGGCATGGGCGGCGGCACCGGCGGCTCGGGCGCCGGCGGTGCCTCGGGCGCGGGCGGCGGCTCGCGCTGACGGTCCGACGCGACGCGTCGTGCGTCTCGGCGTGTCGTGAGCCTCGGCGCGCCGCGCGTCTCGGCGCGGCGCGCGTCTCAGCGCGTCGCGAGCGCGTCGGCCACGAAGTCCATCCGGTCCTGGCCGAAGAACATCTCGTCGCCGACGAAGAACGTCGGCGCGCCGAACACGCCGCGCGCGACCGCCTCCTCGGTGTCGCGCTTCAGCCGTTCCTTGACCTCGGGATCCTCCGCGAGCGCGAGCAGCGCCGGCGCGTCGAGGCCCGCCTCGCCCAGCACCGCGACGAAGGTCGATCGATCGGCGATGTCGCGCGGGCGCCCCCAGATCGCGTCGAAGCACGCGTCGAGGAAGCGCGGCAGCGAGCCGGGCTCGCGCATCGCGAGGCCGGCGGCGATCCGCATCGGCACCAGCGTGTTGACCGGGAACCACGGGTTGAACGCGTAGGGCGCGCCGAGCCGGGCCGCGTGGCGACGCAGGTCGGCGTCCGCCCAGCGCCCCTTCGCCGCGACCTCGACCGGGCTGCGGTTGCCGGTCGCCTTGAACACGCCGCCCAGCAGCATCGGTCGGAGCGTCGGCCACGCGCCGACCCGCTCGGCGAAGCCGGGCAGCGCGCGCCATGCGACGTACGAATAGGCGCTGCCGACGTCGAGCCAGAGCTCGAAGCGGCGCGCGGCGGGATCGGTCATCGGCGTCTCCTCCTCGGGATCGGTGCGCCGCGGGGCGTCACCAGGCTTCCTGCCACGGTCGCAGGTCGAGCTCGTGGGTCCAGGCGTCGCGCGGCTGCGCGTGCAGCATCCAGTACGCGTCGGCGATGTGGTCGGGATCGAGGATGCCGTCCTGCGCCTTGCTCGCGTGGCGCTCCGGGAAGCGCTCGCGGATGAACGCGGTGTCGATCGCGCCGTCGACGACGACGTGCGCGACGTGCAGCCCCCGCGGCCCGAACTCGCGCGCCATGCTCTGGGCGAGCGCGCGCAGCGCCGCCTTCGCGCCCGCGAACGCGGAGAACCCCTCGCGCCCGCGCAGGCTTGCCGTCGCGCCGGTGAACACGATCGTGCCGCGCCCGCGCGGCGCCATCACCCGCGCGGCCTCGCGACCGGTCAGGAAGCCCGCGAAGCAGGCCATCTCCCAGACCTTCCGGTAGACGCGCGAGGTCGTCTCGAGCAGCCCGAAGCGCACGTTGCCGCCGACGTTGAAGACCGCGACCTCGATCGGCGCTACCTCGCGCTCGATCCGGTCCACCAGCGCCACCACCTGCTCCTCGTCGCGCGCGTCGCAGCCGAAGCCGTGCGCCTCGCCGCCGGCCTCGCGGATGCGCGCGACCAGCGGCTCGAGCTTCGCGACGTCGCGACGCGCGAGGCAGGCGACGAAGCCCTCGCGCGCGAAGCGGCGCGCGATCGCCGAGCCGGTCGCGTCGCCCGCGCCGACGACCAGGATGGCTCGTCGGGCGGGCGTCGCGGCGGGCGGGGCAGCGCCGGTCGCGGCCCGGGATCCGTCGCGCGCATCCTCGTCGCTCATCGCGGCCTCACGCGCCGACCGGGCCGGCCGCGCGGATCGGAGGCGGCGGCTCGCGCCGCACGCGACGTCCCTGCAGCCACCAGACGAGCGCGAGCGGCGGCAGCGCGGGCAGCAGCCCCCAGGCGGCCGCGGGCCGCGCCGGGTTCGGCAGAGCGAGCTCGACGACCTCGTAGCCGGCGTCGAGACCGAGCTTGCGGGCCCGGCTGCCGAAGCGCACGTTCGAGATCGTCACCTGCTCGCCGAGGCGCACGATGGTCGCGCCCGCGTCGCGGATCCGCTCGCGGCCGCTCGCGCCCTCGCCCATCGGCAGCGCGACGGTCTTGGCGATGTCGTCGCCCTCCACGTTCTGGCCCCGCACGCGCAGGATCAGCCACTCTTCCTCCCTCAGCCCGTCGGCGACCTGCTCGATCCTCGAGGCCGGCACGACCTCGTAGCGCTCCCAGCCGTGGTCGAGCACCCAGTCGGGCCGCAGCAGGATGCCGGTCGCCACGAGCAGCAGCGCGATCTCGAGCCAGGTGCACTTCACCCGGAACCAGCCCATCGTCGCCGCGGCGAAGGCGAGCGAGGCGACGGTGGCGGACACGCACACCACGACCAGCTGCCACCACGAGCCGATGCCGATCAGCAGCAGCTGCGGGTTGAAGATGAACGCGAACGGCAGCAGCGCGGTGCGGAAGCTGTACCAGGTGGCCTGCAGGCCGGTCGCGGTCGGATCGTCGCCCGAGATCGCGGCCGCCGCGTACGAGGCGAGGCCGACCGGCGGCGTCACGTCGGCCATGATGCCGAAGTAGAAGACGAACAGGTGGACCGCGATCAGCGGGATCACGAGGCCGCTGCGCGCGCCGAGCTCGACGATGACCGGCGCCATCAGCGTCGCGACCAGGATGTAGTTCGCGGTCGTCGGCACGCCCGCGCCGATCAGCAGGCAGACGACCGCGGTCAGCACGAGCATCAGCAGCACGTTGCCCGCCGAGGCCGCCTCGACGAAGTCGGTCATCATCAGGCCCATGCCGGTCAGCGTCACCGCCCCGACGATCAGGCCGGCCGACGCGCACGCGACCGCGATGCCGACCATGTTGCGCGCGCCGAGCACCAGCCCCTTCCACAGGTCGGCCAGCCCGCGGCGCGCGGCCGCGCCGACGTCGCCGCTGCGGCGGAACAGCGCCGACAGCGGCGGCTGCGCGACGACGATCGCGATCGTGGTCGCGGTGGCCCAGAACGCCGAGGTCGCCGGCGACAGCTCCTCGACCGTCAGGCACCAGAGCAGCACGAAGATCGGCAGCAGGAAGTGCAGCCCGGAGCGCACCGTCGGCCAGGTGCGCGGCAGCACCAGCACCTCGGCCGACGGGTCGTCGGGCGGCAGCTCCGGGTAGCGCGACGAGTAGGCGAGCAGCGCCAGGTAGGCGACGACGCCCGCCGCGATCATCGCCCAGGTCGAGGCGTCGCCGGCGACCGCGAGGATGCCCTGGATCGCCCAGTAGACCGCGACGATCGCGACCGCCGTGCCGGCTACGCCGAGCGCGGTCGCGAGCAGCCGCTGCGTGCGCGTGCCGCCGTCGGGCCGCGGGATCGGCTTCATGTCGTAGCGCAGCGCCTCGAGGTGCGTGATGTAGAACAGCGCGACGTACGAGATCACCGCCGGCAGCGCGGCGTGGCGGATGATGTCGGTGTAGGGGATGCCGACGTACTCGACCATCAGGAACGCGGCCGCGCCCATCACCGGCGGCATGATCTGGCCGTTGATCGACGAGGCGGCCTCGATCGCGCCCGCCTTCGTGCCCGGATAGCCGGTGCGCTTCATCAGCGGGATCGTGAAGATGCCGCCCGACACCACGTTGGAGACCGACGAGCCCGAGACGATGCCGTTCATCGCCGAGGACACCACCGCGACCTTCGCCGGGCCGCCGCGCAGGTGGCCGAGCAGCGCGAACGACACCTGCATCATGTAGTTGCCGGCGCCGGCGATGTCGAGCAGCGTGCCGAACAGCACGAACAGGAAGATGAACTGCACCGACACGCCGAGCGCGACGCCGTAGATGCCCTCGGTGGTGAGCCACATGTGCGAGGCGAACCGCGACAGCGACGCGCCCTTGTGCAGCAGCGCGTCGGGCATGTACGGCCCGGCGAAGATGAACGCGATGAACAGGCCCGTGGTCACGAGCATGCCGAAGCCCATCGCGCGGCGGGTCGCCTCGAGCATGATCGCGACGCCGGCGAGCGCCGCGACGAGGTCGAGCGTCGTCGGCTGCCCGGGCCGGGTCGCGAGCTGCGCGTAGAACAGGTACAGGTACGCCGCGCAGAACGCGCCGATCGCGGCGAGCACCCAGTCGGCGATCGGCACCCGGTCGCGCGGCGAGCGGCGGGTCGCGGGATATGCGACGAACGCGAGGAACACCGCGAACGCGAGGTGGACCGCGCGCGCCTCGGTGTCGTTCAGGATGCCGAAGCCCACGACGAAGGGCAGCGGCGACGCGTACCAGACCTGGAACAGCGACCAGGCGGCGGCGACGATCGCGAGCAGGCGGCCGACCGCGCCGACGGGCTCGCGCCCGCCGAAGTCGGCGTCGGCCACCAGCTGCGCGAGCTCGGTGTCGGCGCCCGGGGCGGGCTGGGAGGCAGGCGTGACTGGGCTCATCGCCCGATCATGCCACGCCGCTCCCGGTCCCGGCATCGGCGCGCGTCGCGGGGCCCGCGGCCCCGGATCTCAGGGGCGCCGGGCGACCAGCTCGAGCACGTCCGACATCCCGACGTGGCCGCCGCCCTCCGCGAGCGCGCGCTGCTCGCGCATGAGCCGCTCGATGCGCCAACCCGCGAACGCCCGCTCGAGCATCGGCTCGTCGTACAGGTGCTCGGCGATGCCGGGGCCGCCGGTGCGGTACTCGAGCTGCAGCGGACCGTAGCCGACGAGCAGCAGCGTCCCGCCCGGTCGCAGCGCGCGCCCGAAGCCCTCGAACATCGCCGCGCGCTGCGCGGGCGTCGCGAACTGCACGAAGATCGCGACCACCGCGTCCCAGCCGCCGGCCGGCGCCCGTCCCGCCCAGTCCCAGTCGTCGACCGACGCGACGTGCAGCTCGACGGTCACGCCCCGCGCGGCGGCGAGGCCGCGCGCCTTGTCGACGCCCACCGGCGACGCGTCGAAGGCGGTCACCGCGCAGCCGCGCGCGGCGAGGAAGGTCGAGTTGCGGCCCTCCCCGTCGGCCACGCACAGCACGCGGTCGCCGGGCGCGAACAGCCCGGCCCGGGCGGCGAGCACGTCGTTCGGCTCGGTGCCGAACACGAAACCCTCGGCCGAGTAGCGCGCGTTCCAGCGATCGACCGAACCCGGCAGGCCGCTCACGCCGGGCCGGCGCCGGCGCCGATCGTGCGCGCGAGGAACGCGCTGGTGCGGTCCCACGCCCGCTGCGCGCACGCCGCATCGTAGACGTCGCCGCGGCGCTCGTTGAAGAAGCCGTGATCGGCCTCGTAGCGGTGGATCTCCGGCGTGCGCCCCGCCGCCTTCATCGCCTGCTCGAGCGCGTCGGCGGCCGCCGGCGTGCACCAGTCGTCGCGATTCGCGAAGTGCGCCTGCAGCGGGATCGCGATGGCCGCCGGATCGGCGAACTCCTTCGGCGGGATGCCGTAGAAGCAGACGGCCGCCGAGACCTCGGGCACGTGGACCGCGCTCGCGATCGTCAGCGCGCCGCCCATGCAGAAGCCCATCACCGCGACCTTCCCGCCGCCCGCGGCGAGCGCGCGCACCGCGCCCCGGATGTCCTGGTGGGTGGCTCCCGCGAAGTCGAGCCCCGTCATCAGGTGGTTGGCCTCGTCGGGCGCCTGCGTGACCCGTCCCTGGTAGAGGTCCGGGGCGAGCGCGTTCCAGCCTGCGCGCGCGAAGCGGTCGGCGACCCCGCGGATCTGGTCGTTCAGACCCCACCACTCCTGGATCACCACCACCCCGGGCGCGCCGGGGGCGGCCTCGGCCAGGTAGCCGCGGGTCCGCCCGCCGTCGGGCCGCTCGAAGTCCATCATCCGTCCCATGTCCGTCTCCTCGTGTCCGGTGGCGACCGCACCCCGCGGTCGTCGGGTCGAGAGCCTAGCAAAGCCGACCGCGGCCCCGCCGGGCCGGACGTCCGCCGTCCGCGGTCCGCCGTCCACCGTCCGCCGCGATGCGACGCCCGCCCGTCCCCGCCGCGTTGCCGCCGGAGCGCGGCCGCCGCACCGTCGGTCGAGCCGTCGCACCCGCCCGATACCATCGGCGCGCGCCCGGCACCGCCCGTTCCGGGCGTCCGTCACGCCGCCCTGGAGGCCCGCATGCCCGCTCCGCTCCGTTCCGCCACCGCCGTCGTCCTCCTCGCGCTGTGCGCCGCCGCGCAGGCCGCGTCGCCCGCGGCGCAGGCCACGCCGCCCGGCCCGGCGCGCGTCGCCCCGGCCGACGACGTCAATCCGCACCGCATCGCGGTGCGGACCGGCGCGCACCGCTGCGAGCTCGGG
The DNA here is from genome assembly GCA_035628395.1 of Burkholderiaceae bacterium. GTDB lineage: Bacteria > Pseudomonadota > Gammaproteobacteria > Burkholderiales > Burkholderiaceae_E > UBA4615. The sequence goes on along the minus strand of DASPJX010000024.1, from coordinate 3,229 downwards.
CGCAGCCTGCACGTGAGCGAGGTGTCGGCCGACCAGCGCACCGCGGTCCTGCGCTGGGACCGGCGCGAGTACACGATGCGCGCGGTCCACGCGCGCAGCGGCGCGATGCGCTACGAGGACGCCGGCTCGGGCCTGGTCTGGCTGGTGATCCCGGGCAAGTCGATGCTGCTCGACGCCCGCCAGGGGCAGCGGCTCGCCGCGGAGTGCCGCACCTGACGCTCGGTCGCGCCGCTCAGCGCGCGTCGAGCCTCGCCCGCAGCTCGGCGAGCTCGGCCTCGAGCCGGTCGACGCGCTCGGCGAGCCGGGCCAGCGCGTCGGCCGGCGCCGGAGCCGGCCGCCCGGGCTGCGGCGCGGCCTCCGCGGCCTCGGCCGGCTCGCCGCACAGCAGGTGCGTCCATCGCGCCTCGCGCGCGCCGGGCTGGCGCGCCAGGCGTCGCACCCAGGCGCCCGCGGGCCGCGCCGCGAGCTCGTCGAGGTAGGCCTCGACGGCGGAGACGTCCGAGAACCGGTGCAGGCGCTCGCAGTGCGTCCGCAGCTCGGCGGCGGTCTGCGGGCCGCGCAGCGCCAGCGTCGCGAGCAGCGCGACCGACTCCGACGGAACGCCGAGCACCCGCTTCGCGTTCTCGGCCCAGCGCATCACCCGGCCGCCGCTCGACTCGATCGCGAGCGAGCGGGCGCGCAGGGTCTCGAGCGCGGCCAGCACGTCGGCCTCGGACAGCTCCATCACCGGGTCGCGGCTCGTCCTCTGGTTGCAGCCCGCCTGCAGCGCGTTGACCGACATCGGGTAGGCGTCGGGCACCGTGTGGCGCTTCTCGACGAGCACCGCGAGCACGCGGGCCTCGTGCGGGGTCAGCGGCGCGAAGCCGGCGGGATCGGCCGTCATCGTCCGAGGAATCCGAGGCAGGCGGACGCGAGGCGGACCCGCCGCGAGGCGCGCAGCGCCTGCGCGATCGGGCGCATCTCGTACGCCGAGGCCGCCGCGTCGATGCCGTGCACGCACAACACCGGCGCGCCGCGCCCGACGGCGTGCAGCGCGATCCGGCCGGCGCGTCCGTCGAGGTCGCGGCGTTCGGCGTCGGGCACGGGCGGCGCGAGCGCCGGCGCGGAGGCGGTCATCGGGGTCCGGTGGCGTGCGTCGCGGGGTGCGACGGGGGCGCCGATGATAGCGGACCGGGCCGCCGGCCTTCGGCTTTCCCGGGTGGCGCGGCTGCGCGCGGCGGTGTCCCATGCGCGGATGCGCGTCCATCCTTCGCCGCGCGGCCCGGGCCGCCGCGCCGGGCCCGAGCGCCCCCGCCCCACTCCCCGCGCCCGCGCAAGGCGCACGACCGTCGCGCTCGGCTTCGTCGTCGCCGCCCTGACGTCGCCGCTGCGCGCCGGCGGCCTCGCCGAGCACGAGCGACGCTGGCTCGACGCGGCCGCGCCGGTACTCGCCGAGGCGCGCGCGCAGCGCCTGCCGCTCGACGTCGTCGTGCAGCCCCAGCCGAACGCGGGCGAGTCGCCGGTCGCGATGGCCTTCGTCGACGGGCGCTGCAAGCTGGTGCTGACCGCGCGAGGCCCCGGCGGCGGCGCGCTGCGGACCGAGGCCTTCGACGCGGACGCGCCGCCGCACGTCGTCGAGGCGATCGCCGCGCACGAGCTCGCCCACTGCTGGCGGCACGCGCAGGGCACGTGGCGCGCGCCGCCGGCCGGCTTCGCACCGGGTCGCGCGCCCGCCGGAGCCGCCGTCGACCTCGCCGCCCGGATCGAGGAGATGCGCGCGACGCGCCGGGAGGAAGGCTTCGCCGACCTGGTCTCGCTCGCCTGGACGGCGCGCCGCCATCCGGCCCGCTACGCCGAGGTCCATGCGTGGCTGCTCGGGCTGCGCGGCGACGCCGAGCCCCGGGGCAGCCACTACGACACCGCGGCGTGGCTCGCGCGCGCGAGGGATCCGTCGGTCTTCGCCGGCGGCGGCTCGGTGTTCGAGCGGGCGTCGGTGCCGTGGCGCGACGGCTTCCGGTCCGGCGAGGACTGAGCGGCGTCCGGGATCGGCCGGACCGACGGGCATGCTGTATGCATATCCAGTCGTCCCGAACCTCCGATCCGAGAGACACGACATGAAGGCCCATTCCGACCGTCGCGCCGACGCGCCCGACACCCGAGCCGTCGACCCGAAACGCGCGCCCGCCGAGTCCGACGCGCCGAGCAACGCCCAGAAGGACCCCGCCGAGTGGGTGACCGGCGAGGAGACCATGACCGGCGCGCAGGCCTCGTACCTGAAGACGCTGAGCGAGGAAGCCGGCGAGCCGTTCGACCCCGAGCTGACCAAGGCCGAGGCGTCGCGGCGCATCGACGAGCTGCAGGCCCGCACCGGCCGGGGCCGCGACCACTGAGCGGGCGTCTGGGCGCCGGCGCGACCGCCCCGCCCGGGGCGGCTCGGTCGCGCCCGGGGTGGCTCCGTGGCGCCGGCGGCCGAGGCCCCGTCCGGGCCGGTCCCGGCGCGTCGTCGCGGTCTCCTCCCTCCCGGTTCCGACGCCCGCCGCCGGGGTCCGGATCGCGGTCCCGTCCGTCGGCCGTGCCATTCATGCGCACGAAGTACCGTCTGATGTGCGCATTCCATGCTTTTTCCGCACGAATGCCGCCGCTAGCATCGCGGCATGCGTTCCGAGCAGCGTCCGTCCCCGGCGGCGCCCGTGCAGGCCGTCGTCTTCGACGCCTACGGGACGCTGTTCGACGTGCACTCGGTCGCGAGCCTCGCCGAGCAGCTCTGGCCGGGCCGGGGTGACGTGCTGTCGCAGGCCTGGCGCGCGAAGCAGCTCGAGTACTCGTGGCTGCGGGCGATGTCGGGCCGCTACAAGCCGTTCTGGGACGTGACCCGCGACGCGCTGCGCCACGCCGCGGCGCGCCTCGGCCTGCCGCTCGACGCCGCCGTCGAGACGCGGCTGATGAACCAGTACGCGAGCCTGTCGGCCTTCCCGGAGAACCTCGACGCGCTGCGCGCGCTGAAGGCCGCGGGGCTACCGCTCGGCATCCTCACCAACGGCAATCGCGAGATGATCGACGTGTCGGTGCGCAGCGCCGGCATGACCGGCCTCTTCGACCACGTGCTGTCGTCGGACCGCGTCGGCACCTTCAAGACCACCGACGCGATCTACGCGCTGGCGCCCGAGGCGTTCGGCCGTCCGGCGCGCCGCATCCTGTTCGTGTCGTCCAACGGCTGGGACGCGATCGGCGCGCGCTGGTACGGCTTCGC
>DASPJX010000023.1:0-6381 GCA_035628395.1 Burkholderiaceae bacterium | reverse complement strand
TCAGGTCACACAGATACCAACGGCAGTACAGAGCAGCCGCTTCATGAAGGCCGCGCGCCGCGAACCCACCGACGCCACTCCGATCTGGCTGATGCGTCAGGCGGGCCGCTACCTGCCCGAGTACAACGCGACCCGAAAGCGCGCGGGCAGCTTCCTCGCGCTGTGCAAGTCGCCGGAGCTCGCCTGCGAGGTGACGCTGCAGCCCCTCGCGCGCTACCCGCTCGACGCGGCGATCCTGTTCTCGGACATCCTCACCGTCCCCGACGCGATGGGCCTCGGCCTGTACTTCGCCGACGGCGAGGGCCCGAAGTTCGAGCGCCCGGTCCGCGACGAGGCGGCGGTGCGCGCGCTCGCCGCGCCCGATCCGACGGACCGCCTGCGCTACGTGCTCGACGCGGTGTCGACGATCCGCCGCGCGCTCGACGACCGGGTCCCGCTGATCGGGTTCTCGGGCAGCCCCTGGACGCTCGCCTGCTACATGGTCGAGGGCGGCGGCAGCGACGACTTCCGCCAGGTCAAGACGATGCTCTACAAGCGTCCGGACCTGATGCACGCGATGCTCTCGGTCACCGCCGACGCGGTCCGCGACTACCTGAACGCGCAGATCGACGCGGGCGCCCAGGCCGTGATGATCTTCGACACTTGGGGCGGGATCCTGCCCCAAGGGCACTACCGGAAGTTCTCGCTCGGCTACGTGAAGCGCGTGCTCTCGGGACTGAAGCTCGAGCGCGAGGAGCGCGGGCCCGACGGCACCGTGCGTCGCGTGCGCGTGCCCTCGATCGTCTTCACCAAGGGCGGCGGCCTGTGGCTCGAGGACATCGCGGCGAGCGGCTGCGACGCGGTCGGCGTCGACTGGACGGTCGACCTCGGCGAGGCGCGCGCGCGCGTCGGCGGCCGGGTGGCGCTGCAGGGCAACATCGACCCGATGATCCTGATGGCCGATCCGGCCCAGATCCAGGGCGAGGCGATCAAGACCCTCGAGAGCTACGGCCCGCCGCAGGCCGGCCACGGTCACGTGTTCAACCTCGGTCACGGCATCTCGCAGTTCACGCCGCCCGAGCACGTGACCGCGCTCGTCGAGGCCGTCCACCGCTACAGCCGGGAGCAGCGTCGCCGCGGCGCCGCAGCATCGGCGCTCTAGCACGGGCGGACAGTTATGCACACTTCCGGACGAGGCACCCGATCGGCGGCAAGATAAGGTGAAGCCTGAACTAGGCCCACACAACTCGTTGATTTGACTGGTTTTATTTTTTTTCGCCTCCGGAACGCAGGTGTGCGGCGCGCGCAACGCCCGATCGGGGCGCCCGGTTTCCCGGCACTGTCCACACTTTTATCCACAGGCTGTGTGAACACCTGCGAAATTCTCAAGCCGCACCGAACCTTGCGAACGATTTGCAGGAATCACTTCAAGTTCGTCCGTGACCGAGCCCGCCGTCATCGCCCGCGTCGCCCTGGACGTACCGCTGCCTGAACCCTTCGACTACCGCATCGCAGCAGGCTGGAGGCCGGAGGTCGGCGACTGGGTGGTCGTCCCCTGGGGGCGCGGCCGGCGGGCGGGGCTGGTGGTCGGGCTCGCCGCGTCGACCGACGTGCCCGAGGAGCGGCTGCGCGAGCTCGAGGCGCCGCTCGCCGGCATGCCGCGCGCCGACGCCCGCTGGCTCGAGCTGATCGGGTTCGGGGCGCGCTACTACCACGCCGGCATCGGCGAGCTCGCGCTCCCGTCGGTGCCCAAGCTGCTGCGCACGGTGCCCACCGCGCGCAGCCGCGGGGTGCCGACCGAGCGGGCGCGCCGCCGCTTCGAGCCGCCGAACGGCGAGGCGCACGGCCCGGCACCGGCCCCCACCGACGAGCAGCGCGAGGCGCTCGCCGCCATCGAGGCGATCGACGGGCACGCGGTGATCCTGCTGCACGGCATCACCGGCAGCGGCAAGACCGAGGTGTACTTCCGCTGGATCGAGCGCCGGCTCGCCGACGACCCGGGCGCGCAGGCGCTGGTGCTGGTGCCCGAGATCGCGCTGACCCCGCAGCTCGCGCAGCGCATCGGCGCGCGCTTTCCCGGCTGGCCGCTCGCCGTGCTGCACTCGGACATGCCCGACGCCGAGCGCGCCGCGCACTGGCTCGCCGCCGCCGAGGGTCGCGCGCGGATCGTGCTCGGCACGCGGCTCGCCGTGCTCGCGCCGCTGCCGGGGCTCGCCGCGATCGTCGTCGACGAGGAGCACGACGCGTCGTTCAAGCAGCAGGAGGGCGCGCGCTACTCGGCGCGCGACCTCGCGATCGTGCTCGGCGCGCGCCGCGGCCTGCCGGTGGTGCTCGGCTCGGCGACCCCCTCGCTCGAGACCTGGCACGCGGTGCGCCGCGGCCGCTACCGGATCGCGTCGCTGAAGGCCCGCGCGGGCGGCGCGTCGCTGCCCGTCGTGCAGCGCGTGTCGCTCGCCGGCGCGACGCTGAAGCACGGGCTCACCGAGCCGGCGATCGCGGCGGTCGAGTCGACGATCGCGCGCGGCGAGCAGGCGCTGATCTTCCTCAACCGCCGCGGCTACGCGCCGGTGCTCGCCTGCGGCGCCTGCGGCTGGCTGAGCCGATGCGACCAGTGCGACGCGTACCGGGTGCTGCACCGGCAGGGGCCGGTGGTGCGCGCCGCCGACGGCGCCGACGCGGGCCTCGCCACGCGCGGCGCGGCGCCCGCGCGCTACCTGCTCGTGTGCCACCACTGCGGCACCGAGCGGCGCGTGCCGCGCACCTGCCCCGACTGCGGCAACGTCGATCTCGCCGGCCTCGGGCGCGGCACGCAGCGGCTCGAGGAGGGGCTGCAGACGCTGTTCCCGGGCGCCCGCATCGGCCGCCTCGACCGCGACGTGGCCCGCCGCCGCGGCGCCGCGCAGTCGCTGCTCGACGCGGCGCACGCCGGCGAGGTCGACCTGCTGGTCGGCACGCAGATGCTCGCCAAGGGCCACGACTTCCGGCGCCTGACGCTGGTCGTCGTGGTCGATGCCGACGCCGGCCTCTTCGCGGCCGACTTCCGCGCGCCCGAGCGGCTGTTCGCGACGCTGATGCAGGTCTCGGGGCGCGCCGGGCGCCACCACGCGGCGAGCCGGGTGCTGATCCAGTCGCGGTATCCCGACCACCCGGTGTACGCGGCGCTCGTCGCGCACGACTACGAGCGCTTCGCCGCCCAGCAGCTCGAGGAGCGCGAGGCCGCGGGGCTGCCGCCGTTCGTGCACCAGGCGCTGCTCACCGCGCAGGCGCGCACGCCCGAGGCGCCGGTCGCCTTCCTCGCCCGAGCGCGCGAGATGCTGCTCGCCGGCGGCGGCACCGAGCCGCCGATCGCCGAGGAGACGCTCGCCGCGCTCGTCGTCTGCGACCCGGTGCCGATGCCGCTCGCGCAGATGCGCGGCGACCATCGCGCGCAGATGCTCGTCGAGTCGCCGTCGCGCGCCGCGCTGCACGCCGCGCTCGCGCCGTGGCTCGCCGCGCTGCGCGAGGAGCGCACCCCGGTGCGCTGGCAGCTCGTCGTCGACCCGCTCGAGATCTGAGCCGCCGATGGCCGACACCCTCAACCCCGCGCAGCACGAGGCCGTGCGCTACCTCGACGGCCCGTGCCTGGTGATCGCCGGCGCGGGCAGCGGCAAGACCCGCGTGATCACGAAGAAGATCGTGCACCTGATCGACAGCGGCGTGACGCCGCGGGCGATCGCCGCGATCACGTTCACCAACAAGGCCGCGCAGGAGATGGGCGAGCGGCTCGGCTCGATGATCCGGCTGCCCTCGAACGGCCGTCCGCTGGTGTCGACCTTCCACTCGCTGGGCGTGCAGATGCTGCGCGAGGACGGCTCGGCGCTCGGGCTGAAGAAGGGCTTCTCGATCCTCGACGCCGACGACGCCGGCTCGATCGTCGCGCAGGCGCTGGCGACGACCGACCGCAAGCTGGTGCGCGCGGTGCAGTCGCGGATCTCGCTGTGGAAGAACGCCGGGGTCGACGCCGAGCGCGCCGCGAAGATCGCGCGCGGCGCCGACGAGCAGGCCGCGGCGCGCGCGTTCCGCGAGTACGCCGCGACGCTCGCCGGCTACCAGGCGGTCGACTTCGACGACCTGATCGGGCTGCCGCTGAAGATGCTCGACGAGCACGCCGAGGTCCGCGAGCGCTGGCAGAACCGGCTGCGCTACCTGCTGGTCGACGAGTACCAGGACACCAACGTCACGCAGTACGAGCTGCTCAAGCGGCTCGTCGGGCCGCGGGCGGCGTTCACCGCGGTCGGCGACGACGACCAGTCGATCTACGGCTGGCGCGGCGCGACGCTCGAGAACCTGCAGCGGCTGGCCGTCGACTTCCCGCGGCTCAAGGTGATCAAGCTCGAGCAGAACTACCGCTCGAGCCGCTCGATCCTGACCGCCGCGAACCGGCTGATCGCGAACAACCCGAAGCTGCACGAGAAGCGGCTCTGGTCGGAGCTCGGCGTCGGCGACCCGGTGAAGGTCGTGCCGATGGACGACGACGAGGCCGAGGCCGAGTCGATCGCGATGCGCATCCAGGCGCACCGCTTCGAGCGGAAGGGCGCGTTCTCGGACTACGCGGTGCTCTATCGCGGCAACCACCAGGCGCGCACGATCGAGCAGGCGCTGCGCCAGCAGAAGATCCCGTACGTGCTGTCGGGCGGCCAGAGCTGGTTCGAGCGCGCCGAGATCCGCGACGTGATCGCGTGGCTGCGGCTGCTCGCCAACGACGACGACGATCCGGCGTTCATCCGCGCGGTCACCACGCCCAAGCGCGGCGTCGGGCCGCAGACGCTGCAGACGCTCGGCGTCTACGCCGCCGAGCGCGAGCGCTCGATGTTCGCCGCGCTGTTCGAGACCGGCGTCGAGGGGCGGCTGCCCGAGCGCCAGCTCGCGCCGCTGCGCGCGTTCGGCGATTACGTGAACCGGATCGGCTGGCGCGCGAAGAAGGAGCCGCCGGGCGAGCTGCTCGCCGAGATCCTGAAGGCGATCGGCTACCAGGACCACCTGCAGCAGACGCTGGACGAGCGCCAGGCGACGCAGCGCTGGCAGAACGTCGTCGACTTCGTCGCCTGGATCGCCAAGCGCGGCGAGGAGGACGGCAAGTCGCTCGTCGACCTCGCGCAGACGATCGCGCTGCTGTCGCGGCTCGACGGCAAGGACCCGGACACCGACGCGGTGCGCCTCACCACCGTGCACGCGTCGAAGGGCCTGGAGTGGCCGCACGTGTTCATCGTCGGCTGCGAGGAGGGGCTGATGCCGCACACCGGCGACGCCGAGGACGAGGACGACGACGGCCCGCAGCGCGTCGAGGAGGAGCGGCGGCTGATGTACGTCGCGGTCACCCGCGCGCAGCGCACGCTGACGATCACCTGGTGCCGCCAGCGCCGGCGCGCGAAGGCGATGACGCCGAAGCTGCCGTCGCGCTTCATCGCCGAGATGCAGCTCGAGGCCGAGGGCGGGGCGTCGGCCCTGGTCGGCGCCGACACCGCGAAGCAGCGGCTCGCCGCCCTCAAGGGGCTGCTGAAGCCCGGCGGCTGACGGCCCGACCCCGGGGCGGGGCGAAAGGCCGAGGTCACGAAACGGTCTCGGCGGCGTCACCGAATCGCGACCGCGGCGTGAGCGCGGCGCGAAATCGTGACCTCACGATGACGTTCATGCGCTGCACGTGCAGCGCACCCGCGGTCGGGTCCGCCGGACCCCGCGGGCCCGACGTCACAAGGAGCTCCACCATGATCAAGCAACTGTCCGTCTTCGCCGCCCTCGCCTTCGCCACCGGACTCGCCTCGGCCCAGGACGGCTTCCCGCCGGTCACCGGCCCCGCCGCCAAGGCGCCCGCGGCCGTGATGCAGGGCAACGCGCCGTCGCGCGACACGAACACCTCGAGCCGCTTCCAGGCGCCCGACCAGCGCACCTCGTCCGTCTACGTCGGCTGACGCACCGCGGATCGTCGATCGACGCCCGATCCGGGCGACGATCCGACCCGCCACCGAAGGGCGCCGCGAACCTCGCGGCGCCCTTCGTCCGTTCGGGGCCGGCGCGGCGCGCGCACGAGAGGTCCCGCACGAGGGGAGTACGCACGAGGGGAGTCCGCTCGAGGGGAGTCCGCTCGAGGGAGTGACCGTACGGGGATGATGACCGCACGAGGATGACCGCACTGGAGTGCCCACACGGGAGTGCCCCGTACATAGAGGTCCCGCATGCGAAGCGTTCGCCTCGGAAGCGTCCGCATGCGAAGCGTCCGTATGTGAAGCGTCCGTATGTGAAGCGTCCGCATGAGGAAGCGCCCCATGAGGTGCCTGCCAACGGCACCTGCAAGGGGCGCATGCATGTCGGAGCCCCGCGAGCGGACGCCCGAAAGAAGAACGGCGCCTCGCGGCGCCGTTCTCG
>DASPJX010000022.1:0-7473 GCA_035628395.1 Burkholderiaceae bacterium | reverse complement strand
ACGAGGCCTCGATCGGCGGGCTCGGCGGCTGCCCGTTCGCGCCCGGAGCGACCGGCAACGTCTGCACCGAGGACCTCGTCTACCTGCTGCACGAGTCGGGCTTCCGCACCGGCATCGACCTCGATCGGCTGATCGCCGTCGCGCAGCGCGTCGAGCGCGTCGTCGGCCGCACGCTGCCGGGCCAGGTGATGAAGGCGGTGCCCCGGCTGAAGCTCTCGCCGCTCGAGGCGGCGCGGCGCGCGCCCTCGAGCGAATACCTGCGCAGGCGCGGGCCGGCCTTCATCACCTGGCCGGGCAGCGTACGACCGACCAGCGCCTCGACCGAGTGCGCGACGTCGATCAGTGCAGCGAGGTCGATCCCGGTGTCGAACCCCGACTCCTCGAGCAGGTAGACGAGGTCCTCGGTGCAGACGTTGCCGGTCGCGCCGGGCGCGAACGGGCAGCCGCCGAGCCCGCCGATCGAGGCCTCGTACTCGCGCACCCCCATCTGCAGCCCGAGCATCGCGTTCGCGAGGCCGACGCCGCGTGTGTTGTGGAAGTGCAGCGCGAGCGCGACGTCGGGAAAGCGCCGCGCGATCGCGTCGACCGCGCGCTCGACGACCGGCGGCACCGCCATGCCGGTGGTGTCGCCGAGCGTGACGTGACGCACGCCGAGCGCGCGGTACGCGTCGACGATCCGCAGCAGCGCGTCGACCGGCACGTCGCCCTCGAACGGGCAGCCGAACGCGGTGGCGACCGCGCCGCGCACCGGGATGCCGAAGCGCGCGGCGATCGGCGCGAACTCGGCGACGTCGGCGAGCGCCGCGGCGACCGGCTTGTTCAGGTTCGCCCGGCAGTGGCTCTCGCTCGCCGACACGAAGCACACCATCATGTCGACCTTCGCCGCCGCCGCGCGCTCGGCGCCGCGGGCGTTGGGCACGAGCGCGGCGATCCGCAGGCCGTCGCGCCGCGTCACCCGCTCGAGCATCGCGTGCGCGTCGGCGAGCTGCGGGATCGCGCGCGGCGACACGAACGAGGTCGCCTCGATGCTGCGCACGCCGGCGTCGACGAGCGCGTCGACGATCTCGGCCTTGACCTCGGTGGGGATGAAGGCGGCCTCGGCCTGGAAGCCGTCGCGCGTGCCGACCTCGGTGACGATCACGTCGCGGTCGTCGTCGCCGCGGGGTCCGAAGCTCATGGGGTGTCCTCCTTCGCGGTGCGGCGGGCGGCGCGCACGCGCGCGATCGCCGCGGGATCGTAGCCGAGCTCGGCGAGCACCGCGTCGGTGTCGGCGCCGAGCTCCGGCGGCAGCCGGTGGATCCGGCAGGGGTCGTCGGTGAACTTGATCGGGAAGCCGATCACGTCGAGCGGACCGTGCACCGGATGCTCGATCGTGATCCGCATCCGCTGGTGGCGGATCTGCGGATCCTCGAACACCTCGCCGACGTCGAGCACCTTGCCGCAGGGCACGCCGGCGCCGTTCAGCACCTCGATCCAGTGCGCGATCGGGCGCGTGCGCGTCACGCGGTCGATCTCGGCGTTGATCGCCGCGCGGCGCGCGAAGCGCGCGTCGTTGGTCAGGTAGTCGGGATGCGCGAGCAGGCGCTCGAGCCCGAGCGCGCCGAGCAGCTTGCGGTAGACGCCGTCGTTGCTCGGCGCGATCGCGACCCGGCCGTCGGCGGCCTCGAAGAGCCCGTAGGGCGCGACGAGCCCGTGGTCGTTGCCGTTGCGCGCCGGCACGCGGCCGGTGGCGAACCAGTTGGTGGCCATGAACGACAGCATGCTGACCATGCCGTCGGTGAGCGAGGTGGTGACCTCCTCGCCCTGCCCGGTGCGACCGCGGCGCACCAGCGCGGCGAGCACGCCCATCGCCGCGTACGCGCCGGCGACGAGGTCGGAGATCGGCGGGCCGGCGCGCATCGGCGGGCCGTCGGGCTCGCCGGTCACGCTCATGAAGCCGCTCATCGCCTGCGCGATGAAGTCGAACGCGGGCCGCTCGGCATACGGGCCGTCGAGCCCGTAGCCGGTCACGTGCGCGACGATCAGGTCGGGCTTCAGCGCGCGCAGCCGCTCGCGCCCGAACCCCATCCGGTCGAGCACGCCGGGCCGGTAGTTGTCGACCAGCACGTCGGCGCGCGCGATCAGCCGCGCGAGCGCCTCGCGGCCCTCGGCGGTGCGCAGGTCGAGCGCGACCGACCGCTTGTTGCGGTTGAAGCTCGCGAAGTACAGCGAGTAGCCGCCGCGGGCCTCGCCCTGCGCGCGGATCGGGTCGCCGCCGTCCGGGTCCTCGATCTTCACGACCTCCGCGCCCATGTCGGCGAGGAACATCGAGCAGAACGGACCCGACAGGATGCGGGTCAGGTCGACGACCCGGATGCCGTCGAGCTGCATCGCCCGCCCTACTCCGCCTTCACGCCGGAGTCGCGCACCACCTTGCCCCAGCGCGCGTAGTCCTCGCGCACGAACGCGCCGAAGGCCTCGGAGGTGCCGCCGGCCGGCGCGATGCCCTGCGCGGCGAGCTTCTCGCGGATGTCGGGCGCCTGCAGCACGCGGTTCACCTCGGCGTTGATGCGCGCGACGACCTCGGGCGGCGTGCCGACCGGCGCGAACAGGCCGAGCCAGATGCTGGCGTCGAAGCCCTTGGGTCCGCCCTCCTCGATCGTCTGCGTGTCGGGCAGCACCGGCGCGCGGCGCGCGGTGGTGACCGCGACCGGCTTGAGCTTGCCGCCGCGGATCTGCGGCAGCACCGAGCCGCTCGAGAGGATCGTCACGTCGACGGTGCCGCCGATCACGTCGGTCATCGCGGGCGCGGCGCCCTTGTAGTGGACCTGGGTGAGCTTCATGCCGGTCGCCGCGCGCAGCTGCTCGCCGAACAGGTGGCCGAGGCTGCCGTTGCCGGCGGTCGCCCAGGTGATGCCGTTGCCCGAGCGGCCCGCGGCGATCAGGTCGGCGGGTCCGTTGATCCGCGTGTTCGCGGCCGAGGCGGCGATCACCATCGGCGCGACCGAGACCTGCACGATCGGCGCGAAGCTCTTCACCGAGTCGTAGCCGACGTTCGGGTACAGCCACGGCCCGAGCATCATGTTGTCGGACTGGCCCATGACGATCGTGTAGCCGTCGGGCGCCGACTTCGCGGCGGCCTCGATCGCGATGTTGCCGGCCGCGCCGGGGCGGTTCTCCATGACGATCTGCCAGCCGGTGTTCTCGGCGAGCTTCGTGCCGACCGTGCGCGCGACGAAGTCGGTGCCGCCGCCCGGGGTGAACGGAATCAGCAGGCGGATCGGCTTCGAGGGCCAGGCCTGGGCGTGCGCGGCGGGCGCGAGGCCGCCGAGCGCGGCGGCGGCGAGGGCGGCGCCGACGAGGCGGCGGCGGGCGTCGGAACGGTTCATCGGGTGTCCTCCGTATCGTCGTGGCCGACGCCGGGAAGGGGGCGCGCGGCGGACCCGGCACGATACCCGAGCGGGCGGGCCGGCGGTGGGCAGGGTTCCGACGGGACCGGGGGGCGACGGGGCTCCGGCGGGACCGTCGCGCGACGGGACCAGTGGCGTCGGCGTCGGCGTCGGCGTCGGTGTCGGTGTCGGCGTCGGTGTCGGCGTCGGTGCCGGTGTCGGTGTCGGTGTCGGTGTCAGCGTCGGCTGTCGACTGTCGGCATCGGCCGCCGCGGGCCGCGGCCGCGGCGCGGGCGGGGCCTCAGCCCGCGCCGGAGGGCGGTCCCGCCGCGTCGAGCATCGCGTGCAGCGCGGCGATCGTGTCGGCCTCGGCGATCGGCTTGTCGGTGCGCCACCGCAGGATCCTCGGGAAGCGCACCGCGATGCCGGACTTGTGCCGCGGCGAGCGCGCGATGCCCTCGAAGCCGAGCTCGAACACCAGCGTCGGCGTCACGCTGCGCACCGGGCCGAACTTCTCGACGGTGGTGCGGCGCACGATCGCGTCGACCCGCCGCATCTCCTCGTCGGTGAGCCCCGAGTACGCCTTGGCGAACGGCAGCAGCGCGCGCGGCGCGCCGTCGCCGGTCTCGGGCCGGTCCCAGACCGCGAACGTGTAGTCGGAGTACAGGCTCGCGCGGCGGCCGTGGCCGCGCTGCGCGTACACGAGCACCGCGTCGACGGTGTACGGATCGATCTTCCACTTCCACCAGTCGCCGCCGTCGGCCTTCGTGCGGCCGATGCCGTAGGGCGCCGACAGCCGCTTCAGCATGAAGCCCTCGACGCCGCGCTCGCGCGACGCGTCGCGCAGCGCCGCGAACGCGCTCCAGTCGGCGGCCTCGACGCGGGGCGAGGCCTCGAGCCCGGCCTCGGGCGCGGCGGCGAGCACCGCCTCGAGCGCCGCGCGACGCTCGGCCTGCGGCCGGGCGCGCAGGTCCGCGCCGTCGCGCTCGAGCAGGTCGTACGCGAGGAAGGCGGCGGGCGAGGCGCGCAGCACCGCGGCGGTCAGCGACTTGCGCGTCACGCGCTTCTGCAGCGCGGCGAAGGGCAGCGGGCGGCGCGCGGCCGCGTCCCAGGCGAGCACCTCGCCGTCGAGCACGAGCCCGGCGCCGCGCGGGTCGACGGCCGCCGCGAGCGCGAGCCCCGCGCGCTCGATCTCCGGGAAGCGCTCGGTCACCAGCTCCTCGCCGCGCGACCACAGCCAGGCGCGTCCGCCGCGGAGCACGAGCTGCGCGCGGATGCCGTCCCACTTCCACTCGACGAGCCACTCGCCGGGCTCGCCGAGCGTCTCGGGCGGCTGCTGCAGCGGATGCGCGAGGAAGAACGGATACGGATGGCCGGCGACCGAGACCGCGGCGCCGGCGGCGTCTGCGGGCGCGACGAGCGCCTCGAAGCGCGCCGCGTCGGGCGCGGTGCGGGCGTCGGTGTAGCCGATCATCCGCTGCGCGACGAGCTTCTCGTCGAGCCCGGCGACCCGCGCGATCGCGCGCAGCACGAGCAGCCTCGAGACGCCGACCCGGAAGCCGCCGGTGATCAGCTTGCTCAGCACGAAGCGGCCGTTCCAGTCGAGCCCGCCCCACCAGCGCACCAGCGTCGCCTTCGCGTCCTCGGGCGCGGCGCCGCGCAGCGCCGGGATCCGCTCGCCCATCCACTCGGCGAGCCCCGCGTCCTCGATCGCGGCCGCCGGCGGCAGCAGGTGGGCGATGGTCTCGGCGAGGTCGCCGACCGCGAGGTAGCTCTCCTCGAACAGCCACTCCGACAGCCCCGCGGCCTCGCGCGCGGCGTCGCGCATCAGCCGCGAGGGCACCGCCTGGCGCGGCTTGCCGCCGGCGAGCACGTAGACCGCCCAGGCGGCGTCGGCGGGCGCGGCGCGCCGCAGGTAGCGCTCGAGCGCGTCGACCTTGTGCAGCGTCGACGTCGAGGCGTCGAGCTCGGCGTAGAGGTCGGCGAAGGCCTTCACGCCGGGCCCGCCTCCCCGTCGGTCGCGGCGCGCGCGGCGTCGGGCCCCGACACGTGCGCGCGCGGCGCGTCCGGGCCGCCCGGCGCGGCCCCGGACGGCGCGGCGTCGCCCGCCTCGGTCTGCGCGGCGCCTTCCTCGCCGCCGTACTCGGTCTCGAACGACTGCGCGTCGAGCCCCTGCTCGCGCAGCCAGCGGACCATCACCGGCACGTAGCCGTGCGTGACGAACACGCGATCGGCGCCGCTCGCGCCGATCGCCGCCTGCAGCCCGGGCCAGTCGGCGTGGTCGGACAGCACGAAGCCGCGGTCGACCGCGCGGCGCCGGCGCGCGCCGCGCACCGCCATCCAGCCCGAGGCGAACGCGTCGCTCGGCTCGGGGAAGCGGCGGATCCAGGTGGTGCCGCCGGCCGACGGCGGCGCGAGCACCAGCGCGCGCCGCAGCTCGGCGCGATCGGCGACCTCGGACACCAGACGCGTCGGCGGCAGCGCGACGCCCGCGGCGCGGTACGCGCGGTTCAGCGGCTCGACGGCGCCGTGGCAGACGATCGGGCCGATCGAGGGGTCGACGCCGGCGAGCACGCGCTGCGCCTTGCCGAACGCGTAGCAGAACATCACGCTCGCGCGGCCGGCGTCGGCGTTCGCTCGCCACCAGGCGTCGACGTCGGCGAACACCTCGGCCGACGGCGTCCAGCGGTAGATCGGCAGCCCGAAGGTCGACTCGGTGACGAAGGTGTGGCAGCGCACCGGCTCGAACGGCGCGCAGGTCGGGTCGGGCTCGACCTTGTAGTCGCCGCTCACCACCCAGACCTCGCCGCGGTGCTCGATGCGCACCTGCGCCGAGCCGAGCACGTGCCCGGCCGGGTGCAGCGACACGCGCACGCCGTTCGACTCGACGGTCTCGCCGTACTCGACGGTGGTGAGCCGGATGTCGCCGAGCCGCGAGCGCAGCACGCCCTCGGCCGGCGCCGCAGCGAGGTAGCCGCCGTGCCCGGTGCGCGCGTGGTCGGCGTGCGCGTGCGTGATCACCGCGCGCGGCACCGGCCGCCACGGATCGACGAAGAAGTCGCCGGCGGCGCAGTACAGGCCCTCGGCGCGGCGTTCGAGCAGCATCCCGGCATTGTCCCGCCGTTCGGCCCGCCCCCGCCGCCGTCGGGGCATCGCGGCGGTGGGACGACGCCCGCCGCGCGCGTCGGCGGCGCCCGCTCAGTAGCGCTGGCCGGAGCCGGTGATCCGGACGCCGAGACGCAGCACGCGCGTCGCGCACCAGCCCCGCAGCCGCTGGTGCCAGGGCCGGCTCGCGCAGTCGTCGTCGGTGACCGGACGCCCCCCCTGGGCCATCGACACGAGCAGCCGCTCGCGCAGCCGGGCGGCGAAGCGCGCGTCCATCACCACCACGTTGGCCTCGCGCGCGAGCAGCAGCGAGAACGGATCGATGTTCGACGAGCCGACGGTCGCCCAGTCGTCGATCACCGCGACCTTCGCGTGCAGGAAGCTGCGGTGGTACTCGACGATCTCGACGCCGGCGGCGAGCAGCCCGTCGTACAGCGCCTGCGCGGCCAGGTGCGGCAGCACGTACTCGGGCCGGCCCTGCAGCAGCAGCCGCACCCGCACGCCGCGCCGCGCCGCCTCGCGCAGCGCCCGGCGGAACCGCCGGCCGGGGAAGAAGTAGGCGTTCGCGATCAGCACCTCGCGCCGCGCGCCGCCGATCGCCTTCAGGTACGCGCGCTCGATCGTGCGCCGGCGCGCGAAGTTGTCGCGCAGCAGCAGCATCGCGCGCACGTCGCCGGGCGGGGCGTCGGGCGCGCCCGGGGCGCCGCCACGGCCGCGGCCGACCGCCGCGCGGACCGCGGCGCCGGCGGCCGCGAGCGGCCGCACGACGTGGCGCGTCGCGGAGCGGAAGCGCTCGGTCAGCGACGGGAGTCGGCCGAGCGCGACCTGTCGCCACAGCCCCGCCATCGCCGCGTGCACGTCGGCGACGATCGGGCCGCGCATCCGGACCGCGTAGTCGAGCCGCGGATGGTCGAGCGCGCCGTGGTTCGGGTCCCACAGGTCGTCGAGCAGGTTGATGCCGCCGACGAACGCGATCCGGGCGTCGATGCAGGCCTGCTTG
>DASPJX010000021.1:0-3387 GCA_035628395.1 Burkholderiaceae bacterium | reverse complement strand
CGTGCAGCTGGCCGAGATCGCCATCGGCGGCGACATCATCGTGCTTGCCACCCCGGAGATCGCCGGCCTGCCGTACGTCGTCTCGGGTCTCGTGGCGGCCGGCGGTCTCGCCGCGGCGCTGTCGACCGCCGACGGGCTGCTGCTGACGATCGCCAACGCGCTGTCGCACGATCTCTACTACAAGATGATCGATCCGGACGCGCCGACGGCCCGTCGCGTGCTGCTGTCGAAGATCCTGCTGCTGATCGTCGCGGTGCTCGCCGCGCTGGTGGCCGCCCAGAAGCCCGCCGACATCCTGTTCCTGGTGTCCGCGGCGTTCTCGCTGGCGGCGGCCGGATTCTTCCCGGCGCTCACGCTCGGCATCTTCTGGAAGCGCACCACCGGCATCGCCGCGTCCCTCGGGATGGTCGCCGGCTTCGCGGTGACGTTCTACTACATGGCGGCGACCCAGCCGTGGCTGCGGGAGGTGTTCTTCGACATCCCGCGCTCCGCGCCGGTGACCAACCTGTGGTGGGACATCCAGCCGATCTCGGCCGGCCTGTTCGGCGTGCCGCTCGGCTTCCTGGTGATCATCCTCGTCAGCCTGGTGACCCCGGCGCCGTCGAAGGAGACCCAGGACATGGTCGAGAACGTCCGGTATCCGAACCTGCAGGCGGCCTGACCGCCTCCCGCGGCGCCCGTCGGGCGCCGCGAGGCCCGAACGCCCCGGCGCTCGCCCGGGGATCCCGACGCCCGGTCCCGCGACCGGGCGTCGGCCTTCCCGGCGCCGGCGCGGCGGGACGCTGCGCTACAATGCGCGGCTCCGGAGCGATGGATGAGTGGTTGAAGTCGCACGCCTGGAAAGCGTGTAAGGGTTAACAGCCCTTCGCGGGTTCGAATCCCGCTCGCTCCGCCAACCACACCGGCCCGCGACCGTCGAGGCCCGCCCCGCGCGTCGCGGCGTTCCGGCCCGGCGCCCGCGTTCCGGCGCCACCGCGCGGCGATGCCGCGGCAGCCGGTACGCGGCACGTTCCGCCCCGATCCCTCGACTCCATCCTCACGCTCGAATGCGCTATTCGGACGACGACCTCGCACGCTTCAACGCCGGCCCGCTGTACCGCACGCTCGGCATCCGGCTGCTGAGCTGCGCCGACGGCGGCGCGCGCTCGGTGCTGACGCCGACGGCCGAGGTGTGCTGGCCCGAGGCCGGGCAGCCGCACGGAGGGATCCTGTTCACGGTGCTGGACACCACGATGGCCTTCGCCGCGGCGTCCAACGCGGACCGGATCGTGGGCTGCGCGACGGTGGACTGCAGCGTGCAGTACCCGAGCCCCGCGCGGAGCGGGCCGTTCGAATGCCGGGTGACGACGCTGCGCTGCACCGGGCGGACGGCGTTCGTGCGGGGCGAGCTGGTCGACGCCGCGGGCGTGCCGGTGGCGCTCGGGCAGGGCACGTTCCGCCTGTTTCCGCCGCGCTAGTCGGCGCAGGAGCCTCGGACGACGGATCGGGCGATCCGCGTTCGAAGCCCGCATGCACGGACGCAGAGGCGCGGCGACGCACCAGAGGTCGCGACGTCGCGCGTTCGTGACGGTCCTCGAGTCCGCCCTGTGGGAAGACGCCTCGACTCCGCGCGGCGACGTCGCCCTGTCCGACCCTTGTCGAGGCCTACGGGAGCATCGCGATACGGTGGGTCCAGGCGCGCGGCGGCCGACTCACTCGGCCGAGGGCCCGGACGCGCCCCCGTTCCTGCCGCGGCCGATGCGATGCAGCGCCGCGCGCAGCAGCCGCCTCGATCCGGGATGTACGAAGTCGAGGTGCAGGGCGAGCAGGTAGTCGAGCCCGATCGCGCCCCGCGCCCACGCGGACCACACGTAGCCGAGACCGGCGACCGGCCGGCTGGCCCGCAGCTGCGGGGCGATCTTCGCGCGCAGCGCGAGGTAGGCGGCCGTCGACAGCACGCCGCGCTGCGCCTCCAGCCAGGCGAACGAGCGCTCGGGCCGCGGCGCGCTGCTGCGCCCGGGCGCGCTGCGGTCGTCCCAGGTCGCCAGCGGCGCCTCCGCCATCGCGAACCGCGCCCCGGCGCGCTGCAGCCGCATCAGCAGGTCCCAGTCCTCGTGCAGCCGCATCGCGTCGACGAAGCGCACGCGCGCGGCCAGCGCGGTCGGCATCACCAGCGTGCTGGTGTGCAGCACGCCGGCGTCGACGAACAGGTAGTCGCCGACGGGCTCGCCGTCGGCGATCGGCCGCTCGGGGCGCACGACGGTGTCGCTGTCGCGCTCGATCACGACGCGCGAGTACGCGACGAGCCGATCGGGCCGCGCATCCCGCTCGAAGAGCGCCATCTGCGTCGACAGCTTCTCGGGATGCCAGCGGTCGTCGCTGTCGAGGAACGCGACGTAGCGGCCCCGCGCGTGGTCGATGCCGACGTTGCGGGCGCGGCCGGGCCCGCCGTTGCGCTCCAGCTCGACGACCCTCACCGGGATTCCGGAGCGCCGCGCGCGGACGGCGTCCGCCGTGCCGTCGGTCGAGCAGTCGTCGACGACCACGGCCTCGATCGGACGCCAGGTCTGCGCCTCCACCTCGCGCAGCGCGGCGAGCACGCGCTCGCGGCGCTGGTAGGTCGGCACGATCACGCTGACGAGCGGCCGCTCTCCCGGTCCGTCGACGGCGTCGGTCGGTTCAGCCACCGGACGCTCCGCGGGGAGCCGCGCCGCCGTCGCCGCGGGCGGCGAGGCCGACGGCCACCGCCGTCCACACGAGCACCACGGTGAGCGGATCGTTCGGCACGAACAGGAAGCTCTCGGTCAGGTTCATCGCGAGGCACAGGCCCAGGAAGCCCCAGACCCACGCCGCCCCCCGCGGCCGCCCGGCACGGTGCAGCGAGGCCGCGCGCCGCGCGGTGCCGGCGACGGCCGCCGCGAGCAGCACGGTCGCGACCACCCCGGCGTCCAGCGCGAGCTGCAGCCAGCCGTTGTGCGCGTGCGGCACCGGAAAGCCCGACCAGCGCCAGAACACGATGCCCGCGCCGCCGTTCCAGAACGTCCCGTAGCCGAAGCCCAGCCACGGCGTCGCGCGGAGGAAGCCGATCGAGAACTCCCACACCAGCGTCCGGCCCGAGAAGTCGGCGTCGCGCCCGAAGAGCAGCGCGACCCGCCCGATGCGCTCGGCGACGAACGGCAGCGCCATGCCCGCGACGGCGGTCGCGCCGACGATCGCGAGGAGGAGCCCGCCGCGATCCGCGCGGCCGGTGCGCGCCAGCACGACCAGCCCGGTCGCGAAGACGCCGGCGGCGAGCGGGGTCGCGGCCCGCGCGGCGAGCAGGCAGGCGGCGCAGAGCGCGAGCAGCGCCGCGTCGCGCAGCGTCGAGCCGCCGGCGGACGTCGGGCGTGCCGATGCGGTCGCCGCGAC
>DASPJX010000020.1:0-3604 GCA_035628395.1 Burkholderiaceae bacterium | reverse complement strand
ATCAGGTTCTCGCAGGCGGTCGCGTAGCTGGTGACAGCGGCGAGCGGCTGGTTCAGCTCGTGCGACAGCGTCGAGGCCATCTCCCCGAGCGTGGCGAGCCGGGAGCGCGCCTGCAGCGCCTCGTGCTGGCGGCGCGCGAGCTCCTCGACGCGCTTCTGCTCGCGCAGGTCGACGCCGAGCATCATCCGGCCGGCCTTGCGCCCGTCGGCGTCGAGCACCGGCGTCTCGTAGACCATCATCGGCAGATCCTCGCCGGAGCGGCTGCGGTAGACGGTCTCGAAGCCGCGGGCCGCCTCGGCGGCGCCGTCGCCGCCGGCCGCGACCGCGCGCTCGACGCGCTCGATGAACGCCGCGGTGTCGCGCAGCGACCCCGGCGTGTTGAACGGCATCGGCGAGCCGAGGCCGACCAGCTCCTCGCGCGACCAGCCGCTCAGCCGGCACGCCGCGTCGTTGACGTGCACCACCCGGTCGTCGGGGCCGTAGACGATCAGCGCGTGCAGCATCGCCTCCTCGACCGCGCGGCGGAACTGCACCTGGTCGCGCAGCGCGCGCTCGATGCGCTCGCGCCGGCGCACGTCCTGCACGAGAAAGAACATCGCGATCCCGAGCCCGACCGAGGTGGCCGCGACCAGCCCGGTCATCAGGTTCGGGACGATGCTCGCGCCGCGCTCCAGGCCGTCGACGCGCAGCTGCAGCGTGTTGCCCGAGCGCGCGAGCGGCGCCACCGCGAACAGCCCGCTGCGCGCCTGCCCGAGCGAGGCCTGGCGCGCGACGACCGTGCCGTCGGCCTCGACCAGCGAGTACAGCTGGTCGGACGGCTGCTCGATCGGCGTCGGATGGTCGAGCAGCCGCTGCGGCGCGTAGATCGCCACCAGCATCGGCCCGTCGATCTCGCCGGTCGGCACGACCAGCTCGAGCAGGTCGAAGCCGGTCTCGCCGAGCTTGGCGAAGTAGGGCTGCGAGTAGGTCAGGCGGTTCAGCTTCGACGCGGTCTCGAACGCGCTGCGGCCCTCGAAGCCGAGCGAGGCGCGCGACTCGCCGGGCAGGCTCGGGCGCGGCGGCGGCGCGTCGACGGCCGCGAGCAGCGCGCCGTCGCGCGCGCGCAGCTCGACGCGCAGCAACGCCGGGTTGACGGCCAGCAGCTCCTCCATGTCGCGGCGGAAGCGCGGTGCCGAGCGCGCGTAGGTCGAGCCCTCGAGCAGCATCAGCTGCTCGGTCTCGACGAGCCGGCCGCGCAGCTGCAGCGCGACCTGGTGCGCCTGGCGCGTCAGCCGGTCCTGCGCCTGGCGGCGCTCGTCGAGCACCGACAGCCAGACCGCCGTCCCGACCGTCGCGGCGACCAGCAGCGCGATCGCGACGAGCGCGCGCGCGGTCGACGAGCGCCACAGCGGCGTCGCCGGCTCGATCCGCGGCAGCGGCGGCTCGATCGGCAGCGCGGGCGTCGCCTCAGCCATCCGACTCCGCCGCGCCGAACGCGCCGGCGGCGCGCGCCGCGGCGATCCGGGTCTCGTCCCAGCCGAGCACGTCGGCGAGCACCTCGTCGGTGTGCTCGCCCAGCCGAGGCGGCGGTCGCCGGTAGGCGGGGGGCGTGCGCGAGGCCTTGATCGGGTTCGCGACCAGCCGCACCGGGCCGGCGTCGTCGCGCTCGATGTCGACGCGCATGCCGCGCGCCCGCACCTGCGGGTTCTCGAACACCTGGCGCAGGTCGTTGATCGGCCCGCAGGGCACGCCGGCCGCCTCCATGCCGTCGATCCACTCGGCCGACGTGCGGCTCGCGACCATCGCCTCGAGCAGCGGCAGCAGCGCCTCGCGGTTGCGGATCCGGTCGCGCACCCTCAGGAAGCGGGGGTCGTCGGCGAGCTCCGGCCGGCCGCCGAGCTCGCAGAAGCGGCGCCACTGCCCGTCGTTGCCGGCCGCGACGATGATCCAGCCGTCGGCGGCGCGGAACGTCTGGTACGGCACCAGGTTCGGATGGGCGTTGCCCCAGCGCCGCGGCGGCTGGCCGCTGTGCAGGTAGTTGGAGGCCATGTTCGCGGTCATCGCGACCTGCACGTCGAGCAGCGCGAGGTCGAGGTGCTGGCCCTCGCCGGTGCGCTCGCGATGGAACAGCGCGGCGAGGATCGCCTGCGTCGCGTACATGCCGGTCATCAGGTCGGCGACCGCGACGCCGACCTTCTGCGGGCCGCCGCCCGGTCGGTCGTCGGCCTCGCCCGTGACCGACATCAGCCCGCCCAGGCCCTGGATGATGAAGTCGTAGCCGGCGCGGTGCGCCCACGGGCCGGTCTGCCCGAAGCCGGTGATCGAGCAGTAGACGAGGCGCGGGTTGATCTCGCGCAGGCTCGGCCAGTCGAGACCGTACCTGGCGAGCGCGCCGACCTTGTAGTTCTCGAGCACCACGTCGCTGCGCGCGGCGAGCTCGCGCACGGCGGCGCGCCCGGCCTCGCTCGCGAGGTCGACCGCGATCGAGCGCTTGCCGCGGTTGGCGGCCAGGTAGTACGCCGAGTCCTCGGTGTCGGCGCCGTGCCGGTCCTTCAGGAACGGCGGGCCCCAGCCGCGGGTGTCGTCGCCGGCGCCGGGGCGCTCGACCTTGACCACGTCGGCGCCGAGGTCGGCGAGGTTCTGCGAGCACCAGGGGCCGGCGAGCACTCGGGACAGGTCGAGGACGCGGATACCTTCGAGGGCGGCGGGCATCGGGAGGACGGGCGCGTGCGGGGGTGGCGGATGGATGCGGCCCGATGGTAGCCCGATTCGCGCGGAACCCCGTCGCGCTCGCGGCATCCGCCGACCCGGGCCCGCCGGCGGGGCGCGCCGCCGCGGACGGCCGCGGGCGGGGCGCCGCGCGACGGCCGCGGGCCGCGCGGGAAGGCGAGCTGGGGCGGCGCTGTGCTACTCTCGCAGATTGCCCCGAAATCCTCGCCGAATCAACGACATGAAGTCGGCCGACATCCGCCGCAAGTTCCTCGAGTACTTCGAGTCCCAGGGCCACGCGATCGTGCGCTCGTCGTCGCTCGTGCCCGCGAACGATCCCACGCTGCTGTTCACCAACAGCGGCATGGTGCAGTTCAAGGACGTGTTCCTCGGCAAGGATCCGCGGCCGTACACGCGCGCCACCACCGCGCAGCGCAGCGTGCGCGCCGGCGGCAAGCACAACGACCTCGAGAACGTGGGCTACACCGCCCGGCACCACACGTTCTTCGAGATGCTGGGCAACTTCTCCTTCGGCGACTACTTCAAGAAGGACGCGATCCAGTTCGCCTGGGAGCTGCTCACCCAGGTGTACAAGCTCGACCCGAGCCGGCTGTGGACCACCGTCTATCACACCGACGACGAGGCCTACGAGCTGTGGACCAAGATGATCGGCGTGCCGGCCGAGCGCGTGGTGCGCATCGGCGACAAGCCCGGCGGTCGCAAATACGAGAGCGACAATTTCTGGCAGATGGCCGACACCGGTCCCTGCGGCCCGTGCAGCGAGATCTTTTATGACCACGGAGCCGCTATTCCAGGCGGTCCTCCCGGATCGCCGGACGCCGACGGCGATCGTTACGTCGAGATCTGGAATCTCGTTTTCATGCAGTTCAATCGCGACGAGAAAGGCACCTTACAC
>DASPJX010000019.1:0-15488 GCA_035628395.1 Burkholderiaceae bacterium | reverse complement strand
ATCGGCTCCGTCGTGCACGGCCGCCGCCCGGCTCGGCCGTGGGAGCGCGACCCGCCCCGGCCAAGGTGACGGCCGTCATCGCGGGTCGCCTCGGTCGTCGAGCGGGACGTCCGGCTCCGTCGAGCTCGGCCTGAGTCTCACCCGTAGATCGGAGTGTCGGATGCGCACGGAGCGCGGGCTGCGAGATGTTCGTCGCGCTGAGGGTCCGCTACGGCCGAGCTCGAGCGAAGGGCTAACGGCCGAGCTCGAGTGCGCGCCTGATGTGCAAGCTCGAGCACGCTCCCGACGGTCAAGCTCGAGCGAACGCCCGATGGCCGAGCTCGAGCGATCGCCTACGGCCGAGCTCACCGGCGGCCGCGCCCCGCGCTCCGCCTCAGCGTCGCCGACGCGACGCGATCCACGCCGCCGTGAGCAGCGCGACGAGCACGGCGGGCAGCGCGTCGCGCTCCGGCTCGTCGCCGATCGCCGCGCCGTTCGCCAGCGGCACGACCGGCATCGCGAGCGCGACCGCGGGCGCCGCCGCGACGCCGAGCGCGGCCGTGCCGGGCGTGCCGGCGGCGTCGCTGCCGCCCGGCACCAGCCGGGCATCGCGCACGCGCAGCTCGGCGAGCCCGCCGTCGAGCGGACGCGTCTCGAGCACGGTGCGCACGATCGGTCGTATCTCGATGTGCCTCACCGTGGCCGTGCCCAGCTCGGCCGTTCGCATCGCCTGCACCTGGGGCGACACCGGCTGCGCGGTCACGCACGCGGCGTTCGCCGCCGCGCACAGCGCGATCGTCACGTTCGTTACCAGCTTGCGAAGCGTGGCAGTACGCATGGTGGGTCGACTCCGGTCCAGGTGCATGGGCAGCGTTTACAGCCGTTGCCGAGGTCCGCTTGCTAGATGCAACGCCTGTGCCTGCAGCCAAGCCGGGCGCGGGAGTTGCCTCGGGTTGCGCAGCGGGATCGCTCGGCTGCCCAGCTCGGCGCGGAGCGACCCCGGAATCCTCGCGGCCTAGGCTTGGCCGTAACGCGTGAGAACAATTCCAACGGGTCCCAAGGGATGCGCGCAGGCACCACGAACGGCGACGGACTTCTAGGCTCCGCGGCAGCCTTCCAGAGCGGCAACCGCAGCGTCACGGCCTGGCTCGGATCGCTCGTCGATCCGGCGATCGTGATGGGCGTGCTCGTCGTCTCGTCGTACTACACGCACGGACAGGCCGGTCCCCGCGACCTCGTGCTCGCGGTGATCGCGTTCTCGCTCGCCTACCCGGGCTCGCTCCCGTTCGACCAGCATCCGCGCGGCATGCTGCGTCAGATCTTCGGCAACTGGGCCGTTCTGTGCGGGCTGATGCTCGCCTTCGGCCTCGCGACCGACATGCTGCGATCGTTCGATCCGAACATGCTCGCGATGTGGGTGATCGGCGTGCCGGTCGTGCAGACGGTCGTCCATGCGGCGACGCCGTGGCTGCTGCCGCGCGTGATGGCGCTGCGCGAGCGCGACACCGCGGTCATCGTCGGCGCGAACGAGCTCGGCCGTACGCTCGCGCGCCGGCTGATCTCGGATCGCACCGGCGCGACGCGCGTGGCCGCGTTCTTCGACGACCGCGCGCCGCCGCGGCTGGGCGAGTCGCTCGAGGTGCCGCTGACCGGCACCATCGAGAACGTCGCCGACTTCGTGCGGGCCAACCGCATCGACCGCATCTACGTGGCGCTGCCGATGGCCTCGCAGCCGCGGATCCTCAAGCTGCTCGACCAGCTGCGCGATACGACCGCGTCCGTGTATTTCTTACCGGACATTTTTCTCTACGACCTGATCCAGGCGCGCATGGACACCGTCGGCGGCATGCCGGTGCTGGCGGTCTGCGAGTCGCCGTTCCACGGCACGACCGGGGTGATCAAGCGCCTGTCCGACGTGCTGATCTCGCTCGCCGCGATCACCCTCACCGCTCCGGTGATGCTCGGCATCGCGATCGCGATCAAGACGACGATGCCCGGACCGGTGCTGTTCAAGCAGCGGCGCTACGGGCTCGACGGCGAGCAGATCGTCGTCTGGAAGTTCCGCTCGATGAAGGTCGCCGAGGACGGCGCGACGATCCGCCAGGCGACCCGCGACGACGACCGGATCACGCCGCTGGGCCGTTTCCTGCGCCGGAGCTCGCTCGACGAGCTGCCGCAGTTCTTCAACGTGCTGCAGGGCCGGATGAGCGTGGTCGGACCCCGCCCGCACGCGGTGGCGCACAACGAGATGTACCGCAAGCTGATCAAGGGCTACATGATCCGGCACAAGGTCAAGCCGGGCATCACCGGCTGGGCCCAGGTGAACGGTGCGCGCGGCGAGACCGACACCGTCGAGAAGATGCAGCGGCGCATCCAGTACGACCTCGAGTACCTGCGCAACTGGTCGCTGCGGCTCGACCTCGCGATCGTCTGGCGGACCGTCTGGAACGCGATCCGCGGCGAGGAGAACGCCTACTGACGCCTCGGCGTCGTAGAGACGCCCGGTGCCGGTGGAGACGCCTCGGTGCCGGTGGAGACGCCTCGGCGTCTCGGTAGAGGCGCACCGGCGTCAGTGGAGGACGTCGGCGCCCGCCCCCGGGAGGGCCGCCGGCGCGCGGAGCAGCGCGGGGATCCCGTCGCTCGAGAGCGCGGCCGCGGCGTCGATCGCCTCGACCACCCGGCGCGGCGCCACGTGGTGGACCATGTGCCCCGCCCCCTCCACCACGTGCAGCCGCGAGTCCGGCCGCTCGCGATGGAAGCGCGCCGAGTGCGCGTCGGTGTCCACGATCCGGTCGTCCCGGCCCGCGACCAGCACGACCGGCATGCGCAGCTCCGCGTAGCGGGCCGCGAGCCGCGCCGTCGCCTCCGGCATCATCGCGCCCTCCTCCGCGCTCGCGCGCAGCTGCGACGGCCGGGCCGCCATCCACGCCGGGAACCGGCGGAAGCCCTCGGTGACCCGCGCGGGCGCGAACATCAGCTTCGCCATCACCGGCCACGACGCGCGGAACTGCAGCGCGCCGACGGTATGGCGGTAGACGTCGCCGACGACCGGCAGCGCCGGCAGCGACGCCAGCCGCGCGTCGAGCCGCGGCTCGGGATACAGGTAGCCCGAGCCCAGCACCAGCGCGCGCACCGACGCCGGATGGTCGAGCGCGAGCGCGAGCGCGACCAGCGCGCCCCACGAGTGGCCGAGCACGACCGCGCCGGACACGCCGATGCGGGTCAGCGCCCCGTGCAGCAGCGCCGCCTGGGCGTGGGGATCCCAGACGCGGCCGTCGCGCGGACGATCGCTGTGGCCGAAGCCGGGCCGGTCGAACACCAGGACCCGCCAGCGGCGCGCGGCGACGTCCACCAGCCCGCTCAGCTCGAGCTCGAGCCCCGACGTCGCGTTCCCGTGCAGCAGCACCAGCGGCTCGCCCGCGCCGTGCTCGGTCCAGTGCAGTCGCACGCCGTCGACCTCGACGAAGCGTCCCGCGGGCGGGTGCTCCGACTCGACCCGGCGCACGCGCCAGGCGGCGTACGCGGAGGCCGCGAGCACGCCGAGCGCGGCGGCGCCGAGGAGCCGGCCGCGGCCGGTGGCGGGACGGAACGGGGGAGGACGGTTCATCGGGGCGGGGCTCCGTGCGGCGGGTCCCGCGCGGGATCGCGCGAGCGCGCGAAGGCAGGCAAGCCCCGGCCCCGGGGCCGGGCCGCGGCGGCTCAGGCCTGCGCGAGCAGCCGTCGCAGGTCCGACGCGATCTCGTCGGCGGTCTGCTGGTGGCGCACGTAGAGCCGCAGCCGGCCCTGCGCGTCGAGCACGTACGAGGCGGCGGTGTGGTCGAGCGTGTAGCTCTGGGGCGTCTTGCCCGCCACCTTCTGGAAGAACACCTTGAACTCGCGCGCGGCCTGCGCGGTCGCGTCCCGGTCGCCGTACAGGCCGACGAAGCGCGGGTCGAACGCGGTCACGTACGGCGCGAGCACCTCGCGGGTGTCGCGCTCGGGGTCGAGCGTGACGAACAGCACCTGGACCCGGTCGGCCTCGGGGCCGAGCGCGCGCAGCGCGTCGGCCATCGTCGCGAGCGTGGTCGGGCAGACGTCGGGACACTGGGTGAACCCGAAGAACAGCACGACGACCTTGCCCTTCCAGTCGGCGAGCGTGCGCGGCGCGCCGGTGTGGTCGATCAGCGAGAAGCCGCGGCCGTAGTCGGCGCCGGTGACGTCGGTGGCCTTGAACGAGGCCGCCCCGCCGCTCCGGTCGCAGGCCGCGAGCACCGGGGCGAGCGCGAGCGCGAGCGCCGCGCGCAGGCTCGCGCGCCGGCCGCCGGACGCGTCGCTCACAGCCAGTGGTCCACCAGCAGCGCGCCGAACAGCGCCGCCAGGTAGAGGATCGAGTAGCCGAACGTGCGCCGGGCGAGCGCGTCGGAATAGCCGCGCCACAGCCGCCAGGCGTAGGCGACGAACACCGCCCCCAGCCCGAGCGCGGCCGCGAGATAGAGCCAGCCGCTCATCCGGATCATGAAGGGCAGCAGCGAGGTCGCCACCAGCAGCACGGTGTACAGCAGGATGTGCAGCCGGGTGATGCCGGGGCCGTGCGTGACCGGCAGCATCGGCAGGCCGGCGCGCCGGTAGTCCTCGACCCGGTACAGCGCGAGCGCCCAGAAGTGCGGCGGCGTCCACACGAAGATGATCAGGAACAGCACCAGCGCCTGCGGGCCGACGTCGTTGGCGACCGCCGCCCAGCCGAGCACCGGCGGCATCGCGCCCGAGGCGCCGCCGATCACGATGTTCTGCGGCGTGGCCGGCTTGAGCACGACCGTGTAGACGACCGCGTAGCCGACGAAGGTCGCGAGCGTCAGCCACATCGTCAGCGGGTTGACGAACTCGAGCAGCAGCCACGCGCCGGCGCCGCCGAGCGCGCCGGCGAAGGCGAGCGCCCCGGGCACCGAGACCTCGCCGCGGGCGGCGGGTCGCGCGCGCGTGCGCGCCATCCGCGCGTCGATGCCGCGCTCGACCATGCAGTTGAACGTGAAGCCGGCGCCCGCGAGCAGCGAGATGCCGGCCGTGCCGGCGATCAGCACCGGCCACGGCACCATCCCGTCGGCCGCGAGGAACATGCCGATCACCGCGCAGAACGCCGCGAGCAGCACGATCCGGGGCTTGGTCAGCTCGACGTACTGGCGCAGCGCGTGGGCGAGCGGCGTCTGGGTGCGGAGGGAGGTGATGTCCATCGGGGTCAGGCCCCGGCTCGGGCGAGCGAGGCACGCGGCCCGGCGCGCGCCGGATCGGGCGGCAGGGCCGCCGCACGGGCGCGGAAGGATACCACGAGCAGCAGGCCGAGCAGCGCCGTCGCCCCGCCGGTGTGCAGCACCGCCGCGGCCAGCGGCCAGTCGAGGAAGATGTTCGTGAGCCCGGTGGCGAGCTGCAGCGCGAGCACCGCGAGCAGCCCCGCGCCGACCCGCTCGAGCCCGGGCACCCGGCGCGCGCGCCAGGCGAGCGTGCCGACCGCCGCGAAGACCGCGTACGCGAACAGCCGGTGCGCGTAGTGGATCGCCGTCAGCGCCGCGAACGGCAGCGCCTCGCCGTCGCCGGTCCGCCCGAGCGGGCGCCACGGCTCGAAGCCGGCGGCGTCCATCGCCGGCCACAGCGAGCCCTGGCAGGTCGGGAAGTCGCGGCAGGCGAGCGTCGCGTAGTTGGTGCTGACCCAGCCGCCGAGCGCGATCTGCACGAACAGCATCGCGAGCGCCACCGCCCCCCAGGTCCGCAGCCGGGCGGCCTCGGGCGCGATCGGCGGGTGCCCCGCCACCCGCACCGCCTGCGCGAGCAGCAGCGCGAACAGGATCATCCCGCCCATCAGGTGCGCGGTGACGACGACGGGCATCAGCTTGAGCGTGACCGTCCAGGCGCCGAACGCGCCCTGCAGCACGATCCAGAACAGCGTGAACCACGCGAGCGCGACGCCCGGTCCGGCGCCCGGCACGCCCGGCGTCGCGCCGGGGGGCGGGACGTCGGCGGCGCGCCCGCGCCGCGCCGCGCGGGTGGCCATCACCGCGAGCGCGATCACGATCAGCCCGAGGCCGGCCGCGACGTAGCGGTGCAGCATCTCGACCCAGGCCTTGAACTCGGTGACCGGCCCCAGCGGACGGGCCGCGGCCTCGGCGCGGATCGCGTCGAGCGCACCGAACGGCGTGGCCTTGCCGTAGCAGCCCGGCCAGTCGGGGCAGCCGAGTCCGGCGTCGGTGACGCGCACGAACGCGCCGAACATGATCAGGTCGAAGGTGAGGAACAGCGCGAAGAACAGCAACCGGCGGAACGGGCTCACGGCGACCCTCCGCTCAGCCGACGCGGGACGCCTTCAGCAGCCGCGAGATGTCCTTGCGGATCCTCGCGGGCTCGCCGTCGGCGGGGAACCGCATCATCAGGTTGCCCAGCGGGTCGATCACGTACAGGTAGTCCTCGACGCGGCGGCCCGGCTCGACCGGCAGCAGCGCGGCGAGCGCGGCCGGATCGGCGCGCAGCACGAGCGTGCCCTCGTAGTCGCGCAGCAGCTCGGCCGACGGCGTCGCGGCGTCGGTGACCAGCCAGACGCGATCGAGCCGCTCGCGGTCCTTGCCGGTCATCGTCCGCTGCTGGCGCAGCGCGTACAGCTTGTCGGCGCAGGCCTTCGGACAGGCGCCGGAATCGACCTGCAGCAGCACCCACTGGCCGAGCAGCGACGCGAAGCGGTACGGCGCGCCGTCGGGGGCGGCGAGCGCGAGCTCGGGCACCGGTCGCTGCGGCAGGATCAGCGTGCCGTAGTTGCTGCGGCCGCTGGGCGGGAACACGTAGTACGCGAGGTACGAGGCGATCACCGGGGCGGCGAAGACCAGCAGCAGCGCGATCAGCTTGATCCGCTGGCGGCGGCGCACGGCGGGCGCCTGCGCGGGGCCGGCGGCGGGCGGTGCCGGCGGGGTGGAGGCGGAGTCCATGCCCCCGATTTTACCCGCCGCCCGTCGCGGCCCCCGGCCGCGGGCGGGAAGCCCACGGCCGGGACGAGGGAACTCCCGCCGTCAGAACGCGCCGGTCGAGAACGACGAGTTCACCGACACCGCGCGGCCGTTGACCGTGCCGGTCATCGTGACCCGGTAGGTCGTGTTCGCCGCGAGCGGCGCGCTCGGCACCAGCGCCATCGAGGTCGGGTAGCGGAACGAGTTCGTCGTGCGGGTGTAGCCGGTCGCGCCCGCCCCGACGTTCACGCCGGTCGCCACCACCGCCGTCGCCGGCAGCGGCGAGCCGCCGTTCGGGGCGATCGTGAACGAGCTCAGCGTGATCGCCGACGGGGCGATCCGCGTGCCGGTGCCCGCGCCGGGCACGTCGACCGGCAGCGCCTCGACGCTCGCGACGCTGACGAACACCGGGTGGCCGAGCGAGCCCGCGGGCGCCGGGAAGGTCACGTCGCCCGGCAGCGCGCCGAAGTACGTGAGCAGCGTGTCGGGCTTGCCCGGGTACGGGTACACCGCGGCCGAGGTCGTGCGCGGCAGCTGCCAGGTGCCCGGGTCGGCGATGCTGGTCGAGATCGCGCAGATGCCGGGGGTGGTCGAGGTCGCGATGCCGACGGTCCGGGTGCCCGCGGTCAGCAGCTCGGCGCCGTCGGTGGACGCGAAGATCGCCTTCACGCAGTAGTCGGAGTTGCGCAGCACGCCCGAGGGGTTGCCGCTCGTGGTGTCGAAGCGCGCGGTGCCGGGGGGCAGCGGCGCGCCGGCGGTCGTCGCCGACTGGGCGCGCGCGTCGAGCGCCGCGTCCTGGCCGAGGTAGCCGACGCCCGAGGCGCCGCCGCCGCGCATGCTGCCGCGGTAGGTGTTGATCAGCTGGTACGCCGCCTGCTGGGGACCGTCGAACGCGTAGGTCGTCGACGGCACCGCGTTGACGAGCGCGTTGCGCGCCGGCACGGAGAAGGTGGCCGGCGAGAGCAGCAGCGTCGAGTCGCTGCAGCCGCCCGAGACCGGGCAGGCGCTCGGCGCGGGCGCGGGCGCGCCGGGGGCCGGTGCCGGCGCCCCGGGGGCGGGCGCCGGGGCGCCGGGCGCCGGCGCGGGTGCGCCGCCGGCGGAGACGACGGGGGGGGCGTCGCCGCCGCCGCCGCCGCCGCCGCACGCGGTCAGCAGGGCGGAGACGACGACGGTGGCGAGACCGGATGCACGGAGACGAGCGTTCATGGGACGGGCCCTCGATGGAAGTAGACGGTGCGCGGATCGGTGTCGATGCACTCGCGTCGGCGAGCGACACGGCATTGATAGCGCAACCTGGGCCGCGGGCGACGGCCCCCGATACGGTCACGCCGGCGACCGACCGGGCCGTGAGGCGGGCGCCGACTTGGCCGTGCGCCAATCGGGACGACACTCTCGCTACCGGCCCCGCTCGGGATGGGTGCAACCTGTCGGAAGCCCTTCGCAACGAGGAATCGAACCGATGCAACGCGACGTGACGAGATCCCGGTGGTCGTTCGCCCGGCGGCGCCTGCTCGCCCGGCTGCCGGCGTGGCTGGCCGCGGCGCTCGCCGCGCACGTGCCGAGCGCGTCCGCCGGACCGGCCGCGGCGCCCGCTCCCGCCCGTCGCGCGCGGCTGGTCGAGCGCGACGGCTGGATCCTCGACGAGGCGGATCGCTGATGCTCGCCGACCATCCCGGGCGCGCGGCGCTGGGCTCGCGCGTCTTCGACGTCTGCCTGGTGGGCGGCGGGCCGGCCGGCATCACGCTCGCGACCGAGCTCGGTGCGCGCGGCCTGTCGGTGCTGCTCCTCGAGGCCGGCGGCACGCAGTACGACGAGGCGTCGCAGGCGTTCTACCGGGGCGAGGTGGTCGGGCCGATCGGCTTCGACCTCGACGTCGGGCGACTGCGGTATCTCGGCGGCACGTCGAACCACTGGGGCGGCTTCTGCCAGCCGCTCGAGGCGGTCGACTTCGAGACCAAGGTGCCGGGCATCGACACCGAGTGGCCGATCCGCAAGCGCCACCTCGATCCGTACCTGACCCGCGCCGAGGAGATCCTCGAGCTCGATCCGGCGCAGCCCGACCGGCCGCTGGGCGATCACCTGCGCATGACGTCGATGCGCTACTCGCCGCCGGTGAACTTCGGGCTCAAGTACCGGCCGGTGCTCGAGCGCTCGCAGGACGTGGTCTGCGTGCTGAACGCCTGCGTCGTCGACCTGGTCGAGCGCGGCGGACGCATCGACTCGCTCGACGTGCGCGACCCCGAGGGCGGTCGCCACGTCGCGCGCGCGCGGCGCTACGTGCTGTGCGCCGGCGGCATCGAGAACAGCCGGCTGCTGCTGTGGGCGAACGAGCGCAACGGCGGGCGCGTGGTCAAGGACCCGCGCGCGCTCGGGCGCTACTGGATCGAGCACCCGCACTTCACGATCGGCGAGGCGATGCTCGACGAGCGCGCGCCGCTCACCTACGACCGGTGGTCGATCGCCTGGGCGAGCCCGACCGCCGAGACGCTGCGCGCGCACGGCCTGCTGAACGCGGGCCTGCGCGTGACGCGACGCAACCGCGAGGCCTCGCGCCAGATGATCGCCGACCTCGCGTGCATCGCGCCCGACCTCGGTCGCGCCGCGATGGCCAAGCTCAAGCGCCGGCTGTTCTGCGGCGCGATGATGCGCGCCTCGTGGGAGCAGGCGCCGCAGCCCTGGAACCGCGTCGCGCTGTCGGCCGAGCGCGACCGGCACGGCGTGCCCCGCGTGGAGCTGCACTGGCGGCTCGCCGACATCGACCGCCGGACCATCCTCGGCTCGGCGACGCTGTTCGCGCGCGCGCTCGTCGAGCGCGAGTGGGGCCGCGTGCGGCTCGACCCGTGGGTGCTGGGACGAGGCGGCTTCCCGGCCGACGACGAGATCAAGGGGAACCATCACATGGGCGGCACGCGGATGAGCAGGGATACCGCGCGCGGCGTCGTCGACGCCGACTGCCGGGTCCACGGACTCGACAACCTGTACGTCGGCGGCTCGTCGGTGTTCCCGAGCGGGGGCGCCGCGAACCCGACGCTGACGATCGTGCAGCTCGCGCTGCGGCTGGCCGACCATCTGACCGGGCGCAGTCCGCCGCCGAGCCGCGCGATCAGCGCGCACGGCCCCGGCGCGACGACGGTGATCCGATGAGGCGCCCGCGCGTCACGCTGCGTCGACTGCTGCTCGCGGGCCTCGCGCTCGGGCTCGCCGCCGCCGTCGCGATCGTCGTGCTGCTGCCGCGGCGCACCGGCGTCGAGGGATTCGCCGAACGCGCCGCGCCGCGCGCGGCGGCGGTGGTCGACGACGCCGCGGTGCGCGCCGCGTTCGCGCCGGGCGCCGCGCCCTACGGGCCGCAGGCCTGGGACACGCTGGTGCGCTACCTGCTCGAGGGCTGGGCGGCGTACCGCACGTCCGACGACGCGCGCGCCCACTACCCGGGCGAGCCGTCCGACGCCGGGCGCAGGATGGACGGCGTCGAGGGGTACGCGCGCATGCTGCCGATGGCCGCGACCTGGCTCGCCGCCGGGCGTCCGGGCTCGATCGAGACGCCGTCGGGCCAGGTCGACCTCGCCGCGGCGTTCGCGCGCGGCCTGGTCGCGGGCACCGATCCGTCGGGCCCGGGGTACTGGGGTCCGGTGCGCGACTACAGCCCGCAGCTCGTCGAGGCCGCCGACGTGGCGCTCGGCCTCTGGATCGGGCGCGACACGATCTGGGCGAAGCTCGACGCCGGGCAGCGCGCCCGCGCGGTCGAATGGCTGAGCGGCGCGCTGAAGGCCGAGCCCTACGAGGGCAACTGGCTGCTGTTCCCGATCCTCGTGCACCGCGCGCTGCGCGGGCTCGGCGCCGACGTCTCGCGCTGGGACGCCCGGATCGAGTCGCGCTGGGAGTTCTTCCGCAGCTTCCACCGGGGCGAGGGCTGGTTCGAGGATCCGCCGAACGGCTTCGACTACTACAACGCCTGGTCGATCCACCACGCGCTGTTCTGGCTGCAGCGGATGGATCCCTCGCTCGCCGGCTTCGTGCGCGAGGTCCAGGCGCCGTTCGCCGCGCAGTTCAGGCACTTCTTCGGTCCCCAGGGCCATCCGATGCACGGCCGCAGCGTCTGCTACCGGATGGCCGCGCCCGTGCCGCTGCTGACCTCGCTGTCGACCGCGCCGGGCGCGGTGTCGCGCGGCGAGGCGATGCGCGCGCTCGACCTGACCTGGTCGCTGTTCGTGGCCCGCGGCGCGCTCGCCGACGGCGCGGTCACGCAGGGCTTCTGCGGCGCGGACCCGGCCACGCTGGCCCGCTACTCCGGACCGGCGAGCTGCCTGTGGTCGCTGCGATCGCTGGTCGTCGCCTACGCGCTCGATCGCGAGCTCGGCCTGTTCGAGGCCCCGCGCGAGCCGCTGCCGGTGGAGCGCGGCGACTTCTCGATCGCGAGCAACGTCACCGGCTGGACCCTGACCGGCACGCGCGAGACCGGACGCATCGAGATCGCCACCGGCGAGACCTCGAGCGACGGTCCGCCGGTGCGGCCGTACGGGCTGCGCGAGCGTCTGCTCGAGCGCCTGCTGCAGGCGCCGCGCCGGCCGGACAACCACGCCGCGCTCTACGAGCGCGCGCGCTACGCGAGCGACGCCCCGCTCGCCGCCTGCCCGCGCTGACGGGCCGCGTCCCGCGCCCGAGGGTGCGGGACGCGAACGGCCTCCGCGCACATTCCTAGGCGGCGCTACGCGCGCCGCGCGGTTCCCCGGGCGCGACGCGCGGCCCGTCGACGCGCGGCGCGGCGGGCCGGCCGCCACGCGCCCGATCGTGACGCGACGCGCGACCGAACGGGGCGATCGAGCGAACCGAGCGTTCGACGGCTCGCACCATCCGGCTGTTCCTCGCGCTCGACCGAGACCCGCGTTCGACTGACCCCCGTGTTGGACGAACCTCTCGCTCGCCTGATCCCCGCGCTTGATCGGCCCCACGTTCGACCGGCCCACGTTCGACCGGCCCCACGATCGACCGGCCCCGCGCTCGACCGGCCCCACGTTCGACTGATCCCGCGTTCGACTGACCCCGCGTTCGACTGACCCCGCGCTCGACCGATCCCCGCGCTCGACCGACATCCGCGTTCGGTCGGTCCCCGCGTTCGAACGATCCCTGAGGTCGACCCGTCCGCGTGCCCGACGGCACCGGGCGCTCGACACGACGATCCTCGGCACCGGACGGATACGCACGACCGATCCGCATCCGCGGCCGATCCCCGCGCATCGCCGATCCGCGCGGCCGCGCGCCGCCCGCCGCACCGTCCCTCTCCGCCATCGACGCACGAACGGTCGCCGATCGCGACGAGCGCGCGACCTCTCGGCCCGGAGCCGACCGCTCGTCGGTCTCGATCGACCGCCGGTGTCGACTCCTCGGTCGAGACCGACCGCCCATCCGGCGCCGGGTGTTCGCGGCCGAGCCCGGCGGCGACAGTGCGACCTCTTTTCGACGAGACACGAAGCGACCACGAGTCGCTCGGCCTCGGGAGCCCCGGCCTCCGACGCCCCGTGTCCCACTACGCAGGAGGTCTGGCATGCGCCACCACACCGTCGAAACGTCCGATCGCATCGAGTTCGGCACGTCCTTCCAACCCGCGTCGCGCCGCGCCCTTCGCTCTTCCCGCACCCCGCTGATCGCCGGCGCCCTCGCCCTCGCCCTGACCGCCTGCGGCGGCGGCGGCGGCCCCGCGGCGACCGACACCGCCGCGACCGCCGTGGCCTCGGCGGTGATGAGCGCCCCCGAGTCGAAGCCCGCACCCGACGCCGCGGCGATCGCCGCGGCCAAGACCGTCAACAGCGTCGACCAGATCGTCGACGACATGAAGCTGATGAACGACGTGCCGCTCGCCGGCATCCCCTCGAACTACGGCTTCGCGACCGGCCCCGGCCAGATCGTCATGGGCAGCGACCCGCGCGGCTCGGCGACCCCGAGCTGGTGGAACCCGAACGACCAGCGCTTCAAGGCCGGCGGCTGGTGGAACACGCTGATTCCCTGGCTGGTGATCTTCGACGGCGAGGGCAACGACGCCGCCAACACGCGCGTCGAGCTCGGCGAGCTGAAGGCCTGGGTCAAGAGCCGCAAGAGCGGCCAGTGGACGCTCGTCACGAAGGGCCCGGTGGAGGGCTGGAACTATCCGAAGCACCTGACCGGCTCCGACGTCTCGTCGCCCGACTACCGCACCCACGGGGACAACCGTCGTTCGGTGCGTCCGGCCGGCGGCAACGCCGTGTTCCACGGCTGGTGCTGCGGCAAGGCCGCGATCCAGGGCAACGACGTCGAGGCGGTGCACATCACGGTGCAGGCACGGCTCGTCCTCCACGACGCCTCCGGCCCGGACGACCGCGCGAAGGCGAAGTACCTGGTGCACGTCGGCGGCGACTACTACCCCGACGCGTCGGTCTCCATCGAGGCGTTCGCGCCCGCCGTCTACAACCCCGGCCTCGGCACCTCGCGCGCGAAGCTCGTGCGCCAGGACTGGACCGCGATCAGTTTCACCACGATCGACGTGGGCAAGGTCGAGCCGACCGGTCGCGCGATGACCGAGAGCGAGCTCCGCGCCGCGCCGCCGCCGATCGAGTGAGTCCCGTCGCGCGCGGCCCGGTGCGAGAGCCGGTGCGGTGCGCGGCCCCTTCCCGTTCCACCTCCCAATCATGCACGGCACCGTCGCGCAACGATCCGAGGCCTCCGCGCCCCGGACCGCACGCGCTCCGGTGCGGAGGACCACGATGAACCACCGCTTCCCGCCGCAGTCGGGCGACCTCGCGTCCGTCCCGACCCTTCCCGTCCCGGCCCCGACCCGGACCTTCCTCGCGCGCACGCTGTGCGTCGCCCTGCTCTCCGGCCTGGCGGCCTGCGGCGGCAACGGCGGGGGCACGCCCTCGGACGTGGCCGCCACCGAGGAGGCGCTCGAGCTCGAGGAGGCCGCGACCCGGCGCCGCCCGAACGCGACGACCGGCACCACCACCGGCACCGGCACGACCACGACCACCACCACGACGACGACCGGCACGACCACCACCGGGACGACGACGACCGGCACCACCACGACCACCACGCCCGCGCCGGCGACGGTCAACTCGGTCGACATCATCGTCGCCGACATGAAGCTGATGAACGACGCGCCGCTCGCCGGCATCCCGTCGCACTACGGCTTCGCGACCGGCCCCGGCCAGATCGTCATGGGCAGCGACCCGCGCGGCTCGGCGACGCCGAGCTGGTGGAACCCCTACAACCAGGCCTACAAGAGCGGCACGTACTGGAACACGATGCTGCCCTGGTTCGTCGTGTTCGACGGCACCGGCAACACCGCGTGGAACACCCGCGTGGAGATGCGCGCCATGAAGGCCTGGTACAAGCGGCGCTCGACCGGCCAGTGGGTCAAGTTCGCCGAGGGCGCGGTCGACGGCTGGAACTATCCGAAGACGCTCACCGGCTCGAACGTGACCGCGCCCGACCTGCGCACCGAGGCCTCGGGCACCAAGTCGATCCGTCCGGCGGGCGGCAACTCGGTGTTCCACGGCTGGTGCTGCGGCAAGCAGTGGATCGACGCGCCCGACCTCGAGGCGGTGTTCATCACGATGCAGGCGAGGCTGATCGTCAGCGACCCGTCGCAGCCCGACGATCGCGCGCGCGCCCAGTACCTGCTGCACGTCGGCGGCGACTACTACCCGACGGCCTCGACCGGCATCGACGCGTTCGCGCCGACCGAGTACAACCCGGGCGCCGGCATGTCGCGCGCGAAGCTCGTGCGCAACGAATGGCAGTCGTACAGCTTCACGACGATCAACGTCGGCGCGATGGAGCCCACCGGGCGCGCCCTCACCGAGGCGCAGCTGCGCGCGGCACCGCCGCCGATCGAGTGACGCGCGGGGCGCCGACAGCGCGGCCGGCCGGGGGCGTCCACCATCGGACCTCCCCGAGGAGGCCGTCATGCGAGCCCACGTCCGTCATCCCGCCGGGCGCCGTCCCGGCGCCGCGATCGTCGCGGCGATCGCCGCCGCGATCGCGCTGAGCCCGTCGCCGCCCGCCCGG
The DNA here is from genome assembly GCA_035628395.1 of Burkholderiaceae bacterium. GTDB lineage: Bacteria > Pseudomonadota > Gammaproteobacteria > Burkholderiales > Burkholderiaceae_E > UBA4615. The sequence goes on along the minus strand of DASPJX010000019.1, from coordinate 507 downwards.
GCGGCCGACGGCGCCGAGTCCGCGGCCCCCGTGCTGCGCAAGCCCGACGCGCCGATCAACTCGATCGACACGATCGTCTCCGACATGCGCGAGATGAACGACCTGCCGCTGGCGGGCGTCCCCTCGCGCTACGGCTGGGCCAAGGGCCCCGGCCACGTCGTGATGGGCAACGACGCGCGCGGCTCGAGCACGCCCGACTGGTGGACGCCCGCCGACCGGCGCTTCAAGAGCGGCGCACACTGGAACGCGATCATCCCGTGGTTCGTGGTGTTCGACGGCGTCGGCAACGAGGCGGTCAACACCCGCGTGCAGGTGCGCAACCTGCGGCTCTTCGTGAAGAGCCGCGCGAGCGGCCAGTGGCGCCAGGTGGTCTCGAGCGCCGGCGCCGACGGCCACCACTACCCGAAGAGCCTGCAGGGCGCGGACGTCGGTCGCGCGGACGTCCGTCGCGAGGCCGAGGGCGGCACCTCGGTGCGCCCGCCGGGCGGCGATGCGGTGTTCCACGGC
>DASPJX010000018.1:0-12344 GCA_035628395.1 Burkholderiaceae bacterium | reverse complement strand
GCGGCGTGTGCCTGCTGCCGGCGCTCGCCGGCGAGCTCGGCGACGCGGCGACGCTCGCCGACACCGCCGCGCTGCTGCGCGCGCTCTCCGGCCTGTACGACCAGGCCGCGCGCGCCGCCGCGTCGATCTGACCCGCCCGCTCCCTTCCAGGACACCGACGATGACCTCCTCCGCGACCGCTCCCGCCCGCTGGCAGTTCTGGATCGACCGCGGCGGCACGTTCACCGACGTCGTCGGGCGCCGGCCCGACGGCACGCTCGCGACCGCGAAGCTGCTGTCCGAGAACCCCGAGCAGTACCCCGACGCCGCGCTCGAGGGCATCCGCCGGCTGCTCGGGCTGCCGGGCGGCGAGCCGGTGCCGGCCGGGCTCGTCGAGGCGGTGAAGATGGGCACCACCGTCGCGACCAACGCGCTGCTCGAGAGGAAGGGCGAGCCGCTGCTGCTCGTCGTCACCCGGGGGTTCGCCGACGCGCCGCGGATCGCCTACCAGAACCGGCCGCGGCTGTTCGATCGCCGGATCGTGCTGCCCGAGCTGCTGCACCGCGAGGTGCTCGAGGTCGACGAGCGGCTCGCGGCCGACGGCACGGTCGTGCGAGGGCTCGACGTCGACGCGGCCCGCGAGGGGCTGCGCGCGGCGCGCTCGCGCGGGCTGAGGGCCTGCGCGATCTCGCTGATGCACGGCTACCGGTACCCGGATCACGAGCGCCGGCTCGCCGAGCTCGCGCGCGAGGCCGGCTTCGAGCAGGTCTCGGTGTCGCACGAGGCCTCGCCGCTGATCCGCTACGTGGCGCGCACCGACACCACCGTCGTCGACGCGTACCTGTCGCCGGTGCTGCGCCGCTACGTCGACCGCGTCGCCGCCGGCATGCCGGGCGTGCGGCTGCAGTTCATGCAGTCGAACGGCGGGCTGACCGACGCGCGCGCGTTCCAGGGCAAGGACTCGATCCTGTCGGGGCCGGCCGGCGGGATCGTCGGCATGGTGCGGGTGAGCGAGGCGGCCGGCTTCGAGCGCGTGATCGGCTTCGACATGGGCGGCACCTCGACCGACGTGTCGCACTTCGCCGGCGAGTTCGAGCGCGAGTTCGACACGCAGGTCGCCGGCGTGCGGCTGCGCGCGCCGATGATGAGCATCCACACCGTCGCCGCGGGCGGCGGCTCGATCCTGCACTTCGACGGCGCGCGGATGCGGGTCGGGCCCGACTCCGCCGGCGCCAATCCCGGCCCGGCGTGCTACCGCCGCGGCGGCCCGCTGACCGTGACCGACGCGAACGTGATGCTCGGCAAGGTCCAGCCCGAGCACTTCCCCCGAGTGTTCGGCCCGCGGGGCGACGAGTCGCTCGATCGCGACGTCGTGGTGCGGCGCTTCGGCGAGCTCGCCGACGCGATCGCGGCGGCGACCGGCCGGCGGATGACGCCCGAGGCGCTCGCCCAGGGCTTCGTCGACATCGCGAACGCCAACATGGCCAACGCGATCAAGAAGATCTCGGTGCAGCGCGGCTACGACGTCACCCGCTACGCGCTGACCGTCTTCGGCGGCGCGGGCGGCCAGCACGCGTGCGCGGTCGCCGACGCGCTCGCGATGCGCACCGTGCTCGCGCATCCGCTGGCCGGCGTGCTGTCGGCCTACGGCATGGGGCTCGCCGAGCAGGCGGCGCTGCGCGAGCGCTCGATCGAGCGCCGGCTCGACGAGGGGGGCCTCGAGGAGGCGCTCGCGCGGCTCGACGAGATCGAGGCCCGCGCCCGCGCCGAGCTCGCGCAGCAGGGCGAGCCCGCCGGTCGGCTGCGCGCGCAGCGCCGCCTGCACCTCAAGTACGAGGGCACCGACACCGCGATCGAGGTCGCCGCCGGGCCGCGCGACGCGATGGTCGCCGCGTTCGAGAACGGCTACCGGCAGCGCTTCGCGTTCCTGCTGTCGGGCCGGCCGCTGGTCGTCGAGTCGGTCAGCGTCGAGGTGGTCTCGCCTCGCGACGAGGCGGCCGACCCCGTCGCGGTCGTCGAGGCGCCGGCGTTCGACGGCCCGGCGCTCGCCGCGGCCACGGCGGCCGCGCGCGCCGCGGACGTCCGCATGTTCGCCGACGGCCGCTGGGCCGAGGCGCCGCTCTACCGGCGCGACGCGCTGCCGGTCGGCGCCGCGATCGACGGCCCGGCGATCGTCGCCGAGTCGACCGCGACCACCGTCGTCGAGCCCGGCTGGCGGGCGACGATGACGCCGCGGCGCGACCTCGTGCTCGAGCGGGTCGTCGCGCGCCCCGAGCGCCGTGCGGTCGGCACCGACGCCGATCCGGTCATGCTCGAGATCTTCAACAACCTGTTCATGTCCATCGCCGAGCAGATGGGCTACCGGCTGCAGAACACCGCGCACTCGGTCAACATCAAGGAGCGGCTCGACTTCTCCTGCGCGGTCTTCGACGCCGAGGGCGCGCTGATCGCCAACGCGCCGCACATGCCGGTGCACCTCGGCTCGATGGGCGCGAGCGTGCAGGCGGTGATCCGCGACAACGCGGGCCGCATCGCCCCCGGCGACGTGTTCGTGCTGAACGATCCGTACCGCGGCGGCACGCACCTGCCCGACGTGACGGTCGTCACGCCGGTGTTCGACGCCGACGGCGGCGAGCTGCTGTTCTGGGTCGGCTCGCGCGGCCACCACGCCGACATCGGCGGCCTCACGCCCGGCTCGATGCCGCCCGACAGCGCGCACATCGACGACGAGGGCGTGCTGCTCACCAACGTGCGGCTCGTCGAGCGGGGGGTCTTCCGCGAGCGCGAGCTGCGCGCGCTGCTCGCCGGCGCGAAGCATCCGGCGCGCAACCCCGACCAGAACGTCGCCGACCTGCAGGCGCAGGTCGCGGCCAACGAGAAGGGCCGCGAGGAGCTGCTGCGGATGGTGGGCCTCTTCGGGCTCGAGGTGGTCCGCGCGTACATGCGCCACGTGCAGGACAACGCGGCCGAATCGGTGCGCCGCGCGATCGGCGCGCTGCGCGACGGCGCGTACGCGCTGCCGCTCGACAACGGCGCGACGATCCGCGTCGCGATCACCGTCGACCGCGAGGCGCGTCGCGCGCGCGTGGACTTCGGCGGCACCTCCGCCCAGCAGCCGAACAACTTCAACGCGCCGCTCGCGGTGACCACGGCCGCGGTGCTGTTCGTCTTCCGCACGCTCGTCGACGACGAGATCCCGATGAACGCCGGCTGCCTCGAGCCGATCGAGATCGTCGTGCCGGAGGGCTGCATGCTGAACCCGCGGCATCCGGGCGCGGTCGTGGCGGGCAACGTCGAGACCTCGATGTGCATCACCAACGCGCTGTACGGCGCGCTCGGCGTGATGGCCTCGGGGCCGTGCACGATGAGCAACTTCACCTTCGGCAACGCGCGCCACCAGTACTACGAGACGATCTCGGGCGGCTCCGGCGCCGGCGGCGCGTTCGATGCCGAGGGCCGCGTGGTCGGCGGCTTCGACGGCACCGCGGTCGTGCAGACGCACATGACGAACTCGCGCCTGACCGACCCCGAGGTGCTCGAGCTGCGCTTCCCGGTGCGGCTCGAGGGCTACTCGATCCGCGCGCACTCCGGCGGGCGCGGGCGCTGGCGCGGCGGCGACGGCGGGGTCCGCCGGATCCGGTTCCTCGAGCCGATGACCGCCTCGATGCTCGGCAACGGCCGCGTGTTCCCCGCGGCCGGCGCGGCGGGCGGCGAGAGCGGGGCGGTCGCGCACAACTACGTGCTGCGCACCGACGGGCGGATCGAGCCGATCGGCCACGTCGGGCGCGCCGACCTCGAGGCGGGCGACGTGTTCGTGATCGAGACGCCCGGCGGCGGGGGCTTCGGCGCGGCCTGAGGCCGTCGGGGGCTCCGCGGGGCGGGGGAGGGCGGCCGGTATAATCCCGGTTTCCCACCCCCGCACCGTCCCCTCCCGCATGCCCGACGCGATCGTCCTGCGCGGCGGCGCCGCCCTGTCCGAGTTCCGCCGCCGCCGCCTGCTGGCCGCGCTGCAGGCGGCCGACGACGCGGTCGCCGACCTCCGAGCCTGGTACCTGCACGTCGTGCTGTCGCCGCGGCCGCTCACCGACGACACGCGCGCCCGCGTCGCGGCGCTGCTCGACGACGGCACCACCGCACCGGAGGCGCCGGCCGACGCGACCGTGCTGTGGGTCGTGCCGCGGCTCGGCACGGTGAGTCCCTGGTCGAGCAAGGCGACCGACATCGCGCGGGTCTGCGGGCTCGACGCCGTGTCGCGGATCGAGCGCGGCACCGCCTACGCGATCACCTTCCGCAAGGGGCTGGGCGGGCTCGTCGCGGGCCTGCTCGGCGGCACGCCGTCGACGCCCGGGCCCGGGCGGCTCGAGCCGCTGGCCGCGCTGCTGCACGACCGGATGACCGAGTCGGCGGTGCCCCCGGCGCGCGACGCCGCGGCGCTCGCCGCGCTGTTCGCCGACCTGCCCGGCAAGCCGCTGCGCACCGTGCCGGTGGGCGGCGGCGGTCGCGACGCGCTGGCGCGCGCCAACGCGGAGATGGGGCTCGCGCTGTCCGACGACGAGATCGACTACCTGCTCGCGGCGTTCCGCGACGCGCGGCGCGACCCGACCGACGTCGAGCTGATGATGTTCGCGCAGGCGAACTCCGAGCACTGCCGGCACAAGATCTTCAACGCCGACTGGACGGTCGACGGCGAGCCGCAGCCCGACTCGCTGTTCGCCATGATCCGCGCGACGCACGCCGCCCATCCGCAGGGCACGGTCGTCGCCTACGCCGACAACGCGGCGATCCTCGCCGGCGGCCCGGCGCGCCGGCTCGTCGCCTCCCCCACCGGCGACGGCCGCTACGCGTGGCAGGAGCTCGAGCAGCACGCGCTGCTGAAGGTCGAGACGCACAACCATCCGACGGCGATCTCGCCGTTCCCCGGCGCCGCCACCGGCTCCGGCGGCGAGATCCGGGACGAGGGCGCGACCGGCCGCGGCGCGCACCCGAAGTTCGGGCTGACCGGCTTCACCGTCTCCGACCTGCTGATCCCGGGCTTCGAGCAGCCGTGGGAGACCGCGCAGGACGCGACCGCGCCGCTCGACGGCCGTCCCGGGCGGGCCGCGCCCTACGGCGTGCCCGCGCGGATCGCCACGCCGCTGTCGATCATGATCGAGGGACCGATCGGCGGCGCGTCGTTCAACAACGAGTTCGGCCGGCCGAACCTGCTCGGCTACTTCCGCACCTACCAGCAGCGCGTCGGCGAGACGGTGCGCGGCTACCACAAGCCGATCATGATCGCCGGCGGCGTCGGCCAGCTCGACGCGCGGCACGTGGGCAAGCTCGACCTGCCGCCCGGCACGCTGCTGATCCAGCTCGGCGGACCGGGCATGCGGATCGGCCTGGGCGGCGGAGCGGCCTCGAGCATGGGCTCGGGCAGCAACACCGCCGAGCTCGACTTCGACTCGGTGCAGCGCGGCAACGCCGAGATCCAGCGCCGCGCGCAGGAGGTGATCGACGCCTGCCGCGCGATGGGCGACGCGAATCCCGTGCTGTCGATCCACGACGTCGGCGCGGGCGGCCTGTCGAACGCGCTGCCCGAGATCGTCGACGGCGCGAACCGCGGCGCGCGCTTCGAGCTGGCGAGCATCCCGCTGCTCGCGACCGGCCTGTCGCCGGCCGAGATCTGGTGCAACGAGTCGCAGGAGCGCTACGTGCTCGCGATCGCGCCCGAGTCGCTGGCGGTGTTCGACCACCTGTGCCGGCGCGAGCGCAGCCCGTACGCGGTCGTCGGCACGGTCGCCGACGACCGGCGCCTGGTGCTCGAGGCGCCCGACGGCTCGAGGCCGGTCGACATGGCGATGGACGTGCTGCTCGGCAAGCCGCCGAGGATGCACCGCGACGCGCGTCGCCGCGTCCGGGCGCTGCCCGAGGTCGACGCCGCGGGCCTCGAGCTCGGCGAGGTCGCGACGAAGGTGCTGCGGCTGCCGGCGGTCGCCTCCAAGTCGTTCCTGATCACGATCGGCGATCGCACGGTGGGCGGGCTGTCCTCGCGCGACCAGATGGTGGGTCCCTGGCAGGTGCCGGTCGCCGACTGCGCGATCGGCCTCGACGACCACGTCGGCGTCTCCGGCGACGCGCTGTCGATCGGCGAGCGCACGCCGCTCGCCGTGATCGACGCGGCCGCCTCGGCGCGGATGGCGATCGCCGAGGCGCTGACGAACCTGATGGGCGCACCGGTCGACTCGATCGGCGCGATCAAGCTCTCGGCCAACTGGATGGCCGCCTGCGGCACCCCGGAGGACGACGCCGACCTGTTCGACGCGGTCCGCGCGGCCTCGGCGTTCTCGATCGCGCTCGGCACGTCGATCCCGGTGGGCAAGGATTCGCTGTCGATGCGCACCCGCTGGCAGGACGCCGACGGCGCGGTGCGCGAGGTCGCGTCGCCCACCTCGCTGGTCGTCACCGCGTGGGCGCCGGTGCCGGACGTGCGCCGCGCGCTGACCCCGCAGCTGCGCACCGATCTCGGCGACACCGTGCTCGTGCTGGTCGATCTCGGCGAGGGCCGTCACCGCCTCGGCGGCTCGGCGCTCGCGCAGGTCACGCAGCAGGTCGGCGACGCGGTGCCCGACGTCGACCCCGCGACGCTCGCCGCGTGCTTCGGCGCGGTGCAGCGGCTGAACGCCGAGGGCCGGCTGCTCGCGGTGCACGACCGCTCCGACGGCGGGCTGTTCGCGACGCTGTGCGAGATGGCGTTCGCCGGCCGCTGCGGCGTGACGGTCAACCTCGACATGCTGACGATCGACCCGCACGCGGCCGACTGGGGCGACTTCAAGATCCGGCCCGAGCAGGTCGCCGTGCAGCGCAACGAGCTGACGATGAAGGCGCTGTTCGCCGAGGAGGCGGGCGTCGTGCTGCAGGTGCGCCGCGACGACCGCGACCGCGTGCTCGGCGCGCTGCGCGAGGCGGGGCTGTCGCGCCTGTCGCACGTGATCGGCAAGCCGAACGACCGCGACGAGATCGAGGTGTGGCGCGACGCGAAGAAGGTCTGGAGCGCGCCGCGCGCGACGCTGCAGTCCGTCTGGAGCGAGACCTCGTACCGGATCGCCGCGCTGCGCGACGACCCCGACTGCGCGCGCGAGGAGTTCGAGCGCCACGGCGCGGGCGCGCAGCCGGCGCTGTCGGTGAGCCTCGCCTTCGACCCCGCCGAGGATCCGTCCGCGCCCTTCGTCGGTCGCGGGGCCCGGCCGAAGGTCGCCGTGCTGCGTGAGCAGGGCGTCAACAGCCACGTCGAGATGGCCACCGCCTTCGAGCTCGCCGGCTTCGAGGCGCACGACGTGCACATGACCGACCTGATCGACGGTCGGCGCCGGCTGGACGGTTTCGCCGCGATGGTCGCCTGCGGCGGGTTCTCGTACGGCGACGTGCTCGGCGGCGGCAGCGGCTGGGCCCGCACGATCCTGTTCAACGCGCGGCTGGCCGAGCAGTTCGCCGCGTTCTTCGCGCGCCCCGACACGATCACGCTCGGCGTGTGCAACGGCTGCCAGATGCTCTCGCAGCTGAAGGCGATCATCCCCGGCGCCGAGCCCTGGCCGCGCTTCCGCGCGAACCGCTCGGCGCAGTTCGAGGCGCGCTTCTCCACCGTCGAGATCCTGCCGTCGCCGTCGGTGTTCCTCGCCGGGATGGCCGGCTCGCGCCTGCCGATCGCGACCGCGCACGGCGAGGGTCGGGTCGAGCACGACCGCCCCGAGCACGCGCGCGCCGCGCTGGCCGCGATGCGCTACGTGCAGGGCGACGGCACCCCGGCGGACGCGTATCCGGCCAACCCGAACGGCTCGGCCGGCGGGCTCACCGGCTACACCACGCCCGACGGCCGTGCGACGATCCTGATGCCCCATCCGGAGCGCGTCTTCCGGATGGTGCAGTGGTCGTGGCGGCCCGACGAGTCGGTGCCGGGCTCGCCGCGGATCGGCGGCCCGCTCGGGGAGTCGCCGTGGATGCGTCTCTGGCGGAACGCCCGCGCGCACCTGGGGTGACGCCGGGCCCGCCCGGTCGGGGAGGAACCGCGATGCGCGTGCTGCTGATCGAGGACGACCCGGTGATCGCCGCGAACGTCCGCGACTACCTGGGGGCGCTCGGCATGTCGGTCGAGTGCGCGCCCGACGGCGCCGCGGGCCTCGACGCGCTGCGCCTGCGGCCGCCCGGGATCGTCGTCCTCGACCTGAACCTGCCCGGCATCGACGGCATCGACCTCTGCCGCCGGGTGCGCGGCTCGGCCGACGGCGCGCTGCCGATCCTGATGCTCACCGCGCGCGATTCGCTCGAGAGCAAGCGCGTCGGCTTCGAGGCCGGCGCCGACGACTACCTGGTCAAGCCCTTCGTGCTCGACGAGCTGGCGCTGCGGATCCGCGCGCTCGCGCGCCGCGCGGGCGGGCGGCTCGGGACGGTGCGCGCGGTCGGCGCGATGCGGATGGAGCGCGACGCGCGCCGCGTGACCGTCGCCGACCGGCCGGTGCGGCTGACGCCCCGCTCGTTCCAGCTGGTCGAGCTGCTGATGTCCGATCCCGACCGGGTGTTCTCCCGGGGCGAGCTCGAGCGCGAGATCTGGGGCGAGCACCCGCCGGGCAGCGACGCGCTGCGCGCGCTGGTCGCGCAGACCCGCCGGGCGTTCGGCGAGGCGGCCGTCGATCCGATCGAGAACCTGCACGGCCATGGCTACCGCCTCCGCCCCCCGGACGCGGTCGCTTAGGCGTCGGCTGGTCGTCGGAATCACCGCGGCGGCGGCGCTCGCGGCGCTCGTCGAGGCGCTGCTGCTCAACCTCGTCTGGCATCGTTACGAGGACCGTCTGGTCGACCGGATCGTCGTCGACCAGCTGCGCCGCAGCATGGCGGTGCACGCGCGCGATCCGGCGCTCGCCTATCCGAACACCGACGACCTGCGCCTCTACGTCGTCCCGGGCGATCGCCCGCCGGAGTACCTCGGACCGCTGCTCGGACGCCCCGACGCCGCCGGCCCCGCGGGCGAGATCCGGATGCACGCGGTCGACGACGCGGCCGGGCTCACCCATCGCGTCGGCGTCGCCCGCGACGCGGAGCGGGTCTACGTGCTCTCGTACGACCCGGCCGAGCACGACCAGCGCCTCGCGAGCCTGCTCGCCTCGCTGGCCGCGATCGTCGCGCTGGTCGTGCTCGCGTCGATGCGCGCCGCCGGCGCGCTCGCCGACCGGCTGCTCGCCGGGCTGCAGCGGCTGCAGCGCGACGTCGCGAGCGGCGTGCCGCCGGCCGCCGGCGGACGCGACGAGCTCGAGATCGAGGTCGCGGCGCTCGCCGAGGAGCTCGACGCGAGGAGCCGCCAGGTCGCCGCCGCGCTGCGCAAGGAGCGCGCCTTCGCGGCGGCCGCGAGTCACGAGCTGCGCACGCCGCTCACGCGGATCGCCACCGGCACCGACGTGCTGCTCGCGCTGCCCGACACGCCCGACGCGACGCGGCCCCGACTGCGCTCGATCCGCGAGGCGGCCGACGAGCTGCAGCGCCTGCTCGACGTGCTGCTGCAGGTCGCCCGCTGGCAGCCCGGCGAGGACGCGGGCGGCGCGGTCGACGAGCCGCAGCGGGCCATCGGGGAGGTGATCGACGCCTGCGTCGCCCGGATCGAGCCCGAGGCGCGCGCGATCGGCGGCTCGATCGTCGTGTCGGTCGACGCGCCCGCGCGCCCGGTCGCCCATCCGTCGAAGCTCGACGTCGTGCTCGGCAACCTGCTGCGCAACGCGGTCCGCCACGGCCGGGGCGCGCCGGTCGAGCTGCGGGTCGCCGACGGCGAGGTGCAAGTATTGGACGGCGGTCCCGGCATCGACGCGGCGACGCTCGAGCGTGCGTTCGATCCGTTCTGGCGGGGCACGGCGCCGGCCGGGGAGGGCGGCGGGCCGCCCGGGCTCGGTCTCGGGCTGACGATCGCCGAGCGCATCTGCACGGTGGCGGGCTGGCGGCTGTCGATCGAGCCGCGCGAGCCGCGCGGCACCCGGGCCCGGCTGCGGCTGGCGGACGGACGCACCGACCGCGGCTGACTCCCGGGACGGCGCGGCGCGGCCGCGCGCCCGTCACAGCTCGTTACAACTCTTTCCCGGCCGGTCGGCCGCGTGACGGCGGGCTCCGGTAGGCTGTCTCCATCGTTCGACCCCGGAGGTCAGCAATGTCCGCTCGTCACATCGGCGCCCTGGCGCTCGCCGGCCTCGTCGCCGGCTTCACCGCCGCGCCCGCCAAGGCGGGCGACGCGGTCATCGGCGCGGTCGTCGGCGGCGGCGCCGGCGCGCTGCTCGGCCAGGCCTTCGGCGGGCGCGACGCCGCGATCGTCGGCGGCGCGATCGGCGCGGCCGTCGGGGCCGCGTCCACCGCGCACCGCCACGGCGGCTACGCCCAGGTCCACGGCGGGTACGCGCCGGTCCACGGCGGCTACGCGCCCGTGCACGGCGGGTACTACGGGCCGCCGCCGGTGGTCTACGCGCCGCCGCCCCCGGTCCACTACTACCCGGCGCCGGTCTACGCGCCGCCGCCGGTCGTGTACGCGCCGCCCGCGCGCGTCTACGTGCAGCCGCCGGTCCAGTACGTCCGTCCGCCGGTGGTCGTCTACGGCGACGGCTGGAACCGCGGGCCGGGAATGGGGTTCGGCCACGGCCCCGGGAACGGCTACGGTCACGGCAACGGCCGCCATCGCGGCTGGCACTGAGCCGGCCGCTCCCCGGATCGCGTCGCGCCCGCGACGCGGTCCGGACCCGCTCTCAGGCCGACGGGATGAAGTCGGGGTCGTCCTGGTGCTTGCGCTCGAAGCGCAGGAAGTCGTAGTAGCCGCACTTCGTGCCGTTCGGATACTCGCGGCACACCGACGGGCGGGCCTCGTAGATCGTGCACCGGCGCAGCGTCGTGTCGAAGAACCGGCAGATCGATCCGTAGACCTCGTCCTTGCGGTGCTTGAGGATCCGCTCGCCGGGCTCGTACCAGCGCGTGAAGCGGCGCTCGGCCTCGGCGTTGTCCACGCCGAAGTGCTTCGCGAGCCGCGACAGGTCGCGGTCCTTGACCTCGATGCGCGGATAGCTGCAGCAGTAGCCCGGACACTTCGAGCAGTCGTAGCGGACGATCGGGATGAGTTTGGTCATGTCGTGGCGGAGCGAGGCGAGCCGGGCGGGGCGCGTCAGCCGATCGGCAGCGCGAGCACCCAGATGACGAACGATACCGTGAGCGCGGCGGCGAAGGTGCCCGAGACGATCGCCGCCCCGATGGGCATCGTGTCGACGCCGTAGCGCTGCGCGAGGATGTAGGTGTTGCTCGCCGACGGCAGCGCCGCGGCGAGCACCCCGATCGCGGCGAGCGCCGGGTCCACCCCGAACGCCCACATCGTCGCCGCGACGAGCACCGGATGCGCGGCGAGCTTCGCCGCCATCAGCCCGGTCACCGTGCGGTCGATGCGCACCGTGCGGTTGCCGAGCGACGCGCCGATCGCGAAGAGCGCGCACGGCCCGGCGGCCTGCGCCAGCAGCCCGACGAACGTGTCGACCGCCGAGGGCAGCCGCAGGCCGGTCAGCGTCGCGGCGAGGCCGGTCGCGATCCCGAGGATCAGCGGCGTGCGCAGCAGCCCGCCGATCGCGCCGGCGATGCGTCGACCGATCGGCTCGACGGCCGCGTCGTCCCGTCCGCTGCGCGCGAACTCGAAGAGCACGATCGACACGACGATCACCACGAGGATGTCGACGATGATCGCCATCACCATCGCGGGCAGGCGCGACGGGTCGCCGAGCTGCGCGAGCAGCGGCAGGCCGAGGTAGCCGATGTTGCCGTGCGCGACGGTGAACGCGTGGCCGGTGCGCTGCGCGGAATCCGGCGCGCCGCGCCGCGACAGGGCCCGCGTCGCGAAGAAGATCGCGAGCGCCGCGACCGTCCACGCCGCGATGAAGCGCGGATCGGCGATCCGCGACACCGGCTGGCTCGAGACCGCGCGGTACAGCATCGCGGGCAGCGCGAACCAGAACACGAACGCGTTCAGGCCGGCGACGGCCTCGTCGCCCATCAGCCCGCGGCGCGCGGCGAGCCAGCCGCAGAACACGAGCGCGAAGACGGGGAGGGTGACGTCGAGGACGACGAGCATGCGCCGGTGCCGGAAGAGGCCGCGAGGATACGCAGGGCGGACGCGTCCGGCAAACGCGGGGCGCCGATCTCCGCGGCGGCGCGTCGCGGACGCGGCGACGATCGGTGCGGCCCGCGGCCGGATCCCCGCCCGCGGGCACCGACGATCCTCGTCCCCGGCACCGACGATCCCCACCCGCCGGCACCGACGATCGACGTCCGCCGGCGCCGACGCGCGCCCACCTCAGGGCCGCGACGTGCGCCGCGCGATGAATCGC
>DASPJX010000017.1:0-3182 GCA_035628395.1 Burkholderiaceae bacterium | reverse complement strand
CGACACCACGGCGCCCGCGGCGCCGACCGTGCTCGCGGTCGCGACGGACGACCGCGTCAACGCGGCGGAGAAGTCAGGGGGTGTGGTCGTTTCCGGCACTGCCGAGGCCGGTTCCACGGTGGCCGTGGCGTGGGGCGCGGTCACGCGGACCGCGGTCGCGGCCGCCGACGGCACCTGGTCCGTCGACTTCTCGGCGGGTCAGATCCCATCCGACCTCGTGCCGCAGCTGACGGCGACCGCGACGGACGCTGCCGGAAACGCCAGTGGGACGACGGTGCGAGCGGTGGCGATCGACACGGCGCCCCCGGGCTTGCCGAGCGTCGCGATGGTTGCCGGAGACGACGTGGTCAACGCGGCGGAGCGCGCAGCGGGAGTGTCGGTGTCAGGCACGGCGGAGCCTGGGTCCACGGTCGTCGTGGATTGGGGCACCGCGACGCGCAATGCCGTCGCGAGCGCGGGCGGTACATGGACGACGAGCTTCGCCCCGGGGTACGTACCGAACGAGAACGCCACTCAGATATTCGTGTCGGCCACGGACGCGGCCGGCAACGCCGGGCCGGCCGGCAGCCGGCCGGTGTCGGTGGACACCGTCGCGCCGGCCGCGCCGACGATCACCGGCGCGTCCGACACCGGCGTCGCGCGCCCGGTGATCTCGGGCACCGCCGAGGCCGGATCGACCCTCGTGCTCTCGATCGATTCCGGCGGCAACGGCACATACGAGACTCACTACACGTTGATCGTGCCGGGCACGGGCGCATGGTCGGTGAACACCGCCACCGCCTCGCCCAGCTCCGGCACGTTCGCGGGCTTCTCGAGTCTCACGCCGCAGGCGCTGCGCGCGGTCGCGACCGACGCCGCGGGCAACGCGGGCCCGGCGGGCACGCTGACGTACTCGACGACGCAGTTCGCGCCCGACCTGCTCGCGGCGGACGACTCGGGGGTGTCGTCGACGGACGACGTGACGAACGTCGTGCGTCCGGGGTTCGCGATCGACCCGCCGCCGACCGGCGCGACGGTGGTGCTGTTCGTCGACGGCGTGCGTGACGCGGGCGCCACGTACGCCGGCGGCGTGGTGACCCCGTCGACGGACCTCCTCGAGGGCACGCGCTCGATCACCTACGCCTACGAGAGCGGCGGCACGGTCGGCGCGCCGAGCCCGGCGCTGGTGGTGACGGTGGACACCACCTCGCCGACGTTCGCCGGCGGCACCGTCGGCGACGACGTGAGCGGTGCGACCGCGGTCGGCCCGGTCACCTTCTCCTTCGCGACGACCGAGCCCGTCTTCGGCTTCACGTCGGCCGACGTCGACGCGTTCGGCGGCAACGGCACGCCGGTCCTGGTCAACACGGGCGGCAACGCGTACACGTTCGTCGTCACGCCGCTGCCGGAGATGCAGGGAACGCTCACCGTGCAGGTACCGGCCGGCAACGGCACGACGACGGGCTTCACGGATGCCGCCGGCAACGCCAATCCCGGCATCGCACCGGTGTTCCAGGACTACGACACGCAGACCGCGACGGCGGGCACCGGAACCTCGACGACCGGGGTCTACGACAACGGCCCGGGTGCAGGCGGCACGGGCGTCAGGATCGCACCGGGGGCCGACACCTCGGACGCCACGCCGCGCTTCGTCGTCACCCTGGGCGCGGTCCTCGACGGCGGACGCTCGCTGGTGTTCGAGCGCGACGGCGTGCAGCTGCGCAACCCGTTCACCAGCGCCGGCCCGACCTTCCAGTTCCAGGACGGCGTGTCCGCCTCCGGTCCGCTGGCGCCCGGGGAGCATTCGTACGCCGCCTTCGTGGTCGACTCGGCCGGCAACCGCCTGCAGCTCGATCTGACGCCTTCGGCACCCGGTCATGACTACGTCATCACCGTCATCTGACCGCGCGCGCCCGGTCTCGGGGCGCGCCGTGGTCGGGACCGTGCTCCTCGCGGCGCTCGCGATCGCCCTCCCCGCCGCCGCCGCCCCCCTCGAGACCGTCGTCCGCGCCGCGATCGACGACTTCCCGACGATCCGCGCCGCGCAGGCCAACCGCGAGATCGGCCGCTTCCGGATCGAGGAGGCGCGCGCGCGCCACCTGCCGACGGTCGACATCGGCGCCGCCGCGCGCGTCGCGGGCGAGACCGCGTCGACGCCGCTGCCGCGGGCGCGCCTGAACCTCTGGTCGTTCGGCGCGATCGAGGCGGCGATCGAGCGCGAGTCGCAGGCGACGGCGGCGCTCGAGGACCGGACGGTGGTGTCGCGCGAGGACGTCGCGTTCGCGGCGACGCAGGCGTACCTGCGGACGCTGCGCGCGGCCTGGCTGGTCCGCGTGGCCGAGGCGAACGTCGAGCGGCACCAGAGGCTGGCCGAGGACTTCAGGCAGATCGCGTCGATCGACGTCGGCCGGCGCTTCGACCTCGTGCAGGCGCTGGCCCGCACCCAGCTCGTGCGCGGCCAGCTCGAGGACCGGATCGCCGAGCTGGAGGTGGCGCGCCAGTCGCTCGCGCGCTTCTACCGCGAGCCGCTGGCCGTGCCGGCGCTCGGGCTGCCCGCGATCGCGGCGCTGCCCGAGGCGCCGCCCTCGCCGCTCGACGACCACCCGACGATCGCGGCGGCGCGCCGCGACGTGCTCGCCGCCGAGGCGAACGCACGCGCGCTGAGGCTGCAGCGCGGCCCGCGCCTCGACCTCGAGGCCTTCGGCGGGCGCGATCCGCTGTCCCGCGTGGTGCTGTCGTGGCCGGCCTTCGACCCGGGGCTGACCGCCGCCGAGCGCGGCGCGGCGGCCGCGCAGGCGGGGGCCGAGGCCTCGCTGCAGGACGTCTCGCTGCAGGTGCTGGAGGCGCGCCGCCAGGCGGCGGCCGACGCCACGGCCGCGGCCCGGCGGATCGCGCAGGCGGGGCGCCAGATCGAGCTCGCGACCGAGCTCGTCACCGTCTACTTCGAGCAGTTCCGCGTCGGTCGGCGCAACCTGCTCGACCTGCTGAACGCGTACGCCGAGCTCTCGACCGGCGAGAGCGCCCTCGCCGCCTCGCGCGTCGACCAGGTGCTCGCGCGCTACCGGGTCGCGTACGCCGACGGGCGCATCGTGCCGCTGTTCGAATCGTCCGCGGAGCCGCTGCCGCTCGCGCCGCCGCCCGAGCCCGCGCGCGTGCCGCCGCTCGCGGCCTCGCCCGCCCGCCCGCCCCCACCCGCCCGGTGA
>DASPJX010000016.1:0-5644 GCA_035628395.1 Burkholderiaceae bacterium | reverse complement strand
GCGGCCGATGCGCCGGCGCCACACCTTCCGGCTCGACCGTTCCGATCCGACCCCTTCGCATCCCGGCCGCGCCGCCGTCGGCCCCTAGATCGCGGAATTCCCTCATCCGGCGTTCAACCATCCGGTAGGGTCGCGCGTTGTTCGTGCATGTGCCGACTACAGCGGGCCCCGCGGTCCGCCCACGCTTCATGACCTGCTCCGCGAGTGATTGGCCCGGCTGGCGCGCCGACGGGCCCTGGCACGAAGACGAACTGGTGCTGCTGCGCCGGGCCTGGCTGCGCGGTGACGCGGTCGAGGAGATCGCCGCCGCGCACCGCCGCAGCGCGGAGTCGGTCAAGCGCGCGCTGCGCGCCGTGCTCCCGTCCGGCCTGACCGGCACCGACCGCGCCCCGTTCTGGATGCCCGGCCGCCGGGCGAGCGCCTCGACGATCTGATCCGGCGCCCCGACCGGGCGCCGCGTCAGTACTTCTGCGCCCGGAACACCTGCACGTCCGACAGGTACAGCGACACCGCGTAGTGCGGCGCGTACCGCTCGAGCACGTGCTCGGCGATCCGCTCGGCGACGTCCGCCGCGCAGACCACCTGCAGCTCGATCGAGCGGTCGGCCTCCCAGGCCCCTTCCCGCTCGCCGGTCATGCCGCCGCCCCGCACGTCCATCACCGTGTAGCCGTGCGCGCCGAACCGGCGGGCGTCCGCGACGAGCGAGCGCTCGATGACCGCCTCGGTGATGATCGTCAGCAGCCTGCGCGGATGGGTCTCCATGATCGTCTCCTGGCCGGCGCCGCCGCGGGTCAGCCCGCGAGCCGGCGTCCGAGCTCGATGTACAGCGGGATGCCGACGAGCACGTTGAACGGGAACGTGACGCCGAGGGCGAGGCCGATCGACAGCGACGGGTTGGCCTGCGGCACCGCGATCCGCATCGCGGTGGGCGCCGCGATGTAGGACGCGCTCGCGGTCAGCGTCGCGAGCGTCGCGATCCCGGCGGCCGACAGCCCGAGCGCGAGCCCGACGAAGGCGCCCGCCACCGCGAGCAGCGGCGGCGCGACGAGGCCGAACGCGAGCAGGCGCGGCCCGGCGCGCTTCAGGTCCTGCAGGCGGCCGCCCGCGACCAGCCCGAGCTCGAGCAGGAACAGCGACAGCACGCCCTTGAACATCCCGACGTACAGCGGATCGAGCGGCGCGAGCGCCTCGGGGCCGGCGATCCAGCCGATCGCGATGCCGCCGAGCAGCAGCACGACCGCCTTGCCGAACAGCACCTCGTGCAGCAGCGACGCGCCGCCGCCGTCGCGCGGCGCCGGCGCGCTCGCCGCGGCCCGTCCGGGCGCGACCCGGGCCCCGGCGCCGACCGCGGCCGCGAGCCCCGGCGCCGCGTCGTGCCGCGCGGCGGCCATCCCGCGCCGCGCGAGCCACACGCCGACGACGATGCCGGGCGCCTCCATCACCGCGACCAGCATTGCCAGGTAGGGCTCGGGCGGGATCCCGGCGCGCGCGAGCGAGCTCTGCGCGACCGCGAACGTCACCACCGACACCGATCCGTAGTGCGCGGCGATGCTCGCCGAGTCGGCGGGCGCGAGCCTCACGCCGCGCCGCAGCACCGGATACAGCAGCAGCGGCACGACGGCCGACACCGCGATCGCGGCGAGCGCCACCGGCCACAGCGACGACAGCGGCTGCACCGCGAGCTGCGCCCCGCCCTTCAGCCCGATCGCGAGCAGCAGGAAGATCGACAGCGTCTCGTAGAGCGCCTCGGGCAGCCGCAGGTCGGAGCGCGCGAGCCGGGCGAGCACGCCCAGCGCGAAGAACAGGATGACCGGATCGAGCGTCATCCCGGCGCGTCAGCCACGCTCGTCGATCCAGGCCTGCTGGATCGCCTCGAGGATCTTCTCGCCGGAGCGCTTCGGATCGTCGTCGAACTCCGGCAGCGCGAGCACCCAGCGATGCAGGTCGGTGAAGCGCACGTGGTTCGGGTCGGCGTCGGGATGCGCCTCGTCGAGCGCGATCGCGATCTCGAGCGTGTCGGTCCACTTCATGGCGTCATTCGCGGGCGTGGTTGATCGTGTACTTCGGCAGCTCGATCGTCAGGTCGGTCGCGACCGGATCCACCTGGCAGGACAGCCGCGAGGTGGCGGTGAGCCCCCACGCCTTGTCGAGCATGTCGTCCTCCTTCTCCTCGGAGGGCGGCAGGCGCGCGAAGCCCTCGCGCACGATCACGTGGCAGGTCGTGCAGGCCGCGACCATGCCGCAGGCGTGCTCGATGTCGATGCCGTGGTCGACGAGCTGCTGGCACAGGCTCTTGCCGGGGACGGCCTCGAAGGACGCGCCGGACGGCGCGAGCGACTCGTGGGGCAGGACGGTGACGGTGGGCATGGGGGTCCGGGGACGGCGTCAGCCGATCTCGTCGAGGCGGCGCCCGGAGAGCGCCTCGCGCACCGCGCGGTCCATGCGCAGCGCCGCGAACGACTCGGTCTCGCGCGCGAGCTCGCCGATGCCGGCCTCGATCGCGCGCGGGTCGTCGCCCTGCGCGATCGCGCGCAGCGCGCGCATCCGCGCACCGATCGCCTCGCGCTGCGCGGCGTCGAGCAGGTCGCCGTCGGCGTCGAGCGCGACCTGCGTCGCGGCGATCAGCCGGTCGGCCTCGACCTGCTGCTCGCGCAGCGCGCGCGCCTGCATGTCCGATTCCGCGGCGCCGAACGAGTCCTGCAGCATCCGCGCGATCTCGTCGTCGGACAGGCCGTACGAGGGCTTCACCGCGATCGAGGCCTCGACGCCCTGGGACTGCTCGCGCGCGGTCACCGACAGCAGCCCGTCGGCGTCGACCTGGAAGGTCACGCGGATGCGCGCGGCGCCGGCGGCCATCGGCGGGATGCCGCGCAGCTCGAAGCGCGCGAGCGAGCGGCAGTCGGCGACGAGGTCGCGCTCGCCCTGCACGACGTGCACGGCCATCGCGGTCTGGCCGTCCTTGTAGGTGGTGAACTCCTGCGCGCGCGCGACCGGGATCGTCGCGTTGCGCGGGATGATCTTCTCGACGAGCCCGCCCATCGTCTCCAGGCCGAGCGACAGCGGGATCACGTCGAGCAGCAGCCAGTCCTGGTCGTCGGCCCGGCGGTTGCCGGCGAGCAGATCCGCCTGCACCGCGGCCCCGAGCGCGACGACCGCGTCGGGGTCGAGATCGACCAGCGGCGGCTTGCCGAACAGCGTGCCGACCGCCTCGCGGACCTGCGGCATCCGGGTCGCGCCGCCGACCAGCACCACGCCCTCGACCTGCGCGGGCGTCAGGTGCGCGTCGCGCAGCGCGCGCCGCGCCGAATCGAGCGTGCGCGCGAGCAGGTCGGCGGTGATCGAGCGGAACGTCGCCGCGTCGACGCGCGTCGACAGCGATCCGCGCGCGCCGAGACGCACCTCGATCGAGGCCTCGTCGGCGTCGCTCAGGGCTTCCTTCGCCAGCCGCGCGGCCTTCAGCACGCGCCGCAGGTCCTCGGGCCCGAGCTCGCCGAGCCCGTTGCGCTCGACGAACCACTCGGCGAGCCGGCGGTCGAAGTCGTCGCCGCCGAGCGCGGTGTCGCCGCCGGTCGCGATGACCTCGAACACGCCCCGCGTCAGCCGCAGGATCGAGATGTCGAAGGTGCCGCCGCCGAGGTCGTAGACCGCGTACGTGCCCTCCGAGCCGTGGTCGAGGCCGTAGGCGATCGCCGCGGCGGTCGGCTCGTTCAGCAGGCGCAGCACCTCGAGGCCGGCGAGCCGCGCGGCGTCCTTGGTGGCCTGCCGCTGCGCGTCGTCGAAGTACGCGGGCACGGTGATCACCGCACCGACCAGCTCGCCGCCGAGGGAAGCCTCGGCGCGCGCGCGCAGCACCCGCAGGATCTCGGCCGACACCTCGACCGGGCTGCGCTCGCCCGCGACGGTGCGCAGCCGCACCATGCCGGGCGCGTCGACGAACTCGTACGGCGAGCGGTGGCGGGTCGCGTCGGCGAGGCCGCGCCCCATGTAGCGCTTGACCGAGACGATCGTGTTGCGCGGATCCCTGGACGCGCACTCCCAGGCGACGTGCCCGACCTCGACGCGACCGTCGGGCAGGTAGCGCACCACCGAGGGCAGCAGCGGACGACCGAGCTCGTCGGGCAGCACCTCGGACACGCCGGAGCGCACCGTCGCGACCAGCGAGTTGGTGGTGCCCAGGTCGATGCCCACCGCGAGCCGGCGCTGGTGCGGCTCGGGCGACATCCCGGGTTCGGAGATCTGGAGCAGGGCCATGGGAGTCCTCAGGCGGCCAGCGCGTCTTCGGCCGAGGCCACCTCGGCCCCGAACTTGTCGACGAACATCCAGCGGCGCACCGCGTCGGCGGCCCGGGGCCAGTCGCGGTCGAGGTCGATCGCGGCGCCGAGCTCGTCGAGGAGGCGACCGCGATGATCGCACAGCAGCCGCGACAGGCCTTCGAGCGCCTCCCGGTCGCGTCCGGCGCGCGCGTCCTCGAGCGCCTCGCGCCATTCCATCTGCTCGACGAGGAACGCGGGCGCCATCGCGGTGTTGGTCTCCGCGCGGATCGGCGCGCCGTGGCGCTCGCACAGGTACGCGGCCCGTCGCCCGGGGTCGGCGAGCGTGCGGTACGCCTCGTTCGCGCGGGTGGCGAGCTCCATCGCGATCCGCCGCTCGGTCGCGCCCGCGGCCGCGAAGCGGTCGGGATGCACCGCGCCCTGGAAGCGGCGGTAGGCGGCCTGCAGCTCGCCCTCGTCGATCGCGAACCGCTCGGGCAGGCCGAGCAGCTCGAAGTGGTTCTTCTTCAGGATGTCCATGGTCGCCGGAGCCGCCAAACGACGAGGCGGCCCGCGGCCGCCTCCCGTCCGGTCGGCGAGATCGTTCAGACCTTGAACGACTCGCCGCAGCCGCACTCGCTCTTCACGTTGGGGTTGTTGAACTTGAACCCCTCGTTCAGGCCCTCGCGGACGAAATCGAGCTCGGTGCCGTCGATGTACGTCAGGCTGCGCGGGTCGACCAGCACCCGCACGCCGTGGGACTCGAAGCTCACGTCCTCGGGCGCCGGCTCGTCCGCGTACTCGAGCTTGTACGCCAGGCCCGAGCAGCCGGTCGTCTTGACCCCGAGGCGCAGGCCGATGCCCTTGCCGCGCCGCTCGATGTTGCGGGCGACGTGGCGGGCGGCCGACTCGGTCAGGGTGATCGCCATCGTCGGATCCCCCTCAGGCGGCCTTCGCCTGGTCGACCGAACCGTGCTTCGCGCGGTAGTCGTCGATCGCGGCCTTGATCGCGTCCTCGGCGAGGATCGAGCAGTGGATCTTGACCGGCGGCAGCGCGAGCTCCTCGGCGATCTGCGTGTTCTTGATCGACATCGCCTCGTCGAGCGTCTTGCCCTTGACCCACTCGGTGACCAGCGAGCTCGACGCGATCGCCGAGCCGCAGCCGTAGGTCTTGAACTTCGCGTCCTCGATGACGCCATCCTCGCCCACGCGGATCTGCAGCTTCATCACGTCGCCGCAAGCGGGAGCGCCCACCATGCCGGTGCCGACGTTGGGGTCGCTCTTGTCCAGCGAACCGACGTTGCGCGGGTTTTCGTAGTGGTCCAGTACCTTGTCGCTATATGCCATTTCCGTCTCTCCTAAATCCTTCTGTCCTCAATGCGCCGCCCACTGCA
>DASPJX010000015.1:0-11769 GCA_035628395.1 Burkholderiaceae bacterium | reverse complement strand
CGTCGTTGAAGCGGGTGGTCGCCACGTCGTGGCCGAAGCGATGCAGCAGATCGAGCCCGCCACCCCAATCGCGCGCCCGGTACATGCCGTCGCGCAGCGCCACCACCAGCCCGCCGCTGCGCGCCGGCGCGATGCAGCCGGGCTCCTGCGGCATGGGCCAGGACTGCAGCTGGCGGCGGTCCGGATCGAAGCGGCGCAACTGCCGGCCCGGGATGTCCACCCAGTAGAGCTGGCGCTCCTGCGGATGCCAGAACGGCGATTCGCCGAGGCTGTCGCGTTGCTCGACGAGGGTGTGCCAGGAGCTCATGGGGGCCTGCTGCGGACGAGGGCGGCCATTGTGCCGCTGCGTGGCCACGGGGCAAGCGCAAAGGACTACCATCGTGCGCTGCAATGAATGCCCCCTCCCCTGCCCAAGCCCAGCTGATGCTCGTCGAATCGGCGCGCTACGCGCTGCTTCGGCGCGTCGCCTTCGCCATCCGCCACCAGATGGTGGTGCACCTGCAGCCCATCGGCATGGTGACCGAACTGCTCGAGCGCCGCCTGCGCGCGCCGACGCCGGACCTGGCCCAGGTGCACGACGGCGCCGCCAAGATCCACAGCCTGCACAAGGCTGCCGTGCAGGACTGCCTGGACGTGATCACCTGGCTGGCGCCCGAGCCCGGCGCCACGATCACGGCCGAGGCCGCCGTCGAGGACGCCGTGACGCTGCTGCGCAGCAACTTCAGCTTCCGTGCCTTCAACCTGCGTGGCGAGGCCGCCGGCGTGCAGCAGCCCATCGCCCGGGCGGCCGGCCGCATGCTGTTGCCGGCCGCATTGCTGGCGCTCACCGATCCCGCCGAAGGTCCTGCCGACGTGGTCATCACGGCCCGGCCCGGAGAGGACAGCGTCGTGATGGAGATCGGCATCCGCCGCACCGAAGGCGAGCCGCCGCTGTCCGTCGAGCTTCCCTACCGCCCCATGGCCTGGCCCGAAGTCGTCGCGATCGCGCGCTCGGAGGACGTGGAGCTGGAGCACGACGAAGCCAACGCTCGGCTCACGTTCCCGGTGCTCGAGTAGTTCCGGCGTCGCCGCGACCCGCGCTGCCGATTCCGCCAAAAAAGCGGCCCGCCGAAGCGGGCCGAACATCCAATGGAGACTTGCCTGGTGCGGAGGGGCAGCGCAGCCGCGGCTGCGCTGCCGCCAGCATCAACGGCTGTACGCCGTCTCGCCGTGCGAGGAGATGTCCAGGCCTTCGCGCTCCTCTTCTTCCGTGACGCGCAGGCCGATCACCAGGTCGACGACCTTGTAGGCGACGAAGGCCACCACGGCCGACCAGACCACGGTGGTCAGCACGCCCTGCAGCTGGATCCAGACCTGGCTGCCGATCGGGTACTCCGGGTTCACCTTGTTGGCCACGTAGTCGTAGATGCCGGTGCCGCCCAGCGAGGGCGAGGCGAACACGCCGGTGAGCAGCGCGCCCAGGATGCCGCCGACGCCGTGCACGCCGAACACGTCCAGCGAGTCGTCGGCGCCCAGCAGGCGCTTGAGGCCGTTGACGCCCCACAGGCACAGCAGGCCGGAGATCAGGCCGATGGCGATCGCGCCCATCGGGCCGACGAAGCCGGCGGCCGGCGTGATGGCCACCAGGCCGGCGACGGCGCCCGAGGCGGCGCCCAGCATCGAGGCCTTGCCCTTGGACAGCGCCTCGCCGGCGATCCAGGACAGCGTGGCGGCGGCGGTGGCGACCAGCGTGTTGACGAACGCCAGCGCGGCGACGCCGTTGGCTTCCAGGTTGGAGCCGGCGTTGAAGCCGAACCAGCCCACCCAAAGCAGCGAGGCGCCGACCATGGTCAGGGTCAGGCTGTGCGGCGTGAGCGACTCGCGGCCGTAGCCGACCCGCTTGCCGAGCATGTACGCGCCCACCAGGCCGGCGACACCGGCGTTGATGTGCACGACGGTGCCGCCCGCGAAGTCGAGCGCGCCCTTGGCCCACATGTAGCCGGCCGCGGCGGTGACCGCCTCGAGCGACGCGGCGTCGGTGATCGCGTCCGGACCGGCCCAGTACCAGACCATGTGCGCGATCGGCAGGTACGCGAAGGTGAACCACAGCACGACGAACAGCAGCACCGCGGAGAAGCGGATCCGCTCGGCGAAGGCGCCGACGATCAACGCCGGCGTGATCGCCGCGAACGTGCCCTGGAACGCGATGAACACGTACTCGGGGATCACCACGCCCTTGCTGAAGGTCGCCGCGACCGAATCGACGGTCACGCCCTTCAGGAACAGCTTGTCGAAGGTGCCGTAGAACGTGCCGTCGCCGCCGAACGCGAGCGTGTAGCCGTACACGACCCACAGCACCGACACCAGCGAGAACACCATCATCACCTGCATCAGGATCGACAGCATGTTCTTGCTGCGCACCAGGCCGCCGTAGAACAGCGCGAGGCCGGGCACGATCATCAGGACGACGAGCGCGGTGGCGATCAGCATCCACGCGGTGTCGCCCTTGTTCGGCACGGGGGCCGCGGCGGCGGGGGCGTCCTTCTTCTCCTCGGTCGCGGCCTCGGCCTTCGCGGCCGGCGCCTCGTCCTTCTTCGCGTCCGCGGCCGGGGCGGCCTGCGCGAGCAGGACCGGCGCGGTCCGGGCGGCGGGCGTGCCGGCGTCGGCGGCGACGGCGGCGCCGCCCCAGGGCGCGATGCACAGCGCCGCCATCAGCGCCAGCGTTCGTGCGATGCGGTTCATGATCGGGTTCCTCGTTGCTTGGAATGCGTGTGTGCGCTCAGAGCGCGTCGCCGCCGGTCTCGCCGGTGCGGATCCGGATGACCTGCTCGAGGTCGTAGACGAAGATCTTGCCGTCGCCGATCTTGCCGGTGCGCGCGGCGGCCTCGATCGCCTCGATCGCGCGCTCGACGAGGTCGGCGGAGACCGCCGCCTCGATCTTCACCTTCGGCAGGAAGTCGACGACGTACTCGGCGCCGCGATAGAGCTCGGTGTGGCCCTTCTGGCGGCCGAAGCCCTTGACCTCGGTGACGGTGATGCCCTGGACGCCGATGCCGGACAGGGCCTCGCGGACCTCGTCGAGCTTGAAGGGCTTGATGATGGCGGTGATCAGTTTCATGGTGGTTCCTGCTTCGAGGAGGCGCGGGGCCGCGGCCCCGCGCCGGAGATCGTCAGAACGTCTTGCCGATCGAGAACACGACGCCGTTCTTGCCGATGCGGCGGATGCGGCCGTCGGTGGTCGCGGCGACGTACAGGTTGTCGTCGGCGTTGGTGCCCACGAACGCGGCCCCGAGCAGCCAGCCGGTCCAGTCGTAGGTCAGGCCGAGCTTGTAGTCCACGTAGTCGAGGTCGCCGTAGTTGCGGACCTTCTGGTAGCCGACGTGCGCGCCGAGCGTGAGCTTCGGGGCGATCTCGGTGGCGTAGTTGACGTCGACGTAGTACGAGCCCTTCGACGACTCGCCGCCGAGCTCGCCGAGGCCGAACAGGTTCGTCAACGCGAAGAAGACCTTCGCGCTCAGCGGGCCCATCGCGCCGCCGACGTAGAGCTCGAAGTTGTCGTACTTCGCCGAGGTGTTGCCGGCGTTGGCGGGGTCGAGCTGGAACGCGCGCGGATAGAGGTAGTAGATGCCGCCGACGTCCAGGGTGACGTCGCCGCCGATCGGGAACTTGTAGCCGCCGTAGAAGTCCATCTCCACGCCGGCGGCGTTGAAGTACTGGTTCGACGAGATGCTCGAGTTCCAGTTGCCGAGGTAGAGGCCGCTCGAGTGCGCGTAGTCGATGCCGCCCTGGATGGCCGGCGCGAGCAGCGTCTGCGAGATGCCGCGGAACCGGTAGTCGCTGGTGATCGTCATGTTGCCGGTCAGCGGACTGGCGGCGGCGGCCTGGGCGCTCGCGAGCGCCGGGGCCAGCGAGGCGACGGCGGCGAGGGCGAACACGGTCTTCTTCATTCGGGGCTCTCCGGATTCCGGTGTTGTGGGTGTCGGGATGTCGTGGACGCGAGGCACGGACGGCACACCTTTGCATTTCCCGTGCCACTCGAGGACGCACCACGATGGCGCGCGAGACCGATCCTGAGGGGCCTCGCCCGGGCCGATGCCCGGAATCGACGCACCGGAACCGTGCATCCCGAGCGATGCCCCGGAGCGGTGCACGGTCCGGGCGCGCCGTGCCGGACCGTCCGGCCTACGTCCGACGGCGCGAACGCGACCCGGGGAGCCGTCCGACCCCGGTGCTAGACTGGCCCGGCATCCGGAGATCCCCATGACCACGACGACGGACGGGCCCGCGCTCCTCGCCGACCTCCAGCAGCGCATCGCCGATCTGTTCCGCTCGAGCCCGGCGGCCGACCTCGAGCGCAACGTGAAGGCGATGCTCGCGCAGTCGTTCCAGCGGATGGACCTCGTCACCCGCGAGGAGTTCGAGATCCAGGTCGAGACCGTCGCCCGGCTGCGCCGCCGGCTGGAGGCGCTCGAGGCCCGACTGGGCGAGCCGCCCGCCGGCGACGCCTGAGCCGGCGCGAGAGCGGGCGCTCACTTCCGCCGTCCGCCCGCCGTGTCGCTCGCCGTCGTCCACAGCCGCGGGCTGGTCGGCGTCGACGCGCCGCCGGTGTCGGTCGAGGTGCACCTCGCCAACGGCCTGCCGGCCTTCCACGTCGTCGGGCTGCCCGACGCCGAGGTGCGCGAGAGCCGCGAGCGCGTGCGCGCGGCGGTCGTCCACGCCGGCTTCGACTTCCCGGCCCGCCGCATCACCGTCAACCTCGCGCCCGCCGACCTGCCGAAGGGCTCCGGGCGATTCGACCTGCCGATCGCGGTCGGCATCCTGGCCGCCGCCGCGGGCGTGCCGCAGCGCACGCTCGACGGCTTCGAGCTGATGGGCGAGCTGTCGCTGTCGGGCGCGCTGCGGCCGATCCGCGGCGCGCTCGTGATGGCGCTCGCGGTCCGCCGCGAGGGCCGGGGCCGGCGCCTCGTGCTGCCGGCCCCGAGCGCGGCCGAG
The DNA here is from genome assembly GCA_035628395.1 of Burkholderiaceae bacterium. Lineage (GTDB taxonomy): Bacteria > Pseudomonadota > Gammaproteobacteria > Burkholderiales > Burkholderiaceae_E > UBA4615. Next base: position 6,798 of record DASPJX010000015.1, on the reverse strand, counting down.
GCGGCACCGGCCGGCTACGCGGGCACGCGCGCGGCCGCCACGCTCGCGCAGGCCTGGGCGGCGGTCGCCGCCGACGGCCCGCTCGACGCGCCGGCCACGCCCGCGGCGCCGGCCGGCGCCGGCGTCGACGAGCCCGACCTCGGCGAGGTCCGCGGCCAGCAGGCCGCGCGCCGCGCGCTCGAGGTCGCGGCGGCCGGCTCGCACGGGCTGCTGCTGGTCGGCCCGCCGGGCACCGGCAAGTCGATGCTCGCCCGCCGGCTGCCCGGGCTGCTGCCCCCGATGACCGACGACGAGGCGCTCGAGGCGGCCGCGGTGCGCTCGCTCGCGGGCGGCGCAGCCGACGCGGCCTGGGGCCTGCGGCCGTTCCGCGCGCCGCACCACTCGGCCTCGGGGCCGGCGCTGGTGGGCGGCGGCGGCACGCCGCGCCCGGGCGAGATCTCGCTCGCGCACCGCGGCGTGCTGTTCCTCGACGAGATCCCCGAGTTCCGGCGCCCGGTGCTCGAGACGCTGCGCGAGCCGCTCGAGACCGGCCGGGTCTCGATCTCGCGCGCCGGGCGCCAGGCGGAGTTCCCGGCCGCGTTCCAGCTGGTCGCGGCGATGAATCCCTGTCCCTGCGGCTGGCACGGCCACGCGAGCGGGCGCTGCCGCTGCTCGGCCGACGAGGTCGCGCGCTACCGCGGCCGCCTGTCGGGCCCGCTGCTCGACCGGATCGACATGCACGTCGAGGTGCCGCCGCTGTCGCGCGAGGAGCTGATGTCGCAGCCCGCCGGCGAGGCCAGCGCGCCGGTGCGCGCGCGGGTCGCCGCGGCGCGCGCGATCGCCCTCGCCCGCCAGGGCGTGCCCAACGCCGCGCTCGCCGGGGCCGCGCTCGAGCGGCACGCGACGCTCGACGACGCCGGCCGCGCGCTGGTCGCGGCCGCGATCGAGCGGCTCGGCCTGTCGGCGCGCGCGCTGCCGCGCCTGCTGCGGCTCGCCCGCACGATCGCCGACCTCGCCGGCGCGGCGGCGGTCGCCGCGCCGCACGCGGCCGAGGCGATCGGCTACCGGCGCCTCGCCTGAGGCGGCGCGCCGGCGACGACCGTCCGACCGATCTCCGGAACGCCCGCGGGCGCCCGCGCCGCGCGCCGGCACGACAGCGCCGAGGTGCGGGTGCTAGAGTGGTCCGACGACGAAGCGGCCCATGCACCGAGGCCGCACCCGGTTCGCAGACCGCCCGCACGACGTCGCGCCTCCGCGCGCGCCGCGGCCGCGGGCAGACACGTGGAGGAGACACCATGCAGTCGTCCCGCAGGAACGCGGTCACCTCGATCGCGGCCATCGCCGGCCTCGCCGCCGCCGGCCCGGCCCGTGCGCAGCAGGGCCCGATCAAGATCGGCCTCACCACCGCCATCCAGCTGCAGGTCGGCCGCGACACGCAGGACGCGGCCCGCATCGCGATCGACGAGGTCAACGCGAAGGGCGGCGTGCTCGGCCGCAGGCTGACCTTCGTCGTCGCCGACGAGACCGAGAATCCCGAGACCGGCATCAACGCGATCAAGAAGCTGACCGCCGACGAGAAGGTCGACGTCATCGTGGGCGGCTACACCAGCGGCGTCACGCTCGCCCAGCTGCCGCACATCTCGTCGGCCAAGACGATCTACCTCGGCGTGGGCGCCGCGTCGCCGGCGATCACCGCGAAGGTCAAGCAGGACTACGACAACTACAAGTACGTCTTCCGCGTCGGGCCGATCAACGCCGCGCATCAGGCGCGTCAGCTGGTCGGCTGGATCTCGGGCCACCTGATCGGCGAGCTCGACTACAAGCGGATCGCGATCGTCGGCGAGAACGCCAAGTGGGTGCAGGACCTCGTGCCGGTGCTGCGCAAGGGCGCGACCGAGGTCGGCGCCGACATCCGCATGACCGAGTTCTTCGACACCCAGACCTCGGACTTCTCGCCGCTGCTGTCGAAGGTCCGGGCGAGCAACGCGCAGTACCTGATCGTGATCCTGTCGCACGCCTCGAGCGACATCTTCGCGAAGCAGTGGCACGACGCGCGCTTCCCGATCCCGTACGGCGGCATCGACGTGAAGAGCCAGGACGGCGACTTCTACGACCGCGTGGGCGGCAAGTCGATCAGCCAGATCGCCGCCAACTTCGCGGTGCGCGCGCCGCTGACCGAGAAGACGATCCCGTTCTTCGACGAGTTCAAGAAGCGCACCGGGCGCGTGCCGGTCTACACCGCGTTCGGCACCTACGACGCGATCCACGCGTACGCGCAGGCGGCCGAGCGCGCGAAGAGCCTCGACACGAACGCGATCATCCGGGAGCTCGAGAAGACCAGCATGCCGGGCATCGCCGGTCACCTGGAGTTCGACGAGACGCACGACGTCAAGGCGGGCGGCAAGAACATCAACTTCCTGCTCGCCCAGTGGCAGGACAAGGGCGAGCGCGTCGTGCTGTGGCCGAAGGAGCTGCGCAGCGGGAAGATGATCATGCCGCCGTGGCTCGCGAAGTGACCCGGGGCGGGACGCCGGCGCCCGGTCGCTGACCGGGACCGCCGGCCCCGGACGGTCGACATCCGCGCAGGCGCGCCCGTGGCGCCCGCGCTCCCTCCACCCGGCGCCGCCCGCGAGCGGCCCGTCCGCCCCGGATCCATCGTGCTCGAGATCGTCATCGTCGGCGCGGTCACCAGCGCCATCTACGCGATGCTCGCGGTCGGCTTCACGCTGATCTTCGGCGTCGCGCGCATCCTCAACCTCGCCCACGGCGCGTTCTACGCGCTCGGCGCGTACGGCGCCTACGCGCTGACCTCGCTGGCGGGCTGGCCGCTGTGGGCGGCGGCCGTCGCGTCGGTCGCGGGCGTGGCGGCGTTCGGCGTGCTGGTCGAGCGCTTCCTCGTGCGCCCGATGCGCGCCTCGCAGCTCGCGGTGCTGATGATCACCCTCGCGGTGGCGCTGGTCGTCGAGCAGGCGCTGTTCCTGACCTTCGGCTCGGAGTACCGCAACGTGCCGGCGTTCGTCGACGAGAAGTACACGATCGGCGGCGTCGACGTCGCGGGCCAGCGGCTGCTGACGCTCGCGGTCGCGATCGCGTCGATCGGCGCGCTCTACGCGTTCGTGCAGCGCACGCGGCTGGGCGCGGCGATCCTCGCGATCTCGCAGGACCCGGAGGCGGCGCGGTACATGGGCATCCCGAGCGACCGGATCTTCTCGATCGTGATGGCGATGTCGGCGGGCCTCGCGGCGCTGGCCGGCATCATGGCCGGACCGTTCCTGACCGTGCAGCCGACGATGCACCTGCTGCCGATCGTCAAGGCCTTCGCGATCGTGGTCGTCGGCGGGCTCGGCTCCATCCCGGGCAGCATCGTCGCGGCGCTGATGCTCGGCTACGCCGAGACGCTCGTCGCCTACGGCATCTCCACCTCGTGGACCGAGATCGTGTCGGTGGCGGCGACGCTGCTGATGCTGGTCGTGCGGCCCGCGGGCTTCTTCGGCCGTCGGGCCGCATTCTGACGTGAAGACCTCCCGCATCGACTGGCTCGGCGCCTCGGCGGCGCTCGCGGCGCTCGCCGCGCTCCCCGCCGTGGTCGGCAGCAACTACCTGACCGGCGTGCTGACGGTGGCGGCGATCTACGCCATCTGGGCCGTCAGCTGGGACTTCATGTCCGGGCTCACCGGCCGCGAGAACTTCGGCCACTCGCTGTTCATCGGCGTGGGCGCGTACGCGGCCGGCTTCCTCAACACGCAGTTCGGCTTCGGGCCGTGGTGGGGGCTGCCCGCCGGCATGATCGTCGCGATGCTGTTCGCGCTGCTGATGGGCTTCCCGACGCTGCGGCTGAAGGGCCCGTACTTCGCGCTGGCGATGCTGTCGGGCGCGGTGATCATGCAGCGGCTGATGCTGATCTTCTGGGAGTACACCGGCGGCGAGGAGGGCATCAACGGCATCGAGCCGCTGCTGCGCCGGCCGCTGCACTTCTACTGGATGGTGCTCGCGATCCTGGCGGTCACGACGGCGCTGCTGGCGTGGCTCGCGCGCTCGCACTGGGGCCTGATCCTGCGCGCGATCCGCGGCGACGAGGCCACCTGCCAGGCGGCCGGCCTGAACGTGACCTTCTACAAGATCGCCTCGCTGGTGATCAGCGCGGCGTTCGCCGGGCTGGGCGGCGCGCTGTACGCGCACTACCAGCTGCAGGTGAGCCCGCAGCTGTTCGCGGTGGTGACGTCGATCACGATCATCACGATGGTGTACGTCGGCGGCATGACCTCGATCTACGGTCCGGTGGGCGGCGCGCTGCTGCTGACGCTGATGACCGAGCTGCTGCGCGACTTCGGCGAGTGGCGGCTGATGATCTACAGCCTCGTGCTGATCCTGATCCTGTTCTTCCTGCCGGGCGGGCTGGTGGCGCCGATCTGGGGCCGGGTGCGCCGCCTGCTCGGCGCGCGCGACGACGACGCGCCCGCGCCGGTGCCGGCGCGCAGCGCGACGGTCGACGCGATCGTCGGCGCCGGGCGCGGCGCCGCCGCCGCCGGCACGCGCGCCGGGGAGGTGCCGCGATGAGCGCGCTGCTGACGGTCCGGGGCCTCGACAAGAAGTTCGGCGGCCTGCACGCGGTGAAGGCGGTGTCGCTCGAGGTCGCGCAGGGCGAGGTGCTCGGCATCCTCGGGCCGAACGGCGCGGGCAAGACGACGCTCTACAACCTGCTGACCGGCTTCATCCGGCCCGACTCGGGCGAGGCGCTGCTCGAGGGCCGCTCGCTGCTCGGCCTGCCGCCGCACCGCGTGGTCGCGCTCGGCGTCGCCCGCACCTTCCAGCTGTGCCGGCCCTTCGTCGGCATGACGGTGCTCGAGAACGTGGTCGTGGGCAGCCTCGGGCCGCGCGTGCGGCACGACCGGCTCGAGGACCGCGCGCGCGAGCTGCTGCGCCAGGTCGGCCTCGCCGGCAAGGAGCGCACCGCCGCGGAGCTGCTGTCGTACGGCGACCAGCGCCGGCTCGAGATCGCGCGCGCGCTCGCCACCGATCCGAAGCTGCTGCTGCTCGACGAGCCGTTCGCCGGCCTGGGCTCCGGCGAGATCGCCGAGCTGTCGGCGCTGATCCGCGACCTGCACGAGCGGCGCGGCCTGACGATCATGCTGATCGAGCACAAGCTGCGCGAGTTCATGCGGCTGGTGTCGCGGGTGGTCGCGATCGACTTCGGCGAGGTCATCGCCGTCGGCACGCCCGATCGCATCGTCGCCGATCCGCGCGTGGTCGAGGCCTACATCGGCCGCCAGGAGCCCGAGCATGCTGCTTGACGTGCGGGACCTGTCGGCCGCCTACGGCAAGGCGGTGGCGCTCGAGGGCGTGACGATGCGGGTGGGCGCGGGCGAGTTCGTCGCGGTGCTCGGACCCAACGGCGCGGGCAAGTCGACGCTGCTCAGGTGCATCTCGCGCGCGATGCCGTCGAGCGGCACGCTCGACTTCGAGGGCCGCTCGCTGCACGGCGTGCCGACCGAGCAGGCGGTCGGCCGCGGCATCTGCCACTGCCCGGAGGGCCGGCGGCTCTTCCCGGAGCTGACGGTGCACAAGAACCTGATGCTCGGCGCGTACCTGCGCCGGGACGCCGACGCGGTCGCGCGCGACCTCGAGCGGGTGCACCGGCTGTTCCCGATCCTGAAGGAGCGCGACCGGCAGGTGGTCAGCACGCTGTCCGGCGGCCAGCAGCAGATGGTCGCGATCGGGCGCGCGCTGATGGGCGCGCCGAAGCTGCTGCTGCTCGACGAGCCGTCGGTGGGCATCGCGCACCGGCTGAAGATGGAGATCTTCGACGCGATCCGGCTCATCCGCGAGAGCGGGGTCGCGATCGTGATGGCCGAGCAGGACGCGCTGTCGGCGCTGCGGATCGCCGACCGCGCGTACGTGCTCGAGCACGGGCACGTCGCGCGCGAGGGCCCGGTCGACGAGCTGAACCGCGACGACCGGATCCGGCAGATCTACCTCGGCGTGGCCTGAGCGGCCCGCGGAGGGCGGGTCCGGCGCGGCCGCCGCGGCGGCGTACAGTAGCGGGATGGACATCCCCTCTTCCCGCACGATCGACGTCGTCTCCGACGTCGTCTGCCCGTGGTGCTGGATCGGCAAGCGCCAGCTCGAGGCCGCGCTCGAGTCGCTGCCCGCCGCCGAGCGGCCGGTCGTGCGCTGGCACGCGTTCCAGCTGAACCCGGACCTGCCCCCCGGGGGCATCGACCGCCGCGAGTACCTCGAGCGCAAGTTCGGCGGCGCCGAGCGCGCCGCGCAGATCTACGCCCGGGTGCGCGAGGCGGGGCGCACGGTCGGGCTCGCGCTCGACTTCGACCGCATCGAGCGCCAGCCGAACACGCTCGACGCGCACCGGCTGATCGCCTGGGCGCAGGAGCGGGGCGACGCCGATCCGCTCGTCGAGGCGCTGTTCCGCGCGTACTTCGTCGAGGGCCGCTACACCGGCGATCCGGCGGTGCTCGCGGCGATCGCCGGCGAGGCCGGGTTCGACGCGGCCGCCGCGCGCGCGATGCTCGACGGCGACGACCTGCGCGAGGAGATCGCCGAGTCCGACCGGCGGATGCGCGAGTCGGGCATCGGCGGCGTGCCGTTCTTCGTCTTCGACCGCCGGCTCGCGGTCTCGGGCGCGCAGGGCACGGCCGCGCTGAAGGACGCGCTCGCGCAGTCCGCGCCGCCGGCCTGAGCCGCGCGCCGCCGACCGAGCGCCGCGCCGCCGACCCGAGCGTCGCGCCGCAGGCCCGAGCCGCGCACCGCCGACCCGAGCGTCGCGCCGCAGGCCCGAAGCGCGGCGCCGCAGGCCTCGGCGCC
>DASPJX010000014.1:0-5855 GCA_035628395.1 Burkholderiaceae bacterium | reverse complement strand
ACGCACGCGACAACGAGGAGCTCGAGCTCGGGGTGCGGTGCATCGCGGCGGGCATCCGCGACGACGCGGGCAAGCTGGTCGCGGGCCTGTCGATCTCGGCGCCGTCGGACTTCCTGCAGGACGACTGGATCGACCTGCTGTGCCGCACCGCCGGGCAGATCTCGGCGGCGATCGGCTTCGATCCGGAGCCCTGACGCGCGACGCCCCGGTCGATCGACCGGGGCGGGACGCCGTCCGGGGCGGGCCGGACGCCCGCGGCGCTCAGCTGCGGGTGTCGGCGTGCAGCGACGGCTCGGTGCGCGGATGCTGGGCGACCCACTTGCGCAGCCGCTGCGCGTCGGCGAAGCGCGAGTGCGTGGCGGTCGCGTCGAGCAGCACGATGATCGTCTGGCGGCCGTCGATCCGCGCCTGCATCACCAGGCACTTGCCGGCCTCCGAGATGTAGCCGGTCTTCTGCAGGCCGATGTCCCAGTGCCGGTCGTCGATCAGCCGGTTGGTGCTGCGGAACGCGATCTGGCGGGCGCCGACCTGGACGGCGAGCTCGCTCGCGGTCGAGTACTGGCGCACCAGCGGGTAGCCGTGCGCGGCGCGGACCATCCGGGCGAGGTCGCGGGCGTTCGAGACGTTGCCGCTCGACAGGCCGGTCGGGTCGGTGAAGCGGCTGTCGGCCATGCCGATCGCCTGCGCCTTGGCGTTCATCGCCGCGACGAAGGCCGGCAGGCCGCCCGGGAAGTGGCGACCGAGCGCGTTCGCGGCGCGGTTCTCGGAGGCCATCAGCGCGAGCTGCATCATCTCGCCGCGGGTCAGCCGCGCGCCGATCGGCATCCGCGACGAGCTGAAGCGCTCGGTGTCGCGGTCGGCGTCGGTGATCTCGAGGACCTCGTCGAGCGGCAGGCCCGCGTCGAGCACCACCATCGAGGTCATGACCTTCGTGATCGACGCGATCGGCAGCACCGCGTCGGCGTTCTTCTGGTACAGCGTCTCGCCGGTCTGCTGGTCGATCACCATCGCGACCGACGAGCGCAGGTCGAGCGGGTCGTCGACCAGGTGCAGGCCGATCGCCTGCCCGATCGACAGGCGCGCCGGCGCCTCGATCCGGGGGGCGTACGAGGCCTTGACCATCCGCGAGCCGCGGGCCGGCGCGGCGGCCAGCCGGGCGCGCGGCTGGGCCGACATCCGGGTGCGGGTGGTGGTCGGCGCCGCGGCGGTCGCGACGGCGACCTTGCGCGGCGCGAGCGGGGCGGCCGACGGGGCCGTCGCGCGGCGCGGCGCGGCGGCCGCGCGCTTGGCGGCCGGGGCGTCGGCGGTCTTGACGACCTTGCCGCGGGCCGGGGCCCGCTCGGCGGCGTCGGCCGCCTGGGGCGCGTGGAGGACCATCAACGCGGCAGCCAGTGCCAGCAACCGGAACCGCGCGCTCTCGAACACCGAAACCATCGATTCGTCCCCCTGCGACCTGGCTCGAGTGTAGCAAAGGTCACGCTTCGCGCGCTCGGAAAAAAACGAGGTCGAAGAAGGACTTGGAACCGATATCCAACACGTCGCATCAACTTTCCGACGAACGGTCGAGCCGTGCCGAGCGGATGCGTGCAGGGGTGGATTCCTGAGAAGATGCGGGCATGCGCGTCTTCCAGATCGAGAACGACTGGGGCCTGGCCAACCTGCGGCTCTCGACCCGTCCCGACCCGTCGCCGGGCCCGGGCGAGGTGCTGCTGCGGATGAAGGCCGCCTCCCTCAACTTCCGCGACCTGGTCGTGCCCGACCGGGGCTACGGCAAGTACACCGGCACGCTCCCGCTGATCCCGATCTCGGACGGCACGGGCGAGGTGATCGCGGTCGGCGACGGCGTCGCCCGCGCGAAGGTCGGCGACCGGGTCTGCCCGATGTTCATGCAGCGCTGGATCGGCGGCCCGCCGTCGCTCGAGCGGATCACCCGCACGCTCGGCGGGCCGATCGACGGCGTGATGGCCGACCTGATGGTCCTGCCCGAGGAGGGCGTCGCGCACGTGCCCGACCACCTGAGCGACGAGCAGGCCGCCGCCCTGCCCTGCGCGGCGCTGACCGCCTGGAGCGCGCTGGTCACCGAAGGCGGGATCGGACCGGGCGACCGGGTGCTGGTCCAGGGCACCGGCGGCGTCGCGCTCTTCGCGCTGCAGTTCGCCAAGCTCGCCGGCGCGCACGTGACGGTGATCTCGTCGAGCGACGACAAGCTCGCCCGCGCGGCCGCGCTCGGCGCCGACGCGGGCCTCAACTACCGCGCCGTGCCCGACTGGGCGAAGGCCTCGCGCGCGATCACCGGCGACGCCGGCTTCGACCACATCCTCGAGCTGGGCGGCGAGCACACGCTGCCGCAGTCGCTGCGCTGCATCCGCCCGGGCGGCACGATCTCGATGATCGGCGTGCTGTCGGGCGGCACGCTGAACGCGTCGCTCGGCCTGATCGTCACCCGCCAGGTCCGGCTGCAGGGCATCACCGTCGGCTCGCGCGACGCCTTCGAGGCGATGGCGCGCGCGATCGGGCAGCACCGCCTCGAGCCGGTGATCGACCGGGTGTTCGCGTTCGACGAGCTGAAGGACGCGCTCGCGTACCTGAGGTCGGGCGCGCACTTCGGCAAGATCTGCCTGCGGCACTGAGCGCCGCGCGGCATCGCCCGCCGGCCGCGCGCTTCAGCGCGTCCCGACCCGCAGCGGCTCGAGCACCGCGCGCAGCGCCGCCGGCAGCGGCGTCGGCCGGCGATCGACGCGGTCGACGTACACGTGGACGAAGTGGCCCTGCGCGGCCGCGGTCGGCGCGTCGTTCGCGAACAGCGCGATCTCGTAGCGCACGCTGCTCGTGCCGATCGAGGCGACCCGCAGGCCGGCGTGCACCGTGTCGGGGAAGCTGAGCGGCGCGAAGTAGCGGCAGCCGGTCTCGACGACCAGCCCGATCACCGGGCCGCCGGCGACGTCGAGCGCGCCGCGCTCGATCAGCCAGCGGTTCACCACCGTGTCGAAGTACGCGTAGTAGACGACGTTGTTCACGTGCCCGTACTGGTCGTTGTCGGCCCAGCGGGTGGTGATCGGCAGCAGGTGGGGATAGGCGTCGCGGCGTTCGCGCTCGGGTCGTTCGGTGCGGGTCATCGGGGAAGGTCCGGGAGGTCGGCGCGCGTCGACTATCGACGCACGACCAGCGCCACGCCGATCGCGGTGAGCGCCATGCCGGCGGCGGCCGTCGGGCCGAACGGCTCGTCGAACAGCAGCCAGGCCTGCAGCGCGGTGACCGGCGGCACGAGGTAGAACAGGCTCGCGACGCGGGTGGCCGAGCCGCGGCGGATCAGCGTGAACATCAGGAACACGCTGCCGATCGACAGCGCGGCGACCGACCAGCCGAGCGCGATCGCGAGCGGCGCCGTCGGCTCGAAGTCGGGCGTCTCGAGCCACGCGGCGAGCGGCGCCACGGCGGCGAGCGAGGCCGCGTACTGGACGAAGACGCCGGTGCGCAGGTCGAACGCGGGCGCGTGGCGGCGCTGGTAGAGCGTGCCCGCGGTGATCGCGAGCAGCGCGCCGACGCACAGCGCGATCGCCGACGGCGCGAGCCCCTCGGTGCCGATCCGGTGTGCGACGACGAGCGCGACGCCGCCGAAGCCGAGCGCGAGCCCGAGCCACTGCCGGGGCGCGACGCGCTCGGTGCTCGCCGCCATCCACACCGCGGTCAGCACCGGCTGCAGGTTGACGATCAGCGCCGAGACGCCCGCGCTCATGCCGAGCGAGACCGCGACCCAGACGCCCGACAGGTAGGCCGCGTGGATCAGCAGGCCCGAGACCGCGAGGTGGCCGGCGGTGCGGGCGTCGGGCCACGGCGCGCGCGCCGCGAGGATCAGCGGCGCGAGCGCGACGAGCGTCGCGGCGAAGCGCACCGCGAGGAAGCCCAGCGGCGGCGCGTGCGGCATCGCGAGCCGCGCGACGACGAAGCCGCTCGCCCACAGCACGACGAAGAGCGCGGGCGCGACGGTGCCGATCCCCGCGCCCGGCGCGCGCGGCGCGGCGCCGCTCACCGGACGGGCGCGCCGGAGGCGGCCGGCGCGCGGGGCGCGGCGTGCGCGAGCGCCGCGCGCACCGTGCCGAGGTGGATGTCGACGATCCGCTCGACGTCCGGGCAGTAGCCGCCGCCCATCGCGACCGCCACCGGCAGGCCGCGCTCGCGCGCGAACGCGAACACCCGGGCGTCGCGCTCGGCGACGCCGGCGATCGTCAGCGACAGCCGCCCGAGGCGGTCGCCCTCGTAGACGTCGGCGCCCGCGAGGAAGATCAGCAGGTCGGGCGCGAAGCGGCCCGCGAGCGCGGCGAGCGCGCCGTCCAGCGCCGCGAGGTAGGCGTCGTCGCCGGTGCCGTCCGGCAGGTCGACGTCGAGGTCGCCGGTGCAGCGATGGCGGAACGGGAAGTTGCGCGCGCCGTGGATCGACAGCGTGAACACCGACGGGTCGTCGCGCAGGATCTCGGCGGTGCCGTTGCCCTGGTGGACGTCGAGGTCGACGATCGCGACGCGCCGGGCGCGCCGCTCGGCCTGCATCAGCCGCGCGGCGACCGCCACGTCGTTCAGGCAGCAGAAGCCCTCGCCGCGCGCGTGCCCCGCGTGGTGGGTGCCGCCGGCGAGGTTGGCCGCCGCGCCGTCCTCGAGCGCGGCCCGGCAGGCGGCGACGGTCGCGCCGACCGAGCGGCGCGAGCGCTCGACCATCGCCGGCGACCACGGGAACCCGATCGCGCGCTGCTCGGCCGCGTCGAGCCGCCCGAGCGTCAGCCGCTCGATCCAGTCGGGCGCGTGCGCGAGCGCGAGCTGGCCGTCGGTGGCCGGCTCGGCCTCGCCGAGCGCGACGCCGGGCAGCTCCGCCGCGATCCGCTCGCGCAGCCGCCGGTACTTCGTCATCGGGAAGCGGTGGCCGTCCGGCAGCGGCAGCACGAACCGGTCGCTGTAGAACGCCTTCATTCCGGAGAATGTAACATTGTTGCACCGCACCAATATTTCGCTTGACGTCGCCGCGCACATCCCTATAATTCCGTTTGCTGCAGCGCACCAAGCTGCGTCGACAACCGTGGGGCCCTCAGCAAACGGTTGATTCTTCAGACCAAATCTTCAAAGCCGAGGTTCGTATGTTCACCACCCCCGATCAGATGGTTGCGATGCACAAAGCCGCGCTCGAGTCGTTCCAGGCGATCGCCGCCAAGTCGCTCGAAGGCATGGAGAAGCTCGCCGAGCTCAACATGGCCGCGACCAAGAGCACGATGGAAGAGTCGGCCGTCCAGCTGCGCGCGCTGTTCGAGATCAAGGATCCGAAGCAGTTCGCCGACCTGGCGGTGGGCTCGGCCCAGCCGGCGACGGACAAGCTGACCGCGTACGCCAAGCACGTGTACGACATCACCAACGAGACCGGCACCGAGGTCGCGAAGCTCGTCGAGAAGCAGTTCGCCGACAGCAACCGCCAGCTGCACGCCGCGATCGACGCGCTCGCCAAGAACGCCCCGGCCGGCAGCGAAGGGATCGTCACGTTCGTGAAGTCGGCGGTCTCCGCCGCGAACACCGCGTACGACCAGGTCAACAAGGCGACCAAGCAGGTCGTCGAGATGGCCGAGGCCAACATCGTGGCCGCGACCAAGACCGCCGCCGCGACCGGCGCCGCCCGCGCCAAGAAAGCGGCCTGATCGCCGACGGGCGTCGGCCGCGACCGCGGCCGATCCCGGTGCATCGCTCACGACGCGTCGCCTCTCCTCCTCGCGACGCCCGCGGCCCGGCTCCTCACGGAGACCGGGCCGCGTTCATTCCGGCCGGTCCTCGACGGTGCCGCCGAGCGCGAGCGCACCCGCGCGCAGCCGCTCGAACGCCGC
>DASPJX010000013.1:0-12858 GCA_035628395.1 Burkholderiaceae bacterium | reverse complement strand
TGCACGCACGCGCTGCATTCGGCGACCGGAACCGTCATGCTCCGGCGCCGCCCCGGCGATGGTCGTCCCGCGCCCGAACGGCCGAGACACCTGATGCCCCGCGTCCCGCGGGGTGGTGCAGAATCCCGGGCTCCCGTCCGTACCGGAGACCCCATGCAGATCACCGTCGAACGTCTCGTCCGATCGACACCCGCCACCGTCTGGGCCGCGTGGAACACGCCCGCGGACATCGAGCGCTGGAACGCCGCATCGCCCGACTGGCACACGCCGAGCAGCACGGTCGACCTGCGCGAGGGCGGCGGCTTCCGCTCGCGCATGGAGGCGAGGGACGGCAGCGTCGGGTTCGACTTCGAAGGGACCTACACCCGGGTCGTCGAGCCGCAGCTGATCGAATACGCGATGGCGGACGGTCGCACGGTCCGGGTGGAGTTCGTGCCGCAGTCGGACGGCGTGCTGGTGCGCGAGACCTTCGACGCCGACGGCACGCACGACGCGGAGATGCAGCGCGCCGGCTGGCAGGCGATCCTCGACAGCTTCGCGCGGCACGTGGAAGCGAAGGGCACGGCCTGAGCCGTCCGTCCGTCGGCCGGCGGCGCTTCGGCGTTCGGGCGGCCGCCGCGGACCGCGGGCGCCCTCAGGCCGATCCGCGACCCGGCGTCATCACGATCTTGCCGAGCGCCGAGCCGGCCTCGAGCAGCTCGTGCGCGCGACGGACCTCCTCGAGCGGCAGGCGCGTCGAGATCGCTGGCGCGATCTCGCCGCGCGACAGCGCGCCGATCACCTCGCGCATCAGCGCGCGACGCCCGTCGCGATCGTGGTCGTACACGTGGAACGAGAAGCTGCGCACGGCTGGGCACACGGTCATGTGCTCGCGCAGCGCCGCGACGAGGTTCTGCTCGGGCAGCGGCGCGAAGGCGTTGTACGACACCAGCGTGCCCCACCGGCCCAGCGCGCCGAGGTAGCCGACGAAGTCGGGGCCGCCGGCGTGATCGAACACGCGGCCCACGCCTTCGCCCGCGGTCAGCTCGCGCACGCGCTCGACCACCGGCTCGCTGCGGTAGAAGATCACGTCGTCGACGCCGTTGCGACGGGCGAAGGCCGCCTTCTCCTCGGTGCTCACCGTGCCGATCACGCGCAACCCGGCGCGCTTCGCGAGCTGGACCAGCGCGGTGCCGACACCGCCCGCGGCGCCGACCACGAGCACGCTCGCCGGCGCGCGCGGATGGCCGCACTCCTGCAGCAGCGCCTGCGCGACCTGGTAGTTCGACAGGCAGACGGCCGCCTCGAGGTCGACGTGCGCGTCGAGCACGTGGACCGCGTCGGCCGGAGCCACGACGACCTCGGCGTAGCAGCCGCCGCGCTGCGCCAGATCGCGCGCGCTCAGGAGCACCTTGGTGCCGACGGCGATGCCCGCGACGCCCGGGCCGACCGCGGTCACGATGCCGGCGACGTCGTTGCCCGGGTTCGCGGGCAGCGGCGGCATCCACTTGTAGACGCCGCGGCGGATCAGCACGTCGGGCGTGCCGACGCCGAACGCGCGGGCCTCGATCCGGACCTCGCCCGCGCCGGGGGAGGGGACGGGCAGGTCGACGAGCTCGAGCGCGTCGGGACCGCCGGGGGTGGAAACGAGCACTGCCTTCATCGGAGCTCTCTCGACGTGCGGGGTGGAGGAGGATCCGGCGCGGCCGCGTCGGCGGCGCCGGGCGGGCGGGGCGTCCCGCGCCGCTACTGGAGCGCCTTCGCGTCGAGGGCGAGCAGGGCGGCGGTGACGCTGCGCTCGGTGGCGGTGACGTGTCCGGTGAACAGGTCGACGGCCCGCGGCACGTCGCGCGCGAGGACGGCCTCGAGCAGCCGCCGGTGCTCGGCGGACTTCTTGCGCGGCAGCTCGCGGTGGCGGGCGGAGAAGCGCCGGTAGCGCTCCGCGGCGTCGAACAGCTGCTCGACCAGCGCGCGCAGCATCGGCGAGCGGGTGCCGGCGTACATCGCCATGTGGAAGTGCCGGTGGCGCGCCGACCAGGTGTCGTCGAGCGCCGGAGCGACGTCGCCCAGCCGCTGCTCGATCCGCGACAGCGCGTGCGCGGCGGCGACCAGGTCGGCCTCCCAGGCGTCGTCGCCGTGCGCGATCGCGTCGCGCAGCGCCTCGCCCTCGATCAGCAGCCGCATGCGCGTGAGGTCGGCCATCCCCTCGACGGTGATCGGCGCGACGCGGAAGCCGCGATTCTCGAACGCGTCGACGAGGCCCACCGACACCAGCCGGCTGAGCGCCTCGCGCAGCGGGCTGCTGCTCACGCCGTAGCGCTGCCCGAGCTCCTCCACGCGGAGGCGCTCGCCGGGCGCGAACTCGCAGCGGACGATCGCGGTGCGCAGGGCGGCGAAGACGCCGTCGGTGCGGGTCGGGCCGGACGGGGAGGGCGGGTCGGAGACGGGCATCGCGGGCGGGACCGTGGCGGTCGACGATGCGCCGAAGGCTACCACCGCCCGCACGAAATCGCAATTTGCGCACGAAACGTGTTTTGTGCACAATGCGCCGCACTGCACGCGGAGCGGCCCGACGGTCGCCCGCCGAACCCGCGGCCGCCGGCCGCATCCCGTCGAGGACATCCATGCGTCTGCTCTCCTTCAAGCTCGCCGGACAGGACACCTGGGGCGCCGTGGTCGGCGACCGGGTGGTCGACCTGCGCGCCGCCACCGGCCTGGCGACGCTCGCCGACTTCCTCGCGAGCCCGCGCTGGGCGGAGCGCGAGACGCTCGCCCGCGAGGCGAAGCCCGTCGCGCCGCTCGCCGGACTCGAGTACCTGCCGCCGATCCCGCGTCCCGAGAAGATCGTCTGCGCGGTGCGCAACTACATGGACCACCACCAGGAGGTGCTGGCCGCGGGCATGCAGCGCGAGCTCTCCGAGCAGCCGCCGATCTTCCTGCGCGTGTGGCGCTCGCAGGTCGCCCACGGGCAGCCGATCGTGCGGCCGAACGCGTCGGACTCGCTCGACTGGGAAGGCGAGCTCGCGGTGATCATCGGCCGCGAGGGCCGGTGCATCCCCGAGGAGAAGGCGTGGGAGCACGTCGCCGGCTACTCGATCTACAACGACGCGAGCGTGCGCGAGTGGCAGTTCCACGCGAAGCAGATCGCCTCGGGCAAGAACTTCGAGTCGACCGGCGGCTTCGGGCCATGGATGGTCACCGCCGACGAGATCGAGCCGGGCCGCGCGCTGAAGCTCGAGACGCGACTCAACGGCGAGACGGTGCAGTCGAGCCACACCGGCCACATGATCTTCCCGACGCCGAAGCTGATCGCGTACGCGTCGACGATCTTCACGCTGGTGCCGGGCGACGTGATCGTCACCGGCACGCCGGCGGGCGTCGGCTGGAGCCGCAAGCCGCCGCGCTTCATGAAGCCCGGCGACGTCTGCGAGGTCGAGATCGAGTCGATCGGCACGCTGAGCAACCCGATCGTCCAGCAGCGCTGAACGGCGCCCCACCCGGAGGAGACACGAGATGGATCGCAGGACACTGCTGGCCGCGGGGGCCGGATGCGCCGCGTTCGCCGCGCTGCCGGTGCGCGCGCAGGCCTTTCCCGACCGGCCGATCAGGATCGTCCAGGGCTTCGCCCCGGGCGGCAACGCGGACACGATCGCGCGCCTGGTCGGCGGCGAGATGCAGAAGGGGCTCGGGCAGCCGGTGATCGTCGAGACGATGACGGGCGCGGGCGGCGCGATCGCGTCGGCGTCGGTCGCCAAGGCGAAGCCCGACGGCCACACGCTGCTGCTGGCCACCGGCGGGCACGTGGTCGCGGCGGCGATGATGGCCAAGCCGAGCTACCGGGCCGCCTCGGACTACGAGGCGATCTCCACGATCACGTTCTTCCCGTTCCTGATCGTCGTGCCGACCGACTCGAAGTTCCAGGGCCTGCCCGCGCTGCTGTCGGCGGCGCGCGCCGCGCCGGGCACCGTGGGCTTCGGCAGCGCCGGCGTCGGCAGCACGCACCACCTCGCCGGCGAGCTGCTCGCGCGCCAGTCGAAGGCGCCGCTGCTGCACGTGCCCTACCGGGGCGACTCCGCGTCGCTCACCGGGCTCCTCGCGGGCGACGTCCCGGCGATGATCGCGCCGCCCACCGCGGTGATGGCGCAGGTCAAGGCGGGCCGGCTGCGGGCGATCGCGACGACCGGCCCGCAGCGCTGGCCCGGGCTGCCGGACGTGCCGACGGTGGCCGAGCAGGGCGTGGCGGGCTACGACGTGCGCTCGTGGGCGGGGCTCCTCGCGCCGGCCGGCACGCCCCGCGCGATCGTCGACCGGCTGAACGCCGAGACCCTGCAGGCGCTGCGGGCCGAGGCGGTCCGGCAGAAGCTCGTCGACATCGGCGGCGAGGCGCGCGGCAGCACGCCGGACGAGATGAAGTCGATGATCGCGGCCGAGGCCGAGAAGTGGTCCCGCCTCGTCGCCGAGGCCAACATCCCGCGCGAGTGAGACGTCCATGACGAGCCTGATCGAGATCCGCAAGCGCACGCTGGGCATCGAGACGACCTTCCACGAGGGCGGTCCGCCCCCCGCGGAGCCGCTGCGGATCGCCGTCGCGACCGCGGTGATCCGCAATCCGTTCGCCGGGCGCTACGAGCCCGACCTGATGCCGTTCATGGCCGAGCTCCGCGGCCTCGGCCGCTCGCTCGCGGACGAGCTGGTGCAGGCGCTGGGCAAGGAGCGCGTCGAGGTCTACGGCAAGGCGGCGATCGTCGGCGTCGACGGCGAGCTCGAGCACGGCGCGGTGTGGCACGAGGCCGGCGGCTGGGCGATGCGCACGGCGCTGGGCGAGCCCAAGGCGATCGTGCCGGCCGCGAAGGCGGTGGCCTCGGCCGGCTACCGGCTGATGATGCCGCTGCACTACATCCACGCCTGCTACGTGCGCAGCCACTTCAACGGCGTCGAGGTGGGGGTGCAGGACGCGCCCCGGCCTCGCGAGATCCTGTTCGCGCTCGCGATGGGCACCGGCGGCCGGGTCCACGCGCGGCTCGGCGGCCTCGCGAAGGACGCCGTGTCGGTCCACGACGGCCAGCGCTGACCGCCTACCGGGAGACCACGATGGCCGCCTCGACCTTCTCGCCGAACCTGTCGCACTGCGGCGTGTTCGTGCGCGACCTCGACCGCATGGCGAGGTTCTACTGCGACGTCTTCGACATGCAGGAGACCGACCGCGGCGAGGGCATCACCTTCAGGTTCTCGATCGCGTTCCTGAGCGCGAAGTCCGACCAGCACCACCAGCTCGCGCTCGCCTCGGGCCGCGGGCCGGACGCTCCCAGCACGGTCATGCAGCTGTCGTTCAAGGTGAGCGAGATCGCCCACCTGCGCGAGGCGCGGGCGCGCGCGCTCGCGGCCGGCGCCACCGGCATGCGCGGGCTGAACCACGGCAACGCGCTGTCGATCTACTTCGCCGATCCCGAGGGCAACACCGTCGAGGTCTACCTCGACACGCCCTGGCAGGTCCGGCAGCCGCACGGCGATCCGCTGGATCTGGAGCGCACGGACGAGGAGATCTGGGCCGAGACCGAGCGCGCCTGCCGTGCCGATCCGACGTTCGAGCCGGCGACCGACTGGGCGGCGAGGTTCGAGGCGCGACGCCTCGCGCGGCGCGAGGCGGGCGCGGAGTAGGGCGCGTCGGCGTCCGGGCGGTTCCGGGCGGGATGGGCGGGGCCGACGCCGCGCCCTTCAGCGCGAGCGGCCGTCTCCGGCGCGGGTGCGCCGCGAGCCGCCGATCTCGGCGAGGCCGATCCCGACGAGCGTCGCGACGGCGAGGCCCGCGACGATGGCGGCGGGCACGGCGAGGATGTCGAGCAGCGGATGCATGACGCCGATGGTGCGACCTCTCGGCCGCGCGTCCAACGGGGTCGCGACGGACGGCGCATCCAGCTTGGCGGGCGGCGGCGCCTCGCGCGCGACGCGAGCGGGGCACGCGCGACCGTAGGAGCGCAGCGTGTGCGTGCGACGCGCGAGCTCGGCGCGTTGCCGCTCCCGGTCGCCCGCCATAGCCTGACCCCCCGATTCCGACTCCCGCCGCCTCCCGATGAAGAATCCGTTCTCACGAAGCGGGCGCGACGCGCCTCCCGATCAAGACCCGCTCGCCGCGGCCCGCCGCGAGCGCGAGCGCGAGGAGAACGAGCGCTTCATGCACCAGCTGTACGCCGGCGCGCCGCCGCAGCGGCCGGATCTCGGCGACTCGCGCTCCCGCGGCGGCGATCCGTCGCTCGGCCTGCACGCCGGCGCCGGCTTCGACGGCGGGCTCGGGGACGCGAGCGGCCCGAACCGGACGCCGCGTCCGGGCATGGCGCATCCCGACCCGATGGCGGCGGCCGCGATGCGACGCGGCGCGATGCCGACGGCCGCCGCGTCGTCGCAGACGGCCGACGCGCCGCTCGCCGCCGTGGAGCTGCTCGACATCGCGCACCGCCTGCTCGAGGGACGCGACGACGTCGAGAGTCGCGTGACGCGGATGCTCGTCGGCCGCGCGCTCGATCTGATGCGGGGCGCGCCCGAGTCCTGAACCGCCCTCCCGGGTGGGGCCGGCGGGGCGGTGATAGCATCGGATCGCCCCCCCGACTCGCCCCCGTCCCGACCCATGGCTACAGCCGGTCCCAGCCGTCGCGGCTCCTCGCTCGGCCGCTTCGCCCTCCTCGCGCTGCTCGCGGTCGGGGCGATCGCGGCGCTGTACGTCGCGATCGTCTACAACTGGAGCTACTCGAGCGGCGAGCGGGCCGGCTGGGTCCAGAAGTTCTCGAAGAAGGGCTGGTTCTGCAAGACCTGGGAAGGGGAGATCGCGCTCGTGTCCATGCCGGGCGCGATCCCCGAGAAGTTCCTGTTCACGGTGCTCGACGACTCGGTCGCCGAGGACATCAACCGTCACATGGGCCGGCGCGTCGCGCTGCACTACGAGCAGAAGGTCGGCCTGCCGACCTCGTGCTTCGGGGAGACGCGCTACTACGTGACGCGGGTCGTCGCGGTGCCCGAGGGGCCGGGGGCGCCGTTCGGCGCGCCGGGTGCCGCTCCGCAGGGCGCCCCGGCACCCGGTGGCGCATCGGTGCCGGGCGCCTCGCCCGTGCCGGGCACCGCTCCCGCACCGGGCACCGCTCCCGTACCGGGCACCGCTCCGCTGCCGGGTACCGCCCCCGTGCCGGGCGGCGCGCCGCCCGCACCCGCCGGTTCCACGCCCGGGCTGCCGTCGATCCCGGCGCCCGCGACGGCGCCGCCGGCCGCACCCGCCGCACCCGCCGGCACGCCTCCCGCGACCGAGGGCGCACCCGCGACGCCGGGCGCGGCGCCCGCGCCGTCGCGGCCGTGATCGCGACCCGCTCGGGACGCGCGGCGCGGGCTGTCCATTTTCGGGAAACGAAGCGGGCTCAGCGCTCGCGCCGGGGAGCCGGCCGCGCCGACTCGTTCGGCACCGGCGCCGCAGGGTCGGCCGAGGGGCGCCGCCGGCCCCAGGTCGCGACCCGCCACAGGTACCACGCGATCGCGACGCCGAGCACGACGTTGCCGACCGGGCCCGCCACCGCCTCGACGCTCTCGAAGCGCTCCTTCAGCAGGTAGCCGGCGGTCGCGAGCACCGCGGTCCAGAGCGCGGTGCCGATCGACGACAGCAGCAGGAAGCGGGTCCAGCCCATGCCGGTGATGCCGGCCGGCAGCGACACCAGCGTGCGCACCGCCGGCACGAGCCGGCCGATCAGCACCGCCTTGCCGCCGTGCCGGTCGAACCAGGCGTCGACGCGATCGACCTCGGCGCGGTCGACGGTCAGCCAGCGTCCCCACCGATCGGCCAGCCGGCGCACGCGCTCGACGCCGAGCCGGCGACCGAGCAGGTACCACATCGTGCCGCCCGCGATCGAGCCGGCGGTGCCGGCGAGCACGACGCCGACGAGGTTCATCCGACCCTGCGCGGCCGCGAAGCCCGCGAACGGCATGATCAGCTCCGAGGGGATCGGCGGGAAGACGTTCTCGGCGAACATCAGCAGCGCGACGCCGAGGTAGCCGGAACGGTCGAGGAAGGCGGTGATCCAGTCGAGCATGCGCGACTCCGTCGCCGCGCTCGCCCGTCGCGGGCCACGGCGGCCCGCCGAGTGTCACACGCGGCCGGGCTCGGCCGCGGCGGGGCGCCGGGGCGCGTCGAGCCGTCCGGACGTCGGTGCCGGACGCGCGACGCGCTCGGCCGACCGGTCAGTCCCAGCCGTGCTGCTTGTGCTTGTGCTTGTGGTGGCCCTTGCGCTTGCCGGGATGGCGGTCGACGTAGACCACGCGCTGGTCGGCCCGGTACACGGGTCGGTTGGTGACGCTGGCGCCGACCACCGAGCCGGCCGCGCCGCCGACGCCGGCGCCGACGACCGCACCGGTCGCGCCGCCCATGCTGCCGCCGACCGCCGCGCCCGAGGCACCGCCGAGGGCGCCGCCGACCATCGCGCCGCTGCGCGCGCGCCCGTCGGAGGAGACCGCGCCGCCGACCGCGCCGCCGAGCGCGCCGCCCACGATCGAGCCGGTCTGCCCGCCCATCTGGCCGCCGACCGCGGCACCGGCGGCGGCGCCCAGCCCGCCGCCGATGGCGGTGCGGGCGTCCTGGGCGAAGGAGACGGAGGCGGCGCAGGCGAGGGCGAGCGCCAGCACGGACGGAGCGAAGCGGGGGAGGGACATCGGGTGGACTCCGGAAGCTGCCCGCCGCGGCGGACGGGGCTGGACGTGACGCGATCCTAACCATACCGGAGCAGCTGGGCCGTGGGCGTCTTTTCCATGCGGATCGGGCGGGCGTTCTGGGGCGACGGACGGCCGCGCCGCGGCCCGGTCGCCGGCGGCGCACGGGCCGCGGCCCGATCGGGGGCGAGGGGCGGGGCGGGTATCCTTGCGACCCATCATGCTCGACGCCTTCCGCTCCGCCGCGATCACCGCCTTCCACGACGCCTGCCTCGCCCGCGCCGAGTGGCCCGCCGACGACGCCCCCGCGCGGGCGACGCTGCCCGCCGACGGCCCGCTCGCCGACGCGTGGGGCTGGGTGCTGGCCAACCACCGCTTCAACTGCTCGCTGTGGGACGAGGAGGACCTCGCCCGGCGCACGCAGGCGGCCGACGCCGAGATCGCGGCCAACAAGCGCAACATCGACCGCTTCAACCAGGCGCGCAACGACGCGATGGAGCGCATCGACGACGCGCTGCTGCGCGTCGTCGGCGACTGGCCGCGACGCGACGACGCGCGGCTCTCCAGCGAGACCGCCGGCGCGATGGTCGACCGGCTGTCGATCCTGTCGCTGAAGATCCACCACATGGGGCGCCAGACGGTGCGCACCGACGTCGACGACGCGCACCGCGCCAGCACCGGCGCGAAGCTCGAGCAGCTGCGCCGCCAGCGCGACGACCTCGCCGCGTGCCTCGACCGGCTGCTCGACGACGTCGCCGCCGGCACCGGCTGGTTCCGCATCTACCGCCAGTTCAAGATGTACAACGACCCGACGCTGAACCCGGTGCTGGTCGCCGAGCGCCGGCGCGCCGACCGGCCCGGCTGACGCGCCGCGCGCGGCCGCGATGCGCATCCTCGTCGTCAAGATGTCGTCGATGGGCGACGTCGTGCACGCCCAGCCGCTGGTGGCCGACGTGCTCGCGCACGTGCCCGACGCCCGGATCGACTGGGTCTGCGAGGCGGCCTTCGCGGCGATCCCGGCGATGAACCCGGGCGTGGCCGAGGTGATCCCGATCGCCTGGCGGCGGTGGCGCCGCACGCTGCGCGAGCCGGCCACCCGCGCCGCGATGCGCGCCTTCCGCGACCGGCTGCGCGCGGTGCGCTACGACTGGGTGATCGACGTGCAGGGGCTCGCGAAGAGCGCGGCCGTCGCCCGCCTCGCGCGCGCGACGCACCGGGCCGGCTTCGCGTGGGGCTCGGCGCGCGAGCCGCTCGCCTCGCTCGCCTACGACCGCCGCGTCGAGGTGCCGCGCGCGCTGCACGTGGTCGCGCGCAACCGGGCGGTGCCCGCGGGCGCGCTCGGCTGGCGCGTCGAGGGCCCGGCGCGCTTCGGGCTGCGGGTGCCGTCCTTCGGGCCCGCCTGGCTCGGCACGCGGCCGCACGCGGTGCTGATCCCCGGGGCGAGCCGTCCGGAGAAGCTCTGGCCTGAGGACCGCTGGATCGCGGTCGGGCGCGGGCTCGCGGCGCGCGGGCTGCGGCTCGCCTGGCTGTGGGGCAGCCCCGAGGAGCGCGAGCGCGTGCGCCGGCTGGCCGCGGCCTGCGGGAGCGTGCACGACGCGACCGACGCGGCCGGCCGCGATGTCAGGAACGGGCCCGCCGACGCGACCTCGGTGCTGCCCCCGTTCCTGTCGGTGCGCGACGCGGCGGGCCTGCTCGCCGGCGCGGTCGCGGTCGTCGGGCTCGATACCGGCTTCACGCACCTGGCCGGCGCGCTCGGACGTCCGACGGTCGGGATCTTCTGCGACTTCGACGCCGTGCAGTGCGCGGTGAGCGGCGACGGGCCGTGCGCGAGCTTCGGCGGCGTCGGCGTCGTGCCGGAGCTGGAGATCGTCGACGCGGCCGTCCGGCGGATGGTCGCCGACGCCGCCGGTCCGCCCGCCGTCGCTTCCGGAGCCTGACACCCCCGATGGATTCGATCCGGTTCTCCTGGCTGCTCGCGCGGCGCGACTGGCGCGCGGGCGAGCTGCACCTGCTCGCCGCCGCGCTGGTCGTCGCGGTCGCCGCGATCGCGAGCGTCGGCTTCTTCGTCGACCGGATGCGCGCGGCCCTCGACGTCCAGGCGCGCCAGCTGCTGGGCGGCGACCTGGTGATCGCCTCCGACGCGGCGATCGATCCCGACTTCGCGCGGCACGCGCGAACGATCGGGCTGGCCACCTCGTCGACGATCGCCTTCCCGAGCATGGCGATCGCGGAGACGCCGGCGGGCAGGGCGGCCCCCTCGCCGCTGCTCGCCTCGGTCAAGGCCGTCGGCGACGGCTATCCGCTGCGCGGGACGGTGCGCGTGGCGAGCGAGCCGGGCGGAGCCGACGCGCCCGCCGACGGGATCCCCGCGCGCGGCACGGTCTGGGCCGACCCGGCGCTCGTGCAGGGCCTGGGCCTCGCGGTGGGCGACGCGCTGCAGCTCGGCGACGCGCGCTTCCGGATCGAGCGGCTGATCGTGCTCGAGCCCGATCGCGGCACCAATTTCGCCAACTTCGCGCCGCGCGCGATGATCGCGCTCGCCGACCTCGAGGCGACGCGGCTCGTGCAGCCGGCCAGCCGCGTGACCTGGCGGCTGCTGGTGGCCGGCGACCCGCGCACGGTCGCCGCGTACGAGGCGTGGGCGCGCGAGCGGCTGCCGCGCGGGGCGCGCGTCGAGACGCTCGAGGGCGGTCGCCCCGAGCTGCGCGCGACGCTCGATCGCGCGCAGCAGTTCCTCGCGCTGGTGTCGCTGCTGTCGGCGCTGATCGCCGCGGTCGCGATCGCGGTCGCCGCGCGCCGCTTCGCGCAGCGCCATCTCGACGGCTGCGCGGTGATGCGCGCGCTCGGCCTGTCGCAGGGCCGGCTGCTCGCCGGGCTGCTGCTCGAGATGACCTGGCTCGGGCTCGCCGCCGGCGGCGCGGGCGCGGCGCTCGGCTGGCTGGGGCATCTGGCGCTCGTCGCGCTCGCCGCGCCGGTGATCGAGCTCGCGCTGCCGCCGGCCTCGCCGATGCCGGCGCTGCAGGCGCTCGCCGCGGGGCTGCTGCTCGTGCTCGGCTTCGCCGCGGTGCCGCTCGCGCGGCTGGCGGGCGTGCCGCCGCTGCGGGTGCTGCGCCGGGAGCTCGGCGCGCCGCCGGTGTCCGCGTGGCTCGCCGCGCTCGCGGCGCTCGCCGCGTTCTCGGTGCTGCTGTGGTGGTTCTCCGGCGATCGCCGGCTCGCCGCCTACGCGATCGGCGGGTTCGGCGCGGGCGCGGCGGTGTTCGTCGGTGTCGCGTGGCTGGCGATCCGCCTGCTCGCGCCGCTGCGCCACGCGGCGGGCCGGCACGCGAGCGCCGCGCTGCGGGTCGCGCTCGCGTCGTGGACGCGCCGGCAGGGCGCCTCGATCGCGCAGGTGGCCGCGCTCTCGGTCGGGCTGATGGCGCTGATGCTGCTCACCGTCACGCGCGGCGACCTGCTCGACAGCTGGCAGCGGGCGAGCCCGCCCGACGCCCCGAATCGCTTCGTCATCAACATCCAGCCCGAGCAGCGCGACGCGGTGCAGGCGGCGATGAGCGAGGCCGGCCTCGCGAGCACCGCCCTCTACCCGATGATCCGCGGCCGCCTGGTGTCGGTGAACGGCCGCGCGGTCGATCCCGGGCAGTTCGACGACGAGCGCGCGCGCCGGCTGGTCGACCGCGAGTTCAACCTGTCGTACATGGCCCGGATGCAGCCGCACAACCGGCTCGTGGCGGGGCGCTGGCTCGATCCGAAGGTGCCCGAGGTGTCGGTCGAGGACGGGATCATGCGCACGCTCGGGCTGTCGCTCGGCGACGCGCTCACCTTCGACATCGCCGGCGAGCCGGTCACCGCCACCACGGTCGGCGTGCGCAAGGTCGCCTGGGACTCGATGCAGGTGAACTTCTTCATGGTGCTCAACGAGGCCGCGCTCGGCGACCGCCCGCAGACCTGGATCACCTCGTTCCACCTGCCCGAGGGGCGGGCGGGCTTCGTCAACGAGCTGCTCGGGCGCTTCCCCAACCTGACGGTGTTCGACACGACCGCGATCGTGCGCCAGGTCCAGTCGATCCTCGGGCACGTGGTCCGCGCGGTCCAGTTCCTGTTCGTCTTCACGCTGGCGGCCGGCGTCGTCGTGCTGTACGCGGCGCTCGCGAGCTCGCGCGACGAGCGGATGCGCGAGGCCGCGCTGATGCGCGCGCTCGGCGC
>DASPJX010000012.1:0-11510 GCA_035628395.1 Burkholderiaceae bacterium | reverse complement strand
GTGCCGGGTGCCCGAGTGTCGGGTGCCCGTGATCCAAGTGCGCCCGTGCCGGGCGCGCGTGTGCGGAGCGCGCTCGAGCCCGGCGCGCACGTGCCAGCGTGCCTACCCCGGACGCCTCGCTCGCCGCACCGCCCGGACCGGCCGGCGGGCCGATCCGGGCCGATCCCGCTCCGCCGGACGCTCAGCCGCCCGCGCCCCCCATGCGGCCCGCGCTGCCGGGCCGCCCGGCCCCCGGCTCGTCGGCCCCCGGTCGCGCCGACGGATCCTCCTCCTTCGCCCGCGACCGGCCGGCCTGCTCCGCCCGCTCCAGGTCCGCCAGCTCGGACGGATCGTCGGTGCGCGCGGCGTCGGCGGCCGGCCCCACCCGCCCCGACTCGACGAACCGCCGGGTCGCCTCGTCGTAGCGGCGGCCCGCCTCGTGGTCGCCCTCGCCCTTCACGCCATCCGGCCGCTCGGCGTCGGGTCGTTCCTGCTGGCTCATGGTCGCTGCTCCAAAAAAAAGCCCCCCGGCGCGCGGGGGGCGAGAACTCAGGGGTGACCCTGAGGAGGAGGGAGACACCGTCGCACCGGACGCGGCCGCCTCGCGGGGACCGCGGACATCGCGGTCGCCGCGCCCACGGCGCGCGTCACGTCCTTCGAATGGCAAACGCGGTGCCCGGAGCCGGGCGGCAGCCGCCGTTCGTTCCGGCGGCATCGTCCGGACGTCGGCAGAAATTTCCGTGCCCATCTCCGGATTACCGGAAAAACCTGCGGGGCACCGCCCGGCGACCCGCATGGCTGCGTGCTCCGGTGCAGGTGGCACGGGCCTTGCAAGGAATGGTCGTCCCAGCCATGACGCCGTACCAGGAACCCCCCCGATGACCGTTTCGCTCCAACTGCGCGCCGGCCACCAGCTGACGATGACGCCGTTCCTGCAGCGCTCGATCCAGCTGCTGCAGCTGTCCTCCCTCGAATTCCAGCAGCAGGTGCAGGAAGTCATGACGACCAATCCGTTCCTGGAGACGGTCGACACCGCCGAGGAACCGGGTCAGACGGACGCCGCCGAGCAGCAGGAGCCGCCCGAGTCGACGAGCGACGAGCCCTCGAGCAGCGACACGTTCGACGACCTCTGGAGCGGCGGCACGACCGACTACCGCTCGAGCCGCTCGGGCGACGACGAGTGGGATCCGGCGCTGATGGTCCCCGGCACGCCGACCCTGCGCGAGCACCTGCTGCACCAGGCCGGCTGCCTGCGGCTGTCCGAGCGCGACCAGGCGCTGGTGCAGGTGATCGTCGAGGCGGTCGACGCCTCCGGCTACCTGACCCAGCCGCTCGAGGAGCTGTGCGCGCTGTGCCCGCCCGAGATGGACGTGCAGGCCGACGACATGATGGTCGCGCTGCGCCACGTGCAGGCGCTCGACCCGCCCGGCGTCGCCGCGCGCTCGGTCGCCGAGTGCCTGCAGCTGCAGCTGCACGCGCTCGACGCCGACGAGCATCCGGCGCGCGACCTCGCGCTGCGGATCGTCGACCGTCACCTCGACCTGCTCGCCGCCCACGACTTCCAGCGCCTGCAGCGCGAGCTCGCCTGCGAGGAGTCGGAGCTGCAGGCCGCCACCGTGCTGCTGCGCGGGCTGTGCCCGCGGCCCGGCGCGGGCTTCGGTGCCGACGAGACGCAGTTCGTCGTCGCCGACGTGATCGTGCAGCAGCAGAAGGGCAAGTGGGTCGCGTCGATCAACCCCGAGGTGATCCCGCGCATCCACGTCAGCCGCTTCTACGCGAGCATCCTGAAGGGCGGCCGCGAGGGCGGCGGCTCCCCGGTGTCGCAGCAGCTGCGCGAGGCGCGCTGGCTGGTGCGCAACATCGAGCAGCGCTTCCAGACGATCCAGCGCGTCGCGCAGGCGATCGTCGACCACCAGAGCCGCTTCTTCGACTACGGCCCGATGGCGATGAAGCCGCTGACCCTCGGCGAGATCGCCGACAAGGTCGGCCTGCACGAGTCGACCGTCTCGCGCGTGACCAGCCGCAAGTACATGTCGACCCCGCGCGGCCTGCTCGAGTTCAAGCACTTCTTCGGCAGCCACGTGGAGACCGCCGCCGGCGCGCCCTGCTCGGCCACCGCGGTGCGCGCGCTGATCACCGAGCTGATCGGCGCCGAGGACGCCAACCGGCCGCTGTCCGACATCAAGCTCACCCGCCTGCTCGAGCAGCGCGGCATCAAGGTCGCGCGGCGCACGGTCAGCAAGTACCGCGACTCGCTGCAGATCCCGAGCGTCGAGGTCCGCCGGATGTCGCACCGTCCGATGGCCTGATCGCGTCCGCCGGAGCCGCCGCGCACCCGCGCGGCGCTCCGGACGGCACCAACGGAAAGGGACGCGCGAGGCGTCCCTTTCTTCGTCGCGGGCGACGGCCCGCGCCGGGGTCGGTCAGTGCGACTCGGCCGCGGGCTGCGAGGACGACGACTCGCCCTGCCCGTACTCCCGGAGCCGGTTGTACAGCGTCTTCAGCGAGATCCCGAGCACGTCGGCGGTGCGCTCCTTCACGCCGCCGCAGTGCTCGAGCGTCGCGAAGATCAGCTGCTTCTCGACCTCCGCGATCGACGACCCCACCTTCACGCGGATCGCCGGGCCCTCGCCGTTCGACTCGCCCGCGGCCGCGCGCGGCGCGGCCGGCGAGGCCTCGTCGGGCAGCTGCACCTGCTCGATCACCGTGCCGTCGGTCATGATCGCCGCGCGCTGCACGACGTTGCGCAGCTCGCGCACGTTGCCCGGCCAGTGGTACTGCTTGAGCCGCTCGACCGCGGTCGGCGCGAAGCGGCGCGTCACGCCCTCGGACGCGCTGATGCCCTGCAGGAAGTGCGGCCCGAGCAGCTCGATGTCCTCGAGCCGCTCGCGCAGCGGCGGCAGCAGCACCTGGAACACGTTGAGCCGGTAGTACAGGTCCTCGCGCAGCTTGCCCTGCTGGACCGCCTCGAGCGGCTGGCGGTTGGTGGCCGCGATGATCCGCACGTCGGTCTCGAACAGCTCGTCGGAGCCGACCCGCATGAACGCGCCGGTCTCGAGCACCCGCAGCAGCTTCACCTGCAGGTCGAGCGGCATCTCGGTGATCTCGTCGAGGAACAGCGTGCCGCCGTGCGCGCGCTCGAAGAAGCCGCGGTGCTGGCGCATCGCGCCGGTGAAGCTGCCCTTCTCGTGGCCGAACAGCTCGCTCTCGATCAGCTGCGGCGAGATCGCGCCGCAGTTGACCGCGAGGAACGGCTGCGTGCGCCGGCGCGACAGCTCGTGGATGGTCTGCGCGACCACCTCCTTGCCGGTGCCGCTCTCGCCGACCAGCAGCACGTTGACGACCGTCGGCGCGACCCGCGCGATCTGGTCGTACACCTTCTGCATCGGCTGCGAGCGGCCCCAGAGCTGGCCGAAGCGCCCGCTGGTGCGGAACTCCTGGCGCATGTCCGAGATCTCGGCGCGCAGGTCGCCCGGCTGCGCGAGCCGGCTCAGCACGCGCTTCAGGTGCGAGACGTTGACCGGCTTCGTCAGGTAGTCGGCCGCCCCGACCCGCAGCGCCTGGATCGAAGTGTCGAGCGTGGCGTGGCCGGTGATCAGCACGATCTCCGCGTTGCCGCGCAGCTCGGTGTCCTCGAACAGGTCGAGGCCGCTGCCGTCGGGCAGGCGCAGGTCGAGCAGCACCGCCTGGGCCGGCATCATCAGCAGCTGCTGGCGCGCCTCGCGCAGGCTGCCGGCGACCGAGGTGGTGAAGCCTTCGCCGCGCACGACGGTGGCGAGCATGTCCGCGGAATTGGGCTCGTCGTCGACGATCAGTACGTGGGGCATGAGTCGATTATAGGAGCGGGACCGCGGGCATCCGGCATGCGGATCGACGCGCGAGTCGCGCGCCTACGGCCGAGCCGGGCACGCAACCTGCTGCACAGCTCGACGGATTCCGGGCATCGAAAAAAAGGGGGAGCCGAAGATGCCGCTCGTGTACATGAACAGCTGGGCCAGTCTCGTGCTGAGGGCCGCCGCGCTGGTGGCCTTCGCGATCGCCGCGCTCGCGATCGGCACGGGCGCCGACCGTTTCGCGCTCGGCGCGACCGCGCTGCTGCTGGCCGCCAGCGCCGCGCATCCGATCAGCGTCGCGCTGCGCCTGAACGCCGGCCTCGTGCCGGCCGCGCTCGCCACCGCCGAGGGTCTGACCGCGCTCGCGCTCGCCGCGATGCTCGGGCAGGCGGCGACGGCCGACGCCGGCTCGGCCGCGCGGATCGCCGCGCTCGCCGCCCCGCTCGCCACCGGCCTCGCGGTGCTCGCGCT
Organism: Burkholderiaceae bacterium; assembly: GCA_035628395.1. Lineage (GTDB taxonomy): Bacteria > Pseudomonadota > Gammaproteobacteria > Burkholderiales > Burkholderiaceae_E > UBA4615. The sequence continues at coordinate 7,227 of DASPJX010000012.1, read as the reverse complement.
CGCCGACGGGCTCGCGCAGCGCGACCGCGTGCGCCGCAGCTTCGGCGGCCGGTGGCCCGCCCAGCCCGTCGCGATCGCGATGGGCTCGGCCGGCACCGCGCTGCTCGCGGCGCTGCAGGCGGAGTCGATCGCGCAGGGCGGCGGCGCGGGCTCGCCGAGCCTCGCCGCCGCGTGCGCGATCGCCCTCGCGCTGTGGATCACGCATTCGGCGTTGCGCCTGCGGCGGGCGCGTCGGGACGCGATGCGGGCGCTGCAGCGGGACCGGGCGCTGAGCCGCCGCCCGACGACCCGCTCGACGGCGACGGTCCGCTACTCGTGACCCCGCGCGCGGCCGACAGCGTGGCCGCGCGCAGCGCGTGCCGCTCGGTCAGCACGCGCAGCACCTCGTCCGGATCGGCCGGCTTCGTCAGGTGGAGGTCGAAGCCGGCCTCGCGCGCCGCCTGGCGATCGCGCTCGCGGCCGTAGCCGCTCACCGCGACCAGCAGCATCGATTCGTCGGCGGGCGCCCCGCCCTCGCCGCGCAGCCGGCGCGCGACCTCGTAGCCGGAGAAGCGCGGCAGGCCGAGGTCGAGCAGCACGACCTGCGGCCGGAAGCTCTCGGCGCGCACCAGCGCCTCCTCGCCGTCGTACGCGCACTCGACCTCGTACCCCTCGAGCCCGAGCAGCAGGCTCATGCTCTGGGCGGAGTCGACGTTGTCGTCGACCACGAGGACCCGGCAACCGGTGGACGCGGCTTCGCCGCTCGTCGATTCGATCATGTCGTCTTCCCTCCTGCGCGACCGCCCGCCGCTCACGCGACGGGTCGGTCGTTGGCTCGCGCGGCGTCGGCCGCGTCGAACCGGATGTCGAGCGCGTCACCGACGCGCCCGTTCGTTGCGGGGCCCACCGTCGCCCCGTGAGCTTCCAGGACGAGCGCCGCGTGCAGCAGCTCCAGCGGCAGCCGCGCGCGATGCCCGCCGAATCCGTGCCAGATCGACAGGCCGTCCTCCTCGCCCTCGTCGACGCGCACGCGCACGTGCAGCGCCGACGGATCGCGTTCGCACTCGAGCCGCAGCGGCGCGCCGGGCGCGCCGTGGCGGATCGCGTAGGCCCCGATCGTGTGGAGCGCGGCTCCGAGCGCCGCGGGGTCGCCGTCCAGCCCGAGCGGCGTCGCCGCCCCGTCCTCGCGCACGTCGACGCCGATCTCGCGTCCGGCGGCCTGCGCGGCCGGCTGCAGCGCCTGCGCGCAGCCGTCGAGCAGCATCCGCGGATCGATCGGCTGCATCGCGTCGGGTCGGCCGTCGCCGCCCGACAGCCGCAGCACGCGGCCGAGCACGTCGATCAGCGCGAGCTGCTGGTCGAGCGCGCGCCGCATGCCGCCGAGCGCGCGGCGCGCGCCGTCGCCCTGCACCGACGGATCGGCCGACAGCAGGTGCAGCCATCCCGACAGCGCGTTGAGCGGATTGCGCAGCTCGTGGGTCACGAGCGAGGCGAACTCGTCGGAGGTCATCCGGTTCGGCAGAGCCGCGTCCGATGGGGTCATGTCGTGCCGGCCGTTGGAGGCGATCCACGATTGAACCACATCGTCGGCGACGGCCCCCGTCCGGCCCTCGCCGAGCAGCACGGGCCGGGTCACTTGCCGGGATGCTCCGAGCGCGCGCGGCCCGGATGGTCGTCGCTCGGCCACATCGGCCGCTCGGGATGCTCGCGACGACCCGGCGGCCGGGGCCGCATGTCCTTGCGTTGACTCATCGGTGCCACCTCTGTCCAGGATCGCTCGCCGCCCGCGAGCGTCGAGCCGCTGGAAAGAGGCAACGGCCATGCCCGGGCACCCCTATTGCCGCGCCTGGAACGACCCCCCAGGAACCTCCGTGGCCACCCCCTTCGTCGCGCCCCGCGAGACCCCGTCCCCGGCGTCCGAGATCGACGCCGCCCTCGGCGCGTCGCCCGACTCGGGGGCCGACGACGACGTCCCGCCGCGGCACGCGCCGCCGCCGCCCGAGCCCGACGCGGCGGCCGCGTCCGCCGCGTCGCCGCAAGACGCGCAGGCGCCGCCCGCCTCGACGCTCGGCGCGCTGACGGACGCGTCGCCGCAGCGCATCGCGCTGCTCGGCACGTTCGCGATCGCCGGGATCGCCGCGCTGCACGCCGGCCAGTCGTTCCTGCTGCCGGTGATCGTCGCGGTGCTGCTGTCGCTGCTGCTGTCGCCCGCGGTGGGCGCGCTCGAGCGGCTGCGCGTGCCGCGATCGCTCGGCGCGCTCGTCGTGCTGCTCGCCTCGATCGCGACGGTGGGCGCGCTCGCGACGCACCTGACCGCGCCCGCGCAGGAGTGGCTCGCCGCCGGTCCCGAGCAGGTCGACGAGCTGCGACGCAAGTTCCGGCTGCTGCGCCAGCCCGTCGACGCGGTGAAGGACGCGAGCGACCGCGTCGCCGAGATCGCCGCCGACGAGCCCGCCGCGCGGCCGCGCGAGGTGGTGATCGAGCGCCGCTTCGCGCCCGCGTTCGTCGACTGGGCGAAGCCCGTCGCCATCTCGGTGACGAGCGTGCTGATCCTGCTGTACTTCCTGCTCGCCTCCGGCGATCTGTTCCTGCGCAAGCTGATCCGCGTGACGCCGCGGCTGCGCGACAAGATCCGGGCGATCGAGATCGCGCGCAGCGTGCAGCACCGGATCGGCCGCTACTTCGCGTCGATCACCGCGATCAACGCGGGGCTCGGCCTCGTCGTCGCGCTGACGATGGGCGCGCTCGGCATGCCGACGCCGGCGCTGATCGGCACGATCGTCGCGGTGCTGAACTTCGTGCCGTACCTCGGGCCGCTGGTGTCGCTGGTGCTGATCACGCTGGTGTCGACCGTCACGTTCGACGCCATCGGTCCGATCGTCCTTCCGCCGGCGGTGTTCCTCGCGATCACGACGATCGAGGGCCAGGTGATCCAGCCGATCGTGCTCGGTCGCCAGCTGTCGACCGCCGCGGTCACGATGTTCCTGTGGGTGATGTTCTGGGGCTGGCTCTGGGGCGTGGGCGGCGTCGCGGTCGCGGTGCCGCTGCTGGTCGCGGTGAAGATCTGCGCCGAGCACATCCCCTCGTGGTCGGCGCTGGCCGAGCTGCTCGGACGCGACTGAACCGATGGCGCGCGAATCCGGATCCGCCGGTCGAGCGGCACGCGGCGCGGCGACGCTGCGACGGGCGCCGGCCGCGACGGACGCCGCCGCCGCCGGCACCGGCGCGCTCGAGCGCTGCGACGACGCGCTGCTGCTGGTCGACCTGATCTCCGACTTCGCGTATCCGGGCGGCGACGTGCTGCTGAGGCGGCTCGCGCCCGCGGTGCCGCGGATCGCGCGCCTCGCGCAGCGCGCGCGCGAGGCCGGCGTGCCGGTCATCTACGTGAACGACAACCACGGACGCTGGCGCTCGAGCTTCGCCGACGTCGTCGCCGCGGCCCGCGCCCCCGGCGCGCCCGGCGCCTCGGTGTGCGAGCGGCTCGCGCCCACGCCCGACGACTACTTCGTGCTGAAGCCCCGTCACTCGGGGTTCCACCGCACGCCGCTCGACCTGCTGCTCGCGGCGCTCGGCACGCGCCGCGTGGTCATCGCCGGCGTCTCGGGCGACGCGTGCGTGATGCTCACCGCGGCCGACGCGCACCTGCGCGGCTTCGCGATCGAGGTGCCCGCCGACTGCACGGCCTCGTCCGACGCCGGCGACAACCGGCGCGCGCTCGAGTGGATGGCGCGCGTGCTGCACGCGCGCACCGGCGCCGCGGCCTCGGTGCGCTGGTCCGCGGGACGTCGAGGGGAACGGAAGTTGCCGTGAGGGAGCGCGCGACGACGGCACCGTCCGGCGCCGCCGTCTCCTCCCCACCGACATCACGAGGTTCCCCCATGGACATCCGAGAACTGCTGATCCAGGACCACCAGGAAGCGCTCCAGCTCGCCGAGCGCATCGAGCGTTCGGACGATCCGGCCGAGGCCGAGCAGCTGTTCGTGCAGCTGCGCGAGGCCATCGTCAAGCACTCGCGCGGCGAGGAGCGGATCCTCTATCCGGCGCTCGAGGACAGCGGCGACGAGGAAGCGGCCGAGATGGCGCGCGAGGCGGCGGTCGAGCACGAGCTCGTCGACCTGCTGTTCGACCGGATGACGCGGATGCGCTCCGGCAGCGACAACTGGAAGGCGCGCGCCAGCGTCGTCAAGGAGCTGCTCGAGCACCACGTCGAGGAGGAGCAGGAGGAGGTGTTCCCGCGCATGGACGCCCTGTTCGACGAGCAGGAGCTGCAGCAGATGGGCGAGCGCTTCCGGACCTACAAGGAGCGCTTCCGGATGCCGGCGGCGGCGGGCGGTCGCGCGCCCCGCGCGGGCCAGACCGGCACGCGCCACTGACCGGAAGGGCGTCGGGCGGACCCGTCGCGCGGGCTCGCCCGGGCCGTCGAGGCGGTCGCGCCGGCAACCCTGCGGCGCGATCCCCGGAACCGGACAAGAAAACGGCCGGCTGCCCGGGTCGGGCGACCCGTGGCGGCCGGCCGCACGCCGGGGCGACCCGGCGCGGGCGTCGAGGCCCGGTCCTCAGCGGACCGAACCGCGGCGGAACAGGTTGACGATCGCCAGCAGGATCACGGCGCCCACGAGCGAGACGACCAGCGAGCCGATGCTGAAGTTGTTCTGGTTGATGGTGCCGACCCCGACCAGGGGGGAGATGAGCCAACCACCCAGCATCGCGCCGATGATGCCGACCACGATGTTGAGCAGCATGCCCTGTTGGGCATCAGTTTTCATGATCATGCTGGCGAGCCAACCGATCACGCCGCCGACGACGAGCCAGATAAGCAGATTCATGGGGTTCCTCCCGAAGGGTCAAGGGTGCATCCCTTCCTTAGCAGCCGCCGTGCCCGGCCTCGGCAGGAAGCCGTCGGGACGGCCGGAGGGCCCTCAGCGGGGGGCCAGCACGACCGGTGCGCCGCCCTGCTGGCTCACCACCCGCGACAGCGCCGCCCACAGCTCCTCGCCGTTGCGCCCGTCGATCCAGCGCCCGTCGACCGGCCGGTAGTGGAACCCGCCCGAGCGGGCGGCCACCCAGATCTCCCGGGCCGCGGAATGGCTGTTGACGACGACCTTCGAGCCGTCGTCGAAGTCGAGCGTGATCACGTTGCCCTGGCGCTCGATCTCCACGTCGAGATCGGCCTCGTCGATCGCGCGCTCGACGGCCGCCTCGATCGCGTCGAGCACGGCCTCGGCCGCCTGCTGGAACGCCTGGTCGCTCATGCTATGCTGGTCCGATGGGTGGGGGTGCCGAACGGAAGCGCCGCCTGGCGGCGGCGGGTGCGACGTTGATTCTAGCGTCGGCGCTCGCCGGCTGCGGCCAGCGCGGGCCGCTCTTCCTGCCGGTGCCGCCGCCCGAGCCGCCGCCGCGCACCGCGCCCGCCGGCGGCGTGGTGCTGCAGCCGGCGCGGCCGGCGCCGCCCGGCACCGCCGCCGACGACGCCTCCCGTCCCCCCGCCCGCCGCGACTGAGCGCGCCGGGTCCCCTCCCGAGGTCCTGATGCACGGGTTCCCCACCGCAGGCGGTCGCCTGCACGCCGAGCGGGTGCCGCTCGACGAGATCGCCGAGCGCTTCGGCACGCCCACCTGGGTCTACTCGCGCGCCGCGATCGAGGGCGCGTGGGACGAGTTCGCCGCCGCGACCGCGGGCCGGCGCGCGCTCGTCTGCTACGCGATCAAGGCGAACAGCAGCCTCGCCGTGCTCGAGCTGCTCGCGCGCCGCGGCGCCGGCTTCGACATCGTCTCGGGCGGCGAGCTCGCGCGCGTGCTGGCCGCCGGCGGCGACCCGGGCAAGGTGGTGTTCTCCGGCGTCGGCAAGACCGCGGCCGAGATGCGCCAGGCGCTCGCCGCGGGGGTGCGCTGCTTCAACGTCGAGTCCGAGAGCGAGCTGTCGCGGCTCGACGCGGTCGCGCGCGGGCTGGGCGTGCGCGCGCCGGTGTCGCTGCGGATCAACCCCGACGTCGACGCCGGCACGCATCCGTACATCTCGACCGGTCTGCGCGAGAACAAGTTCGGGATCGCGCACGAGCGCGCGCTCGACGCGTACCGGCGGGCCGCGTCGCTGCCGAACCTGCGCGTCGAGGGCATCGACTGCCACATCGGCTCGCAGATCACCGAGCTCGCGCCCTTCCTCGCCGCGCTCGACCGGCTGCTCGAGCTCGTCGACGCGCTCGAGGCCGAGGGCATCGCGATCCGCCACGTCGACCTGGGCGGCGGCCTCGGCATCGCGTACCGCGACGAGACGCCGCCGGCGCGCGGCGCGATGCTCGCCGCGCTGTTCGCGCGCATCGACGCGTGGGCGCGCGAGCGCGGCCGCGAGGCGCCCGAGACGCTGTTCGAGTTCGGCCGCGCGATGGTCGGCAACGCGGGCGTGCTGCTGACCCGCGTCGAGATCCTGAAGCGCAACGGCGACCGCGACTTCGCGGTCGTCGACGCGGCGATGAACGACCTGATGCGTCCGGCGATGTACGAGGCCTGGCACGAGATCGTGCCGGTCGCGCCGTCCGACGCCGAGCCCGCCACCTACGACGTCGTCGGCCCGGTCTGCGAGTCGGGCGACTGGCTCGGACGCGGCCGCCGCCTCGCGATCCGCGAGGGCGACCTGCTCGCGATCCTGTCGGCGGGCGCGTACGGCATGGCGATGAGCTCGAACTACAACACGCGGCCGCGCGGCGCCGAGGTGATGGTCGACGGCGAGCGCGCGCACCTGATCCGCGAGCGCGAGCGCATCGCCGACCTGTTCGCCGGCGAGCACACGCTGCCGCGCGACTGAGCGGCCCCCGGCGACGTCGGGCGGTGCGCGCCGGACGGTGCGCGCCGATTCAGCCCGGGTGCCGGTACTGCAGCGCGACGCCCCCGAGCAGCTCGACGCGCGCCTCGAGGCGCGCGCCGAGCCGCTCGGCGAGCGCGATCGAGCGCGCGTTCTCCGGCCGGATCAGGCTGATCGGTGCCCGCAGCCCGAGCCGGTCGCGGCCGTGCGCGCGTGCGGCGGCCACCGCCTCGGTCGCGAAGCCCCGCCCCCAGGCCTCGCGCGCGAGCAGCCAGCCGAGCTCGACCTCCGGCCAGCCGGGCGGCTGCAGGAAGCCCGCGCGTCCGAGCAGCCGGCCGTCGTCGAGGGAGGCGACCGCCCACATCCCGTGGCCGTGCAGCGACCACTCGCCGACGAACGTCGCCATCTGACGCCACGCGAGGCCCCGATCGACCGGCCCGCCGGTGCCGAT
>DASPJX010000011.1:0-3033 GCA_035628395.1 Burkholderiaceae bacterium | reverse complement strand
GTCCCGGCCCGGGTGGCCCTGGCTCGGGAGGCCCCGGTGGTCCTGATCCCGGTGGCCCGGGCGGTCCCGGTCCCGGTGGCCCGGGTGGTCCTGGCCCCGGTGGCCCGGGTGGTCCCGGTCCCGGTGGTCCCGGTGGTCCCGGTGGTCCCGGTCCCGGTGGCCCCGGTGGTCCTGGTCCCGGTGGCCCCGGTGGCCCCGGTGGTCCTGGTCCCGGTGGCCCCGGCGGCCCCGGTGGTCCTGGCCCCGGCGGCCCGGGCGGTCCCGGCGGCCCGGGTGGCCCCGGCGGTCCCGGCCCCGGAACGCCGAGCGACCCGGCCGACCCCGGCCCCGGTGGCCCCGGCCCCGGCGGTCCCGGTGGCCCCGGCCCAGGCGGCCCCGGCGGTCCGTGGGATCCGAACGCTCCGGGCGACCCCGGCGGCCCCGGCTCGCCCGTCCCGGCGCCGGCGACCGCGATGCTGCTCGCGCTCGGACTCGCCGCGTGGCGCGTCGCGCTGCGCCGGAGCCGCCGGCCGGACTGAACGGCGGCGCCGCGTCAGCGCGCGGCGCGCTCCGGGTCGAGCAGCTCGGCGATCCGTCCGGCCCCCATCACCTGCAGGCCGGGTTCCGCGTCCGCGACGCGCCGCACCGCGGCGCGCGCGATCTGCACCGAGGTCAGCACCGGCACGGATCGCGGCAGCATCAGGAACTGCAGGCTCATGTAGAGGCCCGCGATCCGCTGCAGCCAGCCGCCGGCGCCGCCGTCCGACTGCGCGGCCGGCCGCATCACCGTCACCGACTCGAACGGCAGCCGCGCGATCCCGAGCTCGGTCTCGCCCGACAGCCCGAGGTGCACGCCGGACATCTGCTGCCATGCGGGCATCGGATGCACGAGCACGAGGCGACGCGCGCCGGCTTGGGCGGCGTCGGCCGCGACGCGCGCGAGCGTGCCGCCGTCGACCGCCGCGAACGGCGCGTCGCGACCGTGGAACGAGCGCGCGCCGGGCGCGTCGGCGTCGGGCACCCGCGCGATCAGCGCCGCCTCGAGCGGCGGCAGCGCGTCGCGGGGCGCGAGCGACAGCCCCCGCACGCCGAGCGACATCGTCGCCTCGGCCTCGGCGAGCGCGACCACCTCGTCGAAGCCGCCCCGCGCGAGCGCCTCGGTGAGCAGCGCCTCGCCGAGCCGGCCGATCGCGCCGGCGACCAGCAGCCGGCGCACGGGCGCGCCGGCGGACGCGGAGCGGTGGGCACCGCGCAGCGCGGTCATCGGATCGACGGGCATCGGGGCAGCTTACCCGAGCGCGCGGGCGCATCCCCGCGGCGATCCGTGCGCGTCGCCCGGCGGTCGGCTACGCTGCGGACCCCGCGACCCGCCACCGCCCGACCGCCATGCCCCTGCGCCGCTTCGTCCAGTGCGACGTGTTCAGCCCCCTGCCGACGCAGGGCAACGGCCTCGCGGTGGTGGTCGACGCGCAGGGCCTCGACGACGCGCGGATGCAGCGCTTCGCCGCCTGGACGAACCTCGCCGAGACCACGTTCCTGCTGCCGCCCACGGACCCGACGGCCGACTACCGCGTCAGGATCTTCACGCCCGCGCGCGAGATGCCGTTCGCCGGGCACCCGACGCTCGGCAGCTGCGCGGCCTGGCTGCACGCCGGCGGCGTGCCGCGCGAGCCGGGCACGGTCCGGCAGCAGTGCGGCATCGGGATCGTGCGCGTCGACGTCTCGCGCCCGGGCCAGCCGGCGTTCGACGCGCCGGCGACCGAGCTGCGGCCGCTCGACGAGGCCGCCCGCACCGCGATCGTGTCGGCGCTCGGGATCCCCGACGCGGCGGTGGTCCGCACGGCCGAGCTGCGCAACGGCCCGGCCTGGCAGGTGCTCGAGCTCGAGTCGGCGGACGCGGTGCTCGCGGTCGACGCCTCGCGCGTGCGGTGGCCCGCGTTCCGTCCGATCGGACTGGTCGGCCCGCATCCGCCCGGGAGCGATCGCGATCTCGAGGTGCGGATGCTCGCGCCGTCGAGCGGCATGAGCGAGGACCCGATCACCGGCTCGCTGAACGCGGCGCTCGCCCGGTGGCTGCACGCGAGCGGCCGGCTCCGGCGGCCGCTGACGATCGCCCAGGGCACGGCGATCGGTCGCCACGGCCGCGTGACCGTCAGGCCCGACGGCGACGCGATCTGGATCGGCGGGCACGTGCACGTGCTCGTCGACGGCACGCTCGCGCTCGACTGAGGCGTCGCCTCGACGGCGCGTCCGCCCGCGGCCGCCGTCGACGGGGGCGCCCTCAGCGCGAGCCGTCCCGGCGCACGCGCCAGCGGCGGCCGTCGACGGGGGAGTCCTCAGCGCGAGCTCTCCCCGCGCACGCGCCAGCGGCTCTGCACGAAGCCGAACGGCCAGCTGCGCGAGTCGACGAGCTCCAGCCCGACGTCGGCCGCGAGCGGCCCGAACAGCGGGCGCCCGGCGCCGAGCAGCACCGGCACGACCGTGATCGTCATCTCGTCGATCAGGCCCTCGGCGAGGAACGCGCGCACCAGCGCGCCGCCGTCGACATAAAGCGTCCGGTGCCCGGCCGCGCCGAGCCGCGCGAGCAGCGCACGCGGCGTCTCGGCCGAGAGCGAGACGGTCGGCGGCAGCCCCGCGGGCAACGCGCGCATCGAGCGCGACATCACGACGACCGGCAGCGCGCCGTACGGCCAGGCCGGGAACGCGTGCGCCGTCTCGAAGGTGCCGCGGCCCATCGCCAGCGCGTCGACGCCGGCCGCGAAGGCGCCGTAGCCGCAGTCCTCGCCGGCCGGCACGCGCGCGTTCGCCGCGTCCAGCCAGTCGATGCGGCCGTCCTCGCGGGCGATGAACCCGTCGAGGCTGGTGGCGACGAAGACCGCGCAGCGCGGCCGCGCGAGGGCATCGGGATCGGGCGTCAAGGGATTCCTCCGAGAACGCGGACGGCGACCCGCCGGCGCGCCGGAGGGCGCGCGCCGCGGTCGGGCCGACCGCTTAAGAGACTCTTAAGAAGCGCTGAACCGAATCTTACGAAACGACCCGGACGCGATTTCCTAC
>DASPJX010000010.1:0-7680 GCA_035628395.1 Burkholderiaceae bacterium | reverse complement strand
AGGCGTCCTCGATGAAGTCGAGCGCCTGGTCGAAGCCGGCCTGCGTGCCGTAGTACGGATCGGGGATCGTCGCCGACTCGTGCTCGCTCGCGAAGCGCATCAGCAGCTGCAGCTTGTGATGCGCGCGCTTGGGTGCCGCCTGCTGCATCAGCGACAGGTTGTCCCAGTCCATCGCGAGGATCAGGTCGTAGGCGTCGTAGTCGGTGTCGACCACCTGCCGGGCGCGCAGGTCGGAGATGTCGTAGCCCCGCTTCGCGGCGGTGGTCTGCGCGCGGCGATCCGGCGCCTCGCCGGCGTGGAACGCGTGCGTGCCGGCCGAATCGACCTTGACCACGTCGTCGAGCCCGGCCTGCCGGACCATGTGGCGGAACACGCCCTCGGCCATCGGCGAGCGGCAGATGTTGCCCATGCAGACGAACAGCACCCGCGTGTTCATCGCCATCGTCAGGGGTTCTCGTTTTGCCATGTCTTCTTCCGCGCTGGATACAAAATGGAGGGTTGCGGGAGGCGCGACGCCGGGCGTCAGGCCGCCCGCCCGGCCACGAAGGGCACGACGTTGCCGGTGCCGCCGGACCCGAACACCCGCTCCTTGAGCAGGGTCAGCTGGTCCCGCACCTGCGCCGCCTTCTCGAACTCGAGGTTGCGCGCGTGCTCGAGCATCAGCTTCTCGAGACGCTTCAGCTCCTTCGCCGCGCCCTTCTCGCCCAGCGACTCGAGCTGCGCCCGCTCCTCGGCGGCCTTCGATTCCTTCTTCTCGTGCGACGGGTCGAACACGCCGTCGATGAGCTCGCGCACCTGCTTGACCACGCCGCGCGGCACGATGCCGTTCAGCGTGTTGAACTCCACCTGCTTCGCCCGGCGGCGCGCGGTCTCGTCGATCGCGCGCTTCATCGAGTCGGTGACGCGGTCGGCGTACAGGATCGCGGTGCCGTTCAGGTTGCGCGCCGCGCGCCCGATCGTCTGGATCAGGCTGCGCTCGGAGCGCAGGAAGCCTTCCTTGTCGGCGTCGAGGATCGCGACCAGCGACACCTCGGGGATGTCCAGGCCCTCGCGCAGCAGGTTGATGCCGACCAGCACGTCGAACACGCCCAGGCGCAGGTCGCGGATGATCTCGACCCGCTCGACGGTGTCGATGTCGGAGTGCAGGTAGCGGACCTTGACCCCGTGCTCGGACAGGAAGTCGGTCAGGTCCTCGGCCATGCGCTTGGTCAGCGTCGTGACCAGCACCCGCTCGTGCACGGCGACGCGGGCGTGGATCTCGGACAGCACGTCGTCGACCTGCGTGCCCGCGGGCCGCACGACGACGTCCGGATCGATCAGCCCGGTCGGACGCACCACCTGCTCGACCACCTGGCCGCTGTGCCTGGCCTCGTAGTCGGACGGCGTCGCCGACACGAAGATGCACTGGCGGATCTTGCGCTCGAACTCCTCGAAGCGCAGCGGCCGGTTGTCGAGCGCCGAGGGCAGCCGGAAGCCGTACTCGACCAGCGTCTCCTTGCGGGCGCGGTCGCCGCGGTACATGCCGCCGAGCTGGCCGATCGTCACGTGCGACTCGTCGACGATCATCAGCGCGTCGTCGGGCAGGTAGTCGACGAGCGTCGAGGGCGGCATGCCGGGCGCGGCGCCCGACAGGTGGCGCGTGTAGTTCTCGATGCCCTTGCAGAAGCCGATCTCGGCGAGCATCTCGAGGTCGAATCGCGTGCGCTGCTCGAGCCGCTGAGCCTCGACCAGCTTGCCGGCGGCCCGGAACTCCTCGAGTCGCTCGGAGAGCTCGGCCTTGATCGTCTCGACCGCCCGCAGCACGGTGGCCCGCGGCGTCACGTAGTGCGACGACGGGTAGACGGTGAAGCGCGGGATCTTCTGGCGCACGCGGCCGGTGAGCGGATCGAACAGCTGGATCGACTCGATCTCGTCGTCGAACAGCTCGATGCGCACCGCGAGCTCGGCGTGCTCGGCCGGGAACACGTCGATCGTGTCGCCGCGCACGCGGAACGCGCCGCGCACGAACTCGGTCTCGTTGCGCTTGTACTGCATCGCCACCAGCCGTTGCAGCACGTCGCGCTGCGACATCTTGTCCTTGACCCGCAGCGTCATCACCATCGCGTGGTAGTCGCCGGGGTTGCCGATGCCGTAGATGCAGGAGACCGTCGCGACGATGATGGTATCGCGCCGCTCGAGCAGCGACTTCGTGGCCGACAGCCGCATCTGCTCGATGTGCTCGTTGACCGACGAATCCTTCTCGATGTACAGGTCGCGCTGCGGGACGTACGCCTCGGGCTGGTAGTAGTCGTAGTACGAGACGAAGTACTCGACCGCGTTGTTCGGGAAGAACTCCCGCATCTCCGCGTACAGCTGGGCCGCGAGCGTCTTGTTCGGCGCGAGCACGAGGGCCGGCCGCCCCATCCGGGCGATCACGTTGGCCATCGTGTAGGTCTTGCCCGAGCCGGTGACGCCGAGCAGCGTCTGGAAGCTCAGGCCGTCCTCGATGCCCTCGATCAGGCGAGCGATCGCCTCCGGCTGGTCCCCGGCGGGCGCGAACGGCTGGTGCAGCTGGAACGGGCTGCCGGGGAACTCCAGGAGCCGGACCGGTGCCGCGTCGTGGGGCTGGGAGGGTGTCATCGGGAGGTGGAAGCCGGGGCCGGCGCCGAATCCCGCATGCTAGACTTTGCGGTGCATCATCGGCGGGCGCCCAAACGACGATTATGTCTCCGGCGCACCGAAAAAGCCAGCTTTTTGCACAAAACTTGAGCAGAGCGCCGGCCTGCCACGGGTCGCGTCGCGCCTAGTCCTCCTTCCAAATCAGGGTCTTGCGATGGCTTCCTCACCTTTTTCCGCAGTGCCTATGGCCCCGCGGGATCCGATACTCGGGCTCAACGAAGCCTTCGCGGCCGACCCGCGTCCCGGCAAGGTGAACCTCGGCGTCGGCGTCTACTACGACGACGCCGGCAAGATCCCGCTGCTCGCCGCGGTCCGCCAGGCCGAGGCGCAGCGCACCGCCGCCGCACCGGCCCGCGGCTACCTGCCGATCGACGGCATCGTCCAGTACAACCTCGCGGTCCAGACGCTGCTGTTCGGGGCCGACTCGCCGCTGGTCACCGGCCGGCGCGTGGCGACCGTGCAGGCGCTCGGCGGCACCGGCGCGCTCAAGGTCGGCGCCGACCTGCTGCGCCGCTTCGTGCCCGAGGCGAAGGTCTGGATCAGCGACCCCAGCTGGGAGAACCACCGCGCGCTGTTCGAGGGCGCCGGCTTCGCGGTCGAGACCTATCCGTACTACGACGCGAGCACGCACGGCGTGCGCTTCGACGAGATGCTCGCGACGCTGCGCTCGCTGCCGGCGAAGTCGATCGTCGTGCTGCACGCGTGCTGCCACAACCCGACCGGCGTCGACCTCACCGACGCCCAGTGGGCGCAGGTCGTCGAGGCCTGCTCGGCGGCGTCGCTGATCCCGTTCCTCGACATCGCCTACCAGGGCTTCGGCGACGGGATCGAGCCGGACGCGGCGCCGGTGCGCCGCTTCGCGGCGTCGAACCTCGACTTCCTCGTCTCGAGCTCGTTCTCGAAGTCGTTCTCGCTGTACGGCGAGCGCGTCGGCGCGCTGTCGTTCGTCGCGCAGGACGGGGACGAGGCCGCGCGCCTGCTGAGCCAGCTGAAGCGCGTGGTGCGCACCAACTACTCGAACCCGCCGACCCACGGCGGCTCGGTGGTCGCGACCGTGCTGAACACGCCCGAGCTGCGCGCGCTGTGGGAGCAGGAGCTCGCCGGCATGCGCGACCGGATCCGGGCGATGCGCGACGGGCTCGTCGAGCGGCTGGCCGCGCGCGGCGTCGCGCGCGACTTCGGGTTCGTCAGGAAGCAGCGCGGCATGTTCTCGTACTCGGGCCTGACGGCCGCGCAGGTCGAGCGCCTGCGCGAGGAGTACGGCATCTACGCGGTGTCGACCGGCCGCGTCTGCCTCGCCGCGCTGAACAGCCGCAACATCGACGGCGTCGCCGACGCGATCGCCAAGGTCATCGCCTGATCGCGCGCCCCGCGGCGCGCCCCGTGCGGGCGCGCCCTGCGCCGCCGGCGCGCGGCCTCACTTGAGGCGCCGCAGCAGCCCGAGCTTGCCCGGCGTGTATGGCGGATAGCGCGCGTCGAGATCGAGCATCGCGCCACGCCGCATCACCGGCTTCAGATGGCTGAACGTGCGGAAGCCGTGGCTGCCGGTGTACGCGCCCATGCCGGAGGCGCCGACGCCGCCGAACGGCAGCTCCGGCACCGCCATGAACATCATCGTGTCGTTGACGCACACGTTGCCCGCGGAGATCGCGTCGACGATCGGGTCGGCCTCCGTGGCGTCGCCGAACACGTAGAGCGCGAGCGGCTTGTCGCGCGCGAGCACGTGCGCGACGGCCGCGCGCGCGTCCGGCACCTCGACGATCGGCAGCACCGGCCCGAAGATCTCGTGCTCGAGCACCGGCGCGTCGGGCGGCACGTCGCGCAGCACCGTCGGCGCGACGTAGCGCGCGGCGACATCGACCTCGCCGCCGAACGCGACGCGCCCCGCCTCGAGGTAGCCGGCGATCCGGCGCACGTGCCGCTCGGCGACGATGCGGCCGTAGTCGGGCGAGCGGCGCGGGTCGTCGCCGTACATCCGGCGCACCGCCTCGTGCAGCTTCCCGGTCAGCGCGTCCGCGAGCGCCGGCTCGACCAGCACGTAGTCGGGCGCGATGCAGGTCTGGCCGGCGTTGATGAACTTGCCCCAGGCGATGCGGCGCGCGGCGAGGTCGAGGTCGGCGCTGCGCGTGACGATGCACGGGCTCTTGCCCCCGAGCTCGAGCGTGACCGGCGTCAGGTGCCTCGCCGCCGCCGCCATCACGATGCGGCCCACCGTGCCGTTGCCGGTGTACAGGATGTGGTCGAAGCGGTGGGCGAGCAGCGCGGTGGTCTCGTCGACGCCGCCCTCCACGACCGCGACCGCCTCCGGATCGAGGTAGCGCGGGACCAGCCGCGCGAGCAGCCGCGAGGTCGCCGCCGACAGCTCGGACGGCTTGAGCACCGCGCAGTTGCCGGCGGCGAGCGCGCCCACCAGCGGCGACAGCGCGAGCTGCACCGGATAGTTCCAGGCGCCGACGACCAGGACGACGCCGAGCGGCTCGGGCACGAGGCGGCTGCTGCCCGGCTGCGCGACCAGCGGGGTCGGCACGCGGCGCGGCGCCATCCACCGCGGCAGGCGCCGGCTCGCGTGCTCGGCCTCGGCCCGCACCATCGAGAGCTCGGCCACCCACGCCTCCTGCAGCGGCCGACCGAGGTCGTCGGCGAGCGCCGCGGCGAGCGGCCCCTCCTCCTCGACCATCATCCGGCGCAGGCCGTCGAGCTGGCGCCGCCGCCACTCGAGCGTGCGCGTGCGGCCCGAGGCGAAGCACGCGCGCAGCGCGGCGATCCGGTCGGCGTACGGGTCGACGGCGCGCTCCATCGCGGGCGTCAGCCGCGGCCCACGAAGGGCATCTTGGTCGCCATGATCGTCATGAACTGCACGTTCGCCTCGAGCGGCAGGCTCGCCATGTAGCGGACCGCGCTGCCGACGTGCTCGACGTCCATCCTCGGCTCGGGCTTCATCGTGCCGTCGGCCTGCGGCACGCCGTCGGCCATGCGCACCGTCATCGGCGTCGCCGCGTTGCCGATGTCGATCTGGCTGCAGGCGATGTCCCACTTGCGGCCGTCGAGCGAGGTCGACTTCGTCAGGCCGGTGATTGCGTGCTTGGTCGCGGTGTACGGGGCGGAGTTCGGGCGCGGGGCGTGCGCCGAGATCGAGCCGTTGTTGATGATCCGGCCGCCGCGCGGGGTCTGCGCCTTCATGATCCGGAACGCGTGCTGCGTGCACAGGAACGGGCCGGTCAGGTTCGTGTCCACCGCGGCGCGCCACTGCTCGAGCGTCAGCTCCTCGATGCCCACCGGCGGCGCGCCGACGCCCGCGTTGTTGAACAGCAGGTCGAGCCTGCCGAACGCCTGCACCGTCCGGTCGAACATCGCGGCGACCGAGGCCGGATCGGTCACGTCGGCGGTGACGGCGAGCGCGCGGTCGGGCGACCCCGACTCCTTCGCGACCTCCTCGAGCGGCCCGGCCCGGCGGCCCGACAGCACCACGTGCCAGCCGTCGCCCAGCAGCGCGAGCGCCGCCGCGCGCCCCACCCCGGTGCCCGCGCCGGTCACCAGCGCCACCTTCCTGTCGTTCGAAGCCATCGCGCGCCCCTCCATCCGGATCGTCGAGCCGCGATGGTAACGCGGCGGCCGGGCCGGGCGCGGAACGGGCGAGCGGGGTCGGGGCCGCGCGTCAGCGCAGCCAGCACTTCTCGAAGACGGCGCCGGTGCCCGCGCCGGCGGCCGTGCGCCGGCCGTCGCTCGCCAGCGTCATCGTCGCGCACGCGTCGCTCGCCATCGGCGTGCCGGTGCGCGGGACCGCGTTCAGCTCGTAGGCCACGGCGGTGACGCCGGTCAGCGTGACGTCGTACATCGGGCTCGAGGCGCCCGGCGGCGAGACCGTCAGCGTCGCGGGCAGCGCCGCGCCGGTGTAGACGCCGTTGTTCTCGGCGCGGAACCGCTCCATCCACTGCGCGGCCTCGGCGAGCGTCGCCTTGGCCGCGGTGCGCCGCGAGCGGTTCACGTGATCGTTGTAGCTCGGGATCGCGATCGCGGCGAGGATCGCGACCAGGCCGACCGCGATCACCAGCTCGATCAGCGTGAAGCCGCGGTGCACCCGGAGCGGCGGACGGACCACGGACATGGCGGAGGACGGGCTCATCGGACGGGCTGGCGCCAGACGCGCAGCGGGGTGAAGCCCGGGCAGTTCTGCGCGATCACGTTCGGGCGTCCCTGGATGCTCGAGCTGTAGACCCGGCATTGTGCCTGCGAGCCCTGCGGCGCGTTCGGATTCCCGGTGGCGAAGCCGGTCACGACCGTGCGCGGATCCACCCGCGACTGCGTCCGCGCGGTGGTCGGGATCGAGGTGAGCGGCGTGATCGCGCCGACCACGCCGACGACCTGCGCGCCGGTCACGTTGCCGGTCGCGAAGTCGAACCGGTACATGTACGAAGTGCCCCCGCCGTCGCAGGACTCGCTGCCGTCGGGCTTGAAGCTCGCGATCGTCATCGTCCCGAGGTCGAGACTCGGATCCGAGATCACGCGCTCGCCGCCGGTCAGCGGCACCGTCCAGCCGAGCTTGGTGCGCCAGTCGATGCCCGAGATCGAGAAGCTCCGCGTGCCGCTCGACGTGGACACCGACAGCGTCTGGACCTGCGAGGCGGCGATCTGCGAGGTGGTGCCGTCCTTCAGCCACACGCCGTAGATGCCCTGGGCGTCGACGACGCCGCTGTCGCCGACGTCGTGGAGCTTGCCGGTGCCGAACAGCACGTACCGACCGCCGAGCGGGTGCGCGGCGAGTCGCGGCGCGGCCGAGATCGGCTGCGGCTTCGTGCCGGTCATCGCGCGGAACAGCGGCGTGCTCGCGCCGTCGAAGCCCTTCGCGCCGGCGGGCACCCCGTCGGTGAAGTCGAAGCGCCAGAGGTGGCCCTGGCGATCGCCGGCGAACACCTCGGTGATCGTGCGCTCGGCGTCGTACGACACCGTGACGCCGCCCATGCCGTTGCGCGCGTCCAGGCCCATCGAGGCGGTCCAGGTCGGGCCGACCGGGATCGCGGTGAC
>DASPJX010000009.1:0-5476 GCA_035628395.1 Burkholderiaceae bacterium | reverse complement strand
CGTGAAGGCCGCCGGCATCATCGTCGTGTCCACCGACAAGGGCCTGTGCGGCGGCCTGAACACCAACATCCTGTGGATGGTCACGCAGCGGCTGCGCGAGCTCGAGACCTCGGGCGCGAAGGTGCAGGTCTCGGCGATCGGCAACAAGGGCCTGGGCTTCATGCAGCGCGTCGGCGCCAAGGTCGTCTCGCAGCTCACCCAGCTCGGCGACACGCCGCACCTGGAGAAGCTGATCGGCCCGGTCAAGCTGCAGCTCGACGCGTACGCCGCCGGCGAGATCGACGTCGTGTACCTCGCGTACACCCGCTTCATCAACACGATGAAGCAGGAGCCCGTCGTCGAGCAGCTGCTGCCGCTCGACCCGTCGCAGCTGCAGGAGACCTCGCGCGAGTACGCGTGGGACTACCTGTACGAGCCGGACGCGCAGACGGTGCTCGACGACCTGCTGCTGCGCTACGTCGAGACGCTGGTGTACCAGGCGGTCGCCGAGAACATGGCGTCCGAGCAGTCGGCTCGGATGGTCGCGATGAAGTCCGCCTCCGACAACGCGAAGAAGGTCATCGAGGACCTCCAGCTGTCGTACAACAAGGCGCGCCAGGCCGCGATCACCAAGGAACTGAGCGAGATCGTCGGGGGCGCGGCCGCGGTCTGACGCGGCACGCCCCTCCGGTCTCCGGACGAATTCAACGATACGGAATCAAAGAGGTCCCGACATGCAACAAGGCCAGATCGTTCAGTGCATCGGCGCGGTGGTCGACATCCAGTTCCCGCGCGACTCGATGCCCAAGGTCTACGACGCGCTGGTGCTCCAGGACGCCGGCGACTCCCTGGCGGAGACGGGCCTGACCTTCGAGGTGCAGCAGCAGCTCGGCGACGGCGTCGTGCGCACGATCGCGCTGGGCTCGTCCGACGGCCTGCGCCGCGGCATGCCCGTCACCAACACCGGCCTGCCGATCTCGGTGCCGGTGGGCGAGGCCACGCTCGGCCGCATCATGGACGTGCTGGGCCGCCCGATCGACGAGGCCGGCCCGATCGCCACCCAGGAGCGCCGCGCGATCCACCAGATCGCGCCGAAGTTCGCCGACCTGTCGCCGTCGGTGGAGCTGCTGCCCACCGGCATCAAGGTCATCGACCTGATCTGCCCGTTCGCGAAGGGCGGCAAGATCGGCCTGTTCGGCGGCGCCGGCGTCGGCAAGACCGTCAACATGATGGAGCTGATCAACAACATCGCGAAGCAGTACTCGGGGTACTCGGTGTTCGCCGGCGTCGGCGAGCGCACCCGCGAGGGCAACGACTTCTATCACGAGATGGAGGAGTCGAACGTCCTCGACAAGGTCGCGATGGTGTTCGGCCAGATGAACGAGCCCCCGGGCAACCGCCTGCGCGTGGCGCTGACCGGCCTGACGATGGCCGAGCGCTTCCGCGACGAGGGCAAGGACATCCTGTTCTTCGTCGACAACATCTACCGCTACACGCTCGCCGGCACCGAGGTCTCGGCGCTGCTGGGCCGGATGCCGTCGGCGGTGGGCTACCAGCCGACGCTCGCCGAGGAGATGGGCAAGCTGCAGGAGCGGATCGTCTCGACGAAGACCGGCTCGATCACGTCGATCCAGGCCGTCTACGTGCCCGCGGACGACCTGACCGACCCGTCGCCGGCGACGACCTTCGCCCACCTCGACGCCACCGTCGTGCTGTCGCGGGACATCGCGGCGCTCGGCATCTACCCGGCGGTCGACCCGCTCGACTCGACCTCGCGCCAGGTCGACCCGCACATCATCGGCGAGGAGCACTACACGATCACCCGCCGCGTGCAGGCGACGCTGCAGCGCTACAAGGAGCTGCGCGACATCATCGCGATCCTGGGCATGGACGAGCTCTCGCCGGACGACAAGCTGGCGGTGGCGCGGGCGCGCAAGATCCAGCGCTTCCTGTCGCAGCCGTTCCACGTCGCCGAGGTGTTCACCGGCTCGCCGGGCAAGTTCGTGCCGCTGAACGAGACGCTGCGCGGCTTCAAGATGATCGTCGACGGCGAGTGCGACGCGCTGCCCGAGCAGGCGTTCTACATGGTCGGCACGATCGACGAGGCCATCGAGAAGGCCAAGACGCTGAAATGAACACCATCCACGTCGACGTCGTCAGCGCCGAGGAGTCGATCTTCGAGGGCGAGGCGGAATTCGTCGTGCTGCCCGGCGAGGCCGGCGAGCTCGGCATCTTCCCGCAGCACACGCCGCTGATCACCCGCATCCGGCCGGGCGCGGTGCGCATCAAGGTCGTGGGCCGCGCCGACGAGGAGTTCGTCTTCGTCGCCGGCGGCATCCTCGAGGTGCAGCCCAACCGGGTGACCGTGCTCGCCGACACCGCGATCCGGGGCCACGACCTCGACGAGGCGAAGGCCGAGCAGGCCCGCAAGGACGCGGAGGAGGCCCTGAACAACCGCGACGCGGACATCGACTACGCGAAGGCGCAGGCCGAGCTCGCGGCGGCGATGGCGCAGATCGCGGCGATCCGGAAGCTGCGCGGCAAGTGACCGGCGTCCCGCCCCGGCGGGACACGGCGCGCGAGGCCCGGCACGCGAGTGCCGGGCCTCCTTCGTTCCGGGCCGGCGATCAGCCGACCACCACCTCGCTGATCTCGATCCGCGGCGCGATCGTCGTGTAGTTCGGCACGTCGGCCATGATCGCCTTGCCGTGGCGCGCCATGCCGGCCTGGAAGGCCTCGAGCGACTCGACGTACAGCGCGCACGACGCGACGTACGCCGGCGGCGAGCCCGGTGCCCCCCCGGCCACGCCCTTGTCCACCGTGTAGCGCGACACGACGTCGCCGAGCGCGTCCTTCACCATCGGCATGTGCCGGTCGCGGTAGTACGCGTGGTCGAACCGGGCCCCTTCGGTCGCCGGGTACATCACCGTCACCTTGTACATCGTCGCCTCCCTTCGGACGCCGCGCGTCGCCGCGGCGCCGGATGCGCCGCGCGCTCGTCCGCGCGTCGGTCGACGAGTCTCGGATGCACGGCGCCGCCGGTCAACGGCCGAGCCGGGACGGCGGGGGAGGGCGCGCGGCCGGTCGGACGGGCGTCGCGGCGGGTGCGTCCGGCGCACGGCCGGGCCGGGCGCCCGGACTCCGTCAGCGCTCGATCGGCGGCTCCGGCGGCGGCCGGAGCTCGTCGCGCGACGGATCGACGCCGTCCAGCCCGGCCGGTCCGCGGGCGGGCGTCGCGCCGGGGTCCGCGAGCAGCCTCGTGACGAGCGACACCAGCTGGCCGGCGTCGAACGGCTTGCGCAGGAACGCGTCGTAGCCGGCGAACTCGCCGCGGACGCGGGTCTCGTCGGCCGCGCTGGTCAGCACGATCGGGATCGACGCCCACTCCGCGCGCGCGCGCACCACGTGGCCGAGCTGGGCGCCGTTCATCACCGGCATCATGTAGTCGGACACGATCAGGTCGGGACGCGCGTGCGCCATGCGCTCCAGCGCGATGCGGCCGTTGGCCGCGATGCCGACCGCGTAGCCCTCGCATTCGAGCAGCAACCCGAGCGCCTGAGCGCTGCCGTACTCGTCTTCGACCACCAGGACCAGCTTCATCGAACTGCGCGGCTCAACGCGACGTGTCCCGCCCCGAGGCGGAGTCGACGGAGACGTCGGCGGCCGCGCCGGTTCCCTCTGCGTCGCCTGCGCGGGCAATGGACGGACGTCCTCCCGCCAGCGAAAGGGAATGCGGCGTCGGATCCAGTGCCGCAGCGCGTATCTTCACCGTCCGCAGCGTCCGATCGAGCGGCCGCGCCGCCTCACCGACGTGCAGGAGGATGACGTTGTCGAACGCGCCCGACGACCGGGGCGGCCGGCCCGCGGCCGAGACGGCGTCGTCGAGCGTCGCGACCACGGCCACGCCGCGCTCGCGCAGCCCGTCGAGCAGCGCCGCGAGGAAGCGCTCGCCCCGCTCCGCCCAGGCCGGCAGGTCGTGCAGCGCCTGCAGGTCGTCGATCGCGACCCGGACGAACCGACGCTCGTCGACGAGGCGCAGCAGCTCGTGCCCGAACTGGTCGAGCGTCCGCTCGTCGCCCAGCCCCGCGCGGAGCTCGAGCGCGCCGCGCGCGCGCAGCCCGTCGACGTCCACGCCTCGGCGTCGCGCCTGCGCGAGCGCCGCCGACTCCTCGTCGCCGAGCGCGACGACGAGCGCGGGCGCCTCCGGCGTCGCCTCGCGCGCGAACGCCCACGCGAGCATCGACCGGCCGGTGCCCGAGGCGCCCGCCACCAGCGTCGCCGTGCCGCGCCCGAGCCCGCCGTCGGGCAGCAGCGCGTCCAGCCCGTCGACGCCGCTCGGCAGCGCCGGGCCGTCGGCCGCCCGCACCGAAGACCGCGGCCGGGCGCCGAGCACCGCCTCGAGCCTCGGGTGCACGGCGATGCCGTCCGACGAGATGCAGAACGAGTGCTCGCCGCGCAGCACGGCGCTGCCCCGGAACTTCGCGACCCGCATCCGGCGCTCGACCCGCGCGCCGAACGCGCGGTCGGCCAGCTCGAAGATGCCGTCGACCATCGTGCGCTCGGCCCGCTGGGCGCGCTCGCTGTTGCTCGTGAGCAGCAGCGTCGTGCAGCCGTGCAGCATGCCGAAGCCCTGCAGCGAATGCACGAGCAGGCGCATCTCCTGGTCGGTCGCCGGGCCCTCGCTGGTCGCGACCAGCCCGTCGAACACCATCAGCGTCGCCCGCTGGCCGATCGCCTCGCGCAGCACCACGGTGGTCATCGACTTCAGGCCCGACTCCTCGAGCTGCTGGAACGGGCTGATGAACGCGATCTCGCGCGACACCAGCGACGCGTCGTAGAACGACTGGGCGGCGAGGTGCTGCAGCATCCGCGCGTGCGATTCGGCGAGCAGGGTCACGTAGAGCACCCGGCCGCCGCGCCGAGCGTGCTCGAAGGCGATGTGGCTCGCGAGCGTCGTCTTGCCGGCGCCGGGCAGGCCCTGGACGAAGTACACGCCGCCCTCGAACAGCCCGCCTCCGAGCAGGTCGTCCAGTCCGGGGACGTGGGTCGGCAATCGCTGCAGCGGCGAGGCATCGCGCGGTTCGTCGGTCATCGCTGTCGTTCTTCTGTCGGGTGGATGCGGAGGGCCGGATCGACCGGCAGCACGAGTATGAACTCCGAGCCGCGGCCCGGCTCGCTGCGTATCTCGATGGTGCCGCCGGGCGAGGAGGGCGAGGCTGCTGCCATGAACGGCGCTGCGGCGCCGGCCGAGGAAGGCGAAAAGGCCAAGAAGCCCGCCGCCAAGAAGGCTGCGAAGAAGAAGCGCGAGAAGGTGGCCGCGAGCTGATGCTCGCGACCGCCGCCACATTGACGTAGAGGTGAGTCATGGCCGAGATCACGGCTGGGCTGGTCAAGGAGCTGCGTGAGAAGACCGGCGCAGGAATGATGGACTGCAAGCGGGCGCTGACCGAGACCAAGGGCGACATGGAGGCCGCGGTCGACTGGCTGCGCAAGAAGG
>DASPJX010000008.1:0-57978 GCA_035628395.1 Burkholderiaceae bacterium | reverse complement strand
CGGACCGACGCAGGACCGGCGCGGCCGCCGCGTGCCGTACCGTGCCGTGCCGTACCGTACCGTGCCGTGCCGCGCCGTGCCGTGCCGTGCCGTGCCGTGCCGCGGCGTGCGGCCCCGTGCGGCCCCGTGCGGCGCCGTGCGGCGCCGCGCCGCCCCACGCCGCCCAGTGCCGCCTCGCGCCCCCCTCGCCCTCCGCGCCCCCGCGCCGCTCAGAGGTTCGACGCCACCGCGCCGGCGATCGCCGCCGTCCCGTCGCCGCCGCCGAACTCGAAGGGTCGCACCCGGCCCGAGCCGAACGCCTCGTCGACCGCGCGCTCGAGGCGCAGCGACGCGTCCGCGAGGCGCGGATCGGCGTGCCGCTCGGCCAGCCAGTCGAGCATCATCGCCGCCGACAGGATGGTCGCGGTGGGATTGGCCCGCCCCTGGCCGGCGATGTCGGGTGCGGAGCCGTGGCAGGGCTGGAACAGGCCGTGCCGGTCGCCGATGTCGCCGGACGGCGCCATGCCCATGCCGCCGACCAGCGCCGCGGTCTGGTCGCTGATGATGTCGCCGAACATGTTCTCCATCACCATCACGTCGAAGGTCCACGGCCGGCGCACGAGGTCGAGCGCGGTGGCGTCGACGTAGTGCCGGCGGGCCTCGATGCCCGGGTGCCGGCGGGCGACCTCGTCGAACACCCGGCGGAAGAAGGCCATCGACACGAACACGTTCGCCTTGTCGACGCAGGTGACGCTCGCGGCGCCCCGGCGCCGCGCGCGCCGCTCCGCGAGCCGGAACGCGTACTCCTGCACGCGCTCGCAGCCGGCGCGCGTGATGACCATCGTGTCGCGCGCCTCGCGGTCGTCGATCACGACGCCCTTGCCGCGCGACGCGAACAGCCCCTCGGTCGACTCGCGCACCACCACCAGGTCGACGTCGCGGGCGCGCGGATCGGCGAGCGGCAGCGGGACGCCCGGGATCGCGCGCACCGGGCGCACGCCCGCGTACAGCTCGAGCTCGGTGCGCAGGTCGAGCTGCGGCGCGATCTCGGTGCCGTCGGGATAGCGGATCTCGGGCCAGCCCATCGCGCCGAACAGGATCGCGTCGGCGTCGCGGCAGGCCTGCACGGTGGCCTCGGGCAGCGCGTCGCCGGTGGCCGCGTAGTGGTGCGCGCCGGCCGGATGGGTCGCGAAGGACAGCGTCGCGCCGCAGCGCGCCGCGACCGTCTCCAGCAGCGGCACGGTGGCATCGATCACGTCGCGCCCGATCCCGTCGCCGGGCAGCACCGCGATCTCGTAGGTCGGTTTCGTCACGTTCGCCTCGTCCTCGTGTCGTCGTCGCGGCCGGTCAGTCCGCGTCGGCCCGCTTCGGCTGCGGCCCGACGAGCGCGTCGGTGTCCGCGCCCATCGGCGAGCAGACGCGCTGCGACATCCGCTGCCCGTTGATGCGGATCGGGTTTGCCAGCACCCGCAGGTCGGGGCGCGCCGGATGCGGCACCCGGCGGATCATGCCGTTGGCCTCCAGGAACGGGCTGTCCAGCGCCTGGCCGAGCTCGTTGACCGGCGCGGCCGGCAGCCGGCCTGCGATCGCCTCCATCCACCGCGCGGTCGTGGCCCGGCGGAACTCCGGATCGAGCGCCGCGGCGAGCGCCTCGCGGTTGCGCTGGCGCGCGGGGGGCGTCGAGAAGCGCGGGTCGGCGTCGAGGTCCCGGCGCCCCAGCACGTCGAGCAGCGCCGCCCAGAACTTGGGCGTCAGGCACATCACGAAGATCCAGCCGTCGGCCGTCGGGAACGTCTGCACCGGCGCCACCGAGAAGTGCGCGCTGCGCGGCTGGCGCGCGGGCGCGTAGCCCTCGTTCAGGTACCAGAGCGCGGCGTAGCCGAGCTGGTGGAGCGCGACGTCGAACAGGCAGGTGTCGACGTCGCAGCCCTCGCCGGTCGCGCGCGCGCGCAGCAGCGCCGACAGCAGGCCGACCATCGCCGTCAGGCCGGTCGCGTGGTCGATCATCGACGGGGCGCCGATGCGGGTCGGCGGGCCGTCGGGCTCGCCGCACAGGCTCATCAGGCCGGCCTCGGCCTGCATCATGTAGTCGTAGCCCGGCCACGCGGCGCGCTCGTTGTCGCGGCCGTAGGCCGACAGGTGCACGCAGACGATCGAGGGCCGGACCTTCGAGAGCGACGCGTGGTCCAGGCCGAGCTTCGCGGGCAGGTCGCCCCGCAGGTTGTTGAGCACCACCTCGGCGCCCGCGACGAGCGACTCGAGCGCGGCGCGGCCCTCGGGGCTGCGGATGTCGAGCGCGACGCTGCGCTTGTTCAGGTTCCAGGTCTGGAAGTACTCGCTGTCGCCCTCGCCGAGGAAGTACGGCCCGGTGCCGCGGGCCGGGTCGCCGCCGATGGTGGCGTTCTCCACCTTGATGACGTCGGCGCCGAGGTCGGCGAGGAACATCGAGCCGTACGGTGCGGCACCGAACTGCTCGATCGAGACGATGCGCACGCCTTCGAGGGGTTTCAAGGGGTGATCCTCCGTGGGGTTCGTGGCGGGCGGCGCGGGCGCGCTCATTCGCCGTGGATGCGGAACCGCGTGCTGTGCACGAAGCGGTCGGACGGATACAGGCCGACGGCGACCATCGTCGTGCGCTCGCGGTCGTCGAGGTAGCTGCGCACGATCTCGAGCGCCGGGGCGCCGGCGCGCGCGCGCAGCCGACGCGCGGCCGGGCGGCCGAGATGCACCGCCGCGATCCGCTGCCGCACCTCGACGAGGCGCACGGCGTGCCGGCGCTCGACCAGCGAGAACACCGGCACGCGGGAGGTGTCGACCTCGAGGAGCACGTCGGCGTGCTCGGGCCGGACGAAGATCGAGGTCGCGGCCACCGGCCGCTCGCCGTCCGGGCCGTAGCGCAGCAGCTCCGCCTCGTGCCACTCCTGCCCGACCTTCATCGACAGCTTCTCGGCCATCGCGGCGTCGGCGATCACGACGCGACGCGCGAGCGTGCGCATCCGCGTGGACTCGAAGAAGTGCACGAGGTCCTGCAGCGTGCCGACGCCCTGCACGAAGCGCGACGGCGGCGCGCTCGCCCGCACCGTGGTGCCGACGCCGGCGCGCGCGACGATCAGCCCGCGCGCCTTCAGCTCGCGCAGCGCCTCGCGCACGGTGTGGCGGCTGACGTCGAAGCGCGCCTGGAGCTGCGCCTCGGTGGGCATCAGCGCGCCGACCGGGAAGCGCCCCGAGCCGATCTCGCCGGCCAGCACGCGCGCGAGCGCGGCGTAGCGGGGTCCGGAGCCGGATGCGCCGGCCACTGCCGTGTTGACCTTGACGCGAGCCATGCGGGATATTATCCGTACATTCGGACAAACAGGTCGCCGCCGTCCGGCGCACGCCATGCACCTGCCTTCCCAGACGCTGATCGTCGACGTCGCGCCGCGCGACGGGCTCCAGAGCCTGCCCAGGTGGATCGACACCGACGACAAGGTCTGGCTGTGCGACCGGCTGTCGGAGCTGGGCGTGCCGGTGATCGAGGTGGCGAGCTTCGCGCACCCGAAGGTGGTGCCGAACATGCGCGACGCCGAGGAGGTCTTCGCGCGGATCGCGCGCCGCCCGGGCATCGTCTATCGCGGCCAGGCCCCCAACGCGCGCGGCGCCCACCGGGCGGTCGAGGCCGGGGTGGGCGAGATGCTCGGGCTGATCACCGCCAGCGAGACCTACACCCGCCACAACCAGAACATGGACAACGAGCGGGCCGTCGAGCAGAACGTGCTGTCGTTCCAGGTCGCCGATCGCGCCGGCATCCCGTTCGTGATGGCGATCGGCATGGCGTTCTGGTGCCCGTACGAGGGGCCGATCCCCGAGGACCGCGTGGTCGAGCTGGTGCGCCGGTTCCGCGACGCGGGCATCCGCCGCCAGTACCTCGCCGGCTCGCTCGGCATGGAGGATCCGGCGCACGTGCACCGGCTCTTCTCGCGGCTGTACCGCGAGGTGCCCGACGTCGAGCTGGGCTTCCACGTGCACAACCTGTCGGGCATGGCCACCGCCAACATCCTCGCGGCGCTCGACGCGGGCGTGCACTGGCTCGAGGGCGCGATCTGCGGCATCGGCGGCGGCATGGCGATCCCCGACGGCGTGGGATCCTGCGGCAACTTCCCGCTCGAGGACCTGGTGACGATGCTCGAGGAGTGCGGCGTGTCGACGGGGCTCGACCCGCTGGCGGTCCAGCGGGCCGCGCACGAGATCGGCGAGCGGCTCGACATCCCGGTGCGCAGCCATCGCGGCGCCGGCGCCACGCGCGAGACCATCCTGCGCAAGGGGCGCGAGAATCCCAACGATCCGCAGGTGCGGGGCTGAGACCCCGGCCGGCGGAACCGCGACGACGTTCCGGTCGGAACGCACCACAGAGAGGAGACGAACGATGTTCAAGCGCATCGCAGCCGCCGTGCTGTCGCTCGCGGCCCTGGCGCTCGCGCCCGCCGCGCAGGCCCAGTCCGGCTACCCGACGCGGCCGGTCCGCCTGGTCGTGCCCTTCCCCACCGGCCAGGCCACCGACGTCGCCGCGCGCCTCGTCGCCGAGGCGCTGTCGAAGGAGTGGGGCCAGCAGATCGTCGTCGAGAACAGGGGCGGCGGCGCGGGCGTGCCGGGCATGGTCTACGGGCGGGACCAGCCCGCCGACGGCTACACGCTGGTGATGGGCACGAGCGCGGTGCTCGTGGTGAACCCGGCGATCATCGAGAAGCTGCCCTACGATCCGCTGAACGACTTCGTGCTGGTCGGGCCGGTGTTCCGCAACCCGCTGATCGTCGTGGCCGTCGAGGGCTCGCCGATCCGGTCGCTGAAGGACCTGGTCGACGAGGCGAAGAGGAACCCCGGCAAGCTGCAGTGGGGCTATCCGGGCGCCGGCACCACGCAGCACCTGACCGGCGAGCTCTTCAAGCAGGTCGCCGGCGTCGACATCCAGGGCGTGATGTACAAGGGCAGCGCCGCGGTCGTCACCGACATGCTCGGCGGCCACATCCAGCTCGCGATCGACGGCGTGCCCGCGCACCTGACCCAGATCAAGGCGGGCAAGATCCGCGCGCTCGCCTCCACCGGCGCCACCCGCGCGCCGCAGCTGCCCGACGTGCCGACGATCGCCGAGCTCGGCTATCCGGGCTTCTCGGGCGAGGGCTGGGGCGGCGTGGTCGCACCCAAGGGCACGCCGGCCGACATCGTGGCGAAGGTCGCGCGCGACCTGCGCAAGGTGATGTCGGATCCGGCGATGCAGCAGCGGATCGTCGAGAACGGCCTCGTCGTCGACAACATGCCGCGCGAGGAATGGCTGGCGTTCGCGCGCCAGACCCACCAGCAGTGGGGCGACGTCGCGCGTCGCAACAACATCAAGGTCCAGTGACGCCGGAGCCGCCCGAGCCGCCCGAGCTGCGCGACCCGCCCGACCTGCCCGACCTGCCCGACCTCCCCGAGCTGCGCGAGCGCGACGCCGATCCGCGCACCGCGGCGGTCTACGAGGAGATCAGGCGGCTCGGCGGCGTGCCGATGGTGGCGCTGGTGTTCCGCCACCTCGCCACGCTGCCCGGCGGGCTCGACTGGGCGTGGGGGGCGATCGGCCCCGCGTGGCGCACCGGGCGGCTGCAGGAGAGCGCGTGGCGGATCGCGCGCGCGACGCCGCTCGTGCCGATCGCGCCGATGCCGCCCGAGGCGCTGGCGGTGCTCGGGCTGGACGAGGCCGGCCTCGCCGAGGTCCGCACCGTGCTGCGCGCCTACAACCGGGCGAACCCCGAGAACCTGCTGTCGACGCTGTGCCTGCTGCGGCTCGTCGACGGCGCGCGCGCGTCCCGCGCGGTCGAGCCGCGCGCGTGGACGCCCCCGGTCGCCCCCGGGTCGCTGCCGCCGATGGTCGAGCCCGCGAGCCTGTCGCCGCCGCTCGCGGCGCTGCTGCGACGGGTGGCGGAGCCCGGCGAGGCGGGCCGGCCGAGGCTGGTGCAGAGCCTGTACCGGCACCTCGCGGGGCGGCCGCAGGTCCTGGCGCTCGCGATCGCGCTGCTGCTGCAGCGCTTCGGGGACGGCTCGATCGACCGCGGCGTCGCGACGCTCCAGGCGGCGATGGGCGCCGAGGCCGACGCGATCGTGCCGACGCTGTCCGCGCCGCCCGCGCCGCATCCGGACGTCCGGTCCGCGCTCGAGCGCTTCGGCGGGGGCGTGATCGCGCGGATGGTCGTGGTGGGCGCGCTGCTCGAGGACGCGCTCCCCGCGGGTGCGGCGGTCGACCGGTAGGGGACGTCCGGGGACGTCGGCGGGGCGACGCGCGCCCCGCGGCGCTCAGGCCTCGCGCGCCGCCTCGAGGTACGAGACCAGCTTCGCACTCGTCTGGCGCAGGCGGTCCGACAGCAGCTGCACGAGCTTCAGCAGGATCTTGCTGCCGAGGCGCGGCTCGTCGTGCAGCACGAGCAGCATCGCGTCGCGCGTGAGCACGGCGATGCGGCTGGGCTCGAGCGTCACGCACGATGCGAAGCGCGGCTCGCCGTCGAACATCGACATCTCGCCGAGCGCGTGTCCGGCGTGCGCGACCGCGATGCGCGACGGGAAGTTGTAGCGGTTGCGGCGGAGCACGTCGACCATGCCCTGCATCAGCAGCATCATGAAGTCGCCGGTCTCGCCCTCGGAGATGACCGTCACGCCCGCCGGCGCCTCGTACACGTACATGAAGGCCCCGAGCTTGCGGGTCTCCTCCATGTCGAGGCCCGAGAACAGCGGGGTCTTGGCCATCAGGCCGTGGATCTCGTCGGCGAACTCGCTCGCCCGTCCGATCGGACGCAGGCCGATCGCGCTCAGCCGCTCGTGCGGGGTCTGGCGGATGGGGGCCGCCTCGGGCCGGGCGGCCGCCGCGGCCGGTGCCGCGGGTTGGATCGTCGATGCCTCCATGGCGCTCTCCGTCGGGGTCGGCGCCCGTTATAGCACGCAGGGAACGGAGCGCGGCCGCCGCGCGACGCACGGTCCGACCGCCCCCGCCGACGGCCCGACGGGCGGCGATCGGCCGACCGACGGCCTTTCCGGGCGGAGCGGACGGTCGACGCGCGCGACCGGTTCCTCGCGACCTTTCGGAAAGTCCCTAGGCCGCGCGCCGCCTCACTGCGCGAGCGCGACGCGACGCTCGGCGACGCCCTCGGCGAGCGTCTCGAGCGCGCCGATCGTGTCCTCCCAGGCGAGGCACGCGTCGGTGATGCTCTGGCCGTAGACCAGCGGCCGGCCGACGACCAGGTCCTGCCGCCCGGCGACCAGATGGCTCTCGATCATCATGCCGAAGATCCGGGACTCGCCGTCGGCGAGCTGCTCCGCGACGTCGCGCGCGACGGCGAGCTGGTTCTCGTGCTTCTTCTGGCTGTTGCCGTGGCTCGCGTCGATCATCAGCCGGCAGGCGAGCGCCGAGCCCCCCGCCTCGCGGCACGCGGCCTCGACCGAGGCGCGGTCGTAGTTCGGCGCCTTGCCGCCGCGCAGGATCACGTGGCAGTCCTCGTTGCCGTTGGTCGAGACGATCGCCGAGTGCCCGCCCTTGGTGACCGACAGGAAGTGGTGCGGCTGCGAAGCGGCGCGGATCGCGTCGAGCGCGATCCGGACGTTGCCGTCGGTGCCGTTCTTGAAGCCCACCGGGCACGACAGCCCCGAGGCGAGCTCGCGGTGCACCTGGCTCTCGGTGGTGCGCGCGCCGATGGCGCCCCAGGAGATCAGGTCGGCGACGTACTGCGGCGTGATCATGTCGAGGAACTCGGTGCC
This sequence comes from Burkholderiaceae bacterium, assembly GCA_035628395.1. GTDB lineage: Bacteria > Pseudomonadota > Gammaproteobacteria > Burkholderiales > Burkholderiaceae_E > UBA4615. The sequence continues at coordinate 50,244 of DASPJX010000008.1, read as the reverse complement.
CGCGGGCAGCCCCAGCTCGTTGATCTCGACCAGCAGCTCGCGCGCGATCCGCAGCCCGCGGTTGATGTCGAAGCTGCCGTCGAGGCGCGGGTCGTTGATCAGGCCCTTCCAGCCGACCGTGGTCCGCGGCTTCTCGAAGTACACGCGCATCACGATCTCGAGCCGGTCCTTCAGGCGCTCGCGCTGCGCGACGAGCCGCCGCGCGTACTCCATCGCGGCCTCGGTGTCGTGGATCGAGCACGGCCCGACGACGACGAGCAGCCGGTCGTCCATGCCGTGCAGGATCCGGTGGATCGCCTGGCGGGTCTCGTACACCAGCTCCGAGGGCCGCTCGCGCAGCGGGAACTCGCGGATCAGGTGGGACGGCGGCGAGAGCTCCTTGAGCTCGCGGATGCGGACGTCGTCGGTGGCGTGCCTGGCGTTCATCGGTCGGATCCTTCTCGTACGGGTTCGATCGCGTCCTCCGCGTCGACCCGGCGCCCCAAACGAAAAACCGCCAGGCCTTGCGGGCTGGCGGTTCGTGTCGGGGGGCCGTTGCGGCTAGGTCTGCGCGTGCTCCCGACTCGATCCGCCAGCGGGCGGAAAGCCGAAGAAGAAGAACGCGTGGAACCGGTAGCGGCGCATGGTGCGTCGGACTGTAGCCGGATCGGCCGGGCGCCGCAAGTCGGCCCGGCGGGCGCTCCGGCGACGGTTCGCCGCCCCGCCCCGCGGCGGTGCCGGCGCGCCCTTCCGGCTCAGTACCCCTCGACGATCTCCCGCCGCGCCTTGCGGAACGGCAGCGACGCGAGGTCCGCGGTCAGCGCGCCGGGCGAGTCGAGGTACGCGATCCGCGCGGCCACTTTCGCGAACGACGCGTGGAAGTGCTGCGACGACTTGACGACGACGATGCGCCGCTCGGCGAGCGCGACGCCGAACTGCTCGAACAGCGCGGTGTCGAAGGCCTGCGTGCGGCGCGAGGTCAGCAGCACCTCGACGCCGCCGATCGCGACCAGCGCGCAGTCGCCGAGCGGGTCGAGGCTGCCCGACAGCCCGGGCTGCACCGCGTCCCGGCGCAGCGCGCGCACCTCGACGACCGCGTCGAGCGGATCGCCCGACACCGGCGCGACCTTGCCGCCGATCCGCAGCGGCAGGCGCGCGCCCTCGCCCGCCTGCATCGCGATCGACACCGCGACCGGATCCCACAGCGGTCCGATCGTCGCGTCGCGCACGTCGCGCTCGACGAGCCGGCGCAGCACGAAGGTGGCGTCGCTCGGTGCGCCGCCGCCGGCGTTGTCGGCGCCCTCGGCCATCACGACCGGTCGCGCGTCGTCGGCGAGCGCCGCGTCGATCGCCGCGTCGATCGGCACGCCCCGGTCGCGCGTCGCGTCGCAGATCGCGCGCAGCTCCGTGCCGAGCCGCGCCGCGAGCGACGCGGCGCGCGCGGCGTCGCCGTCCGCGTAGACGAGCATCTTCGTGCCGAGGTCGGCGACGTCGGCCCATGGGAAGCCGTGGATCGCCGAGATCGACACGATGCCGTCGCGGCCCTCGAGCGCGGCGAAGCGGTCGACGAAGCCGCGCATCGGCTCGACGGGCGTGCGCAGCGTGCGCAGCGTCCGACAGTCGTGCACCGCGGGCACCGGGCGGATCTCGCCGCGCGCGGTCGCCGCGCAGGCCTCGAGCAGCTCGATGCCGCGCTCGACCGCGTCGGTGTGCGGATACTCGCGGAACGCGACCAGCAGGTCGGCGTGGCGGACCATCGCGTCGGTGAGGTGCGTGTGCGGATCGAGCTCGGCGCCGACCACGACGTCCGGGCCGACGATCGCGCGCACCCGCGCGAGCAGGTCGCCCTCGCAGTCGTCGCAGCCCTCGGCGACCATCGCGCCGTGCAGCCCGAGCAGCACGACGTCGACCGGCATCGCGGCGCGCAGGTCGGCGAGCAGCTCGTCGCGCAGCGCCTCGTGCGCGAGCCGCGTGGTGACGCCCGAGGGCATCGCGCCGGCGACGAGGCCCTCGACGACCGTCAGGCCGAGCGCGTCCGCGCGCAGGCGCGCCGCCCACAGCGGGCCGGAGAACAGCGTCGGACGGTCGGGATGGGTGCCCGCCGGGAAGTAGCCGCGTTCGCGGAAGGCCGACAGGCCGGTCGGCATCGGCGCGAAGGTGTTGGTCTCGGTGGCGAGCGTCGCGCAGAAGACCCTCATGCGGCGCCTCCGGCGGCGGTCGCGTCGTCGGTGCCGGTCGCGCCGGTCGGCGCGGTCGCGGCGTTCGCGTCGTCGGCGGCGGCGGTCGCGAGCCGCGCCGCCGACAGTCCGGCCGCGGTCACGCCGTGGTCCTGCAGGTGCGCGGGCAGCGGGACGCCGCGCGCGAGCGCGGCGCAGGCCTCGCCCATCGCCGCGCAGGTCTGTATGCCGTAGCCGCCCTGCGCGGCGACCCAGACGAAGGCCGGGTCGTCGGGCGCCGGCCCGCCCACCAGGTCGCCGTCGGCGACGAACGAGCGCAGCCCCGCCCAGGTGCGGATCGGCCGACGGATCGACAGCGTGGTCGCCGCCTCGATCCGGAAGATCGCGGTCGCGACGTCGAGCTCCTCGGCCTGGACGTCGTGCGGCTCGACCGGGTCGGCGTTGGCCGGCGAGCCGAGCAGCACGCCGGCGTCGGGCTTCACGTACCAGCTCTCGTCGAGCGCGATGACGGCGGGCCAGTCGCGCACGTCGAGCCCGGCGGGCGGCGCGAAGGTGAACGCCGAGCGGCGCTTCGGCTGCAGCCCGATGCGGCGCACGCCGGCCAGCGCGGCGAGCCCGTCCGCCCAGGCGCCCGCGGCGTCGACGAGCACCGCGGCCTCGATCCGCCGCCCGCCCGCGTGGACGGTCCAGCCCCGCGCGCCGCGCTCGACGGCCTCGACGCCGGTGCCGCAGGCGAGCTCGCCGCCGCGCGCGCGCATCCCGCGCAGGAAGCCCTGGTGGAGCCGGTGGACGTCGATGTCGCACGCCCCCGGCTCGAGGATGCCGGCCTCGACCGCCGCGGGCCGCATCGCGGGCACGCGCGCGAGCACCTCGTCGCGCGACAGCCGTCGCACCTCGGGGACCCGCCGGCGCATCGCGTCGAGCTCGGCCTCGAGCGCCGCGGCGCTGCCCGGCGCGCCGACCATCAGCGCGCCGCGCGGCGACAGCACCGGGCCGTCGCAGAAGCCCTCGGGCGGCGCGTCGAGGAACGCGCGGCTCGCGCGCGACAGGGCCCTCACCTGCGGCGTGCCGTAGGTCTCGGAGAACAGGGCGGCCGAGCGGCCAGTGCTGTGCAGGCCCGGATGCGCCTCGCGCTCGAGCACGAGCGTGCGGCCGTGCGGCGCGAGGAACCACGCGACCGAGGCGCCCGCGATGCCGGCGCCGACGACGAGGAAATCGACCTGCACGGACCCTCCCGGTTCGGACCGGTCGATTCTAGGCGCGTGGAGGCCGCTCCGCCCGCGGGCGCGGGGGGACGCGGAACGCGGGCGGCGGCGGCCCGCGTCGCTCGGACCGGGGCGCCGCGCCGCTCAGACCCAGCGCGCGATCGCGTCGAGCGGCTTGCGCCCGATCGCCGGCACGCGACAGCCGGGCGCCGGGTGGCCGACGACGAGCAGGATCGCCGGCCTCGCGTCGGGCTCGACCGACAGGATCCGGTTGAGGAAGCCCATCGGGCTCGGCGTGTGGGTCAGCGTCGCGAGGCCCGCGTGATGCAGCGCCGCGATCAGGAAGCCGGTCGCGATGCCGACCGACTCGGGCACATAGTAGTTCTTCACGCGCCGCCCCGAGGCGGTCTCCGAGTGCCGGCGCGCGAAGATCGCGATCAGCACCGGCGCGGTCTCGAGGAAGGGCTTCTCGGCGTCGGTGCCGAGCGGCGCGAGCGCCTCGAGCCACTCGTCGGGCGCGCGCCGCTCGTAGAACTCGCGCTCCTCCGCCTCGGCCTCGACGCGGATCGTCCGCTTGACCTCGGGGTCGGTGACGACGACGAACAGCCACGGCTGCAGGTTCGCCCCCGAGGGCGCGGTGCCGGCCGCGCGCAGGCAGTCCTCGATCACCTCGCGCGCCACCGGACGGTCGGAGAACTCGCGCACCGTCCGCCGGCGGCGCAGCTCGTCGAGGAACGCGCGGGCGCGCTCGCGCATCGCCTCGGGCGGACGCTCGACCCAGCCCTCGAGCGGCTGCATGACGGGCGGGGGGAAGCGGGAATCGGGCATGGCGGGAGGCTCGATGCGCGGCGACTCGAGGCGGGGCCGGGCACGCGGGCCCCGTGCCGCGACGGCGGGCCGCGCGATCGCCGCGGTACGACGGGCTACGCGGTGCCGCCGACCGTCAGGCCCTCGATCCGCAGCGTCGGCTGGCCGACGCCGACCGGCACGCTCTGGCCGTCCTTGCCGCAGACGCCGACGCCGGTGTCGAGGCGCATGTCGTCGCCGATCATCGTCACGCGCGTCAGCGCGTCGGGGCCGTTGCCGATGATCGTCGCGCCCTTGACCGGGTACCGGATCTTCCCGTCCTCGACCCAGTAGGCCTCGCTCGCCGAGAACACGAACTTGCCGTTGGTGATGTCGACCTGGCCGCCGCCGAAGTTCACCGCGTACAGGCCGCGCTCGACCGACTCGACGATCTCGCGCGGATCGCGGTCGCCGCCCAGCATGTAGGTGTTGGTCATCCGCGGCATCGGCAGGTGCGCGAACGACTCGCGCCGCCCGTTGCCGGTGACCGGCACCTTCATCAGCCGCGCGTTGAGCGTGTCCTGGATGAAGCCCTTGAGGTTGCCGTCCTCGATCAGCACGTTGCACTGCGTCGGGTTGCCCTCGTCGTCGACGTTCAGCGAGCCGCGCCGGTCGGCGAGCGTGCCGTCGTCGACGACGGTCACGCCCTTCGCGGCGACGCGCTCGCCGAGCCGCCCGGCGAAGGCCGACGAGCCCTTGCGGTTGAAGTCGCCCTCGAGGCCGTGGCCGATCGCCTCGTGCAGCAGCACGCCCGGCCAGCCCGGGCCGAGCACGACCGACATCACCCCGGCGGGCGCCGGGCGCGACTCGAGGTTGACGAGCGCCGAGCGCACCGCGTCGTCGACGTAGCGCGCGATCACGTCGTCGGTGAAGTACGCGAAGCCGAAGCGCCCGCCGCCGCCGCCGGTGCCCTGCTCGCGCCGGCCCGCCTGCTCGGCGATCACGGTGACCGACAGCCGCACCAGCGGCCGCACGTCGGCGGCGATCACGCCGTCGGAGCGCGCCACCAGCACGACGTCCCATTCGGCGGCGAGCCCGGCCATCACCTGGACCACGCGCGGGTCCTTCGCGCGGGCGAGCCGCTCGACCCGGTGCAGCAGGTCGACCTTGGCGGTCGCGTCGAGCGAGGCGATCGGGTCGTCGGTGCCGTACAGCACGCGGCCCGAGGCCGGCGACATCCGCGCCGCGACCTTCGTGCGGCCGGCGCCGCTGCGCGCGATCGTGCGGGTCGCGCGGGCGGCCGACATCAGCGCCTCGAGCCCGATCTCGTCGGAGTACGCGAAGGCGGTCTTGTCGCCCGAGACGGCGCGCACGCCCACGCCCTGGTCGATCGAGAAGCTGCCCGACTTGACGATGCCCTCGTCGAGGCTCCAGCCCTCGCTGCGCGTGTACTGGAAGTACAGGTCGGCGTAGTCGACGCGGTGGCGGAAGACCTCGGCGATCGCGTCGGACAGGCGCGACTCGTCGAGCCCGTAGGGCTCGAGCAGCAGACCGCGGGCCTGCGCGAGGCGGACGAGGGAGGGGTCGGAGACGGTGTTCATGGAGCCAGTCTAACGCAGGCCGGCGCCCCGCCCCGCCACGGTCAGAGCGTGCGGTGGGCGAGCGCCGGCAGCTGCGCGCGGACCTCGGCGAGGCGCTGCGCGCCGAGCGTGCCCGAGACCACGCCCTCGCCCTCGGGCAGGGCCGCGACCACCTCGCCCCACGGGTCGACGAGCATCGTGTGCCCCCAGGTGCGGCGGCCGTTCTCGTGGGTGCCGCCCTGCGCCGGCGCGAGCAGCCAGCACTGGTTCTCGATCGCGCGGGCCCGCAGCAGCACCTCCCAGTGCGCCTTGCCGGTCGCGTACGTGAACGCCGAGGGCACGACGATCAGATCGACCGTGCCGAGCGCGCGGTAGTACTCGGGGAAGCGCAGGTCGTAGCAGACCGACAGCCCGATCCGCCACGGCGTGCCGTCGGCCCCGTCGACGTCGACGACCACGGGCGTGCGGCCCGGCGAGATCGTCGCCGCCTCGTCGAAGCGCTGCTCGCCGCGGTCGAGCGCGAACAGGTGGACCTTGTCGTAGCGGGCCGCGAGCGTGCCGTCGGGCCGGTGCACGAGGCAGGCGTTGCGGATGCGGCGCGGCTCGGCGCCGGCGATCGGCACGGTGCCGCCGATCAGCCACACGCCGAACTCGCGCGCGGCATCGGCGAGGAAGCGCTGGATCGGGCCGTCGCCGGCCGGCTCGCGGGCGTCGACCTTGTCGGTGTCCCGCCGCCCGAGCAGGCAGAAGAACTCCGGCAGCACGACGACGCGCGCCCCCGCCGCCGCGGCCTCGCCGATCAGCCGGTGCGCGCTGCGCAGGTTGGGCTCGACGCTCGCGGCCGACACCATCTGGATCGCCGCGACCGGCAGCGTGGCGCTCATCGTCCGTCCTCGTTGGAAAGGGTCCCCGAGGGTAGCACCGGCGCGTCGCCCGCGCCGCCGCGCCCGGCCTCAGTCGCCGTGCTCGGGGCGCTGCGGCGCGAGCCGGCGCGTGCGCTCGCTCACAGTGGGATCGGACCAGGACCCGGTCACGTCGACCTCGTAGGCGAGCACCTCCTGCAGCGGCCCGCGCAGCACGTACTGCGCGGCGAACGAGCCGAGGCCGATCACCGGATTGACCATCGCGCCGAACGCGAGCGACGCGAGGCCGGCGTTCAGCTCGGGACGCACCTCGACCTGCAGCCGCTGGGTCTCGTTGCGCAGGTCGGCCTCGCCGCGGATCGTCACCTGCGCCTGCACGCCGCGCAGCCGCAGCGCGTCGGTGCGCGCGATGCCGGCCGCGACGCGCACGTCGCCCCCGATCGAGTCGAACGCGAAGCCCTCGCCGAAGAGGTCGCGGAAGTCGCCGGCGAGGCGGCGCGGCAGCGACTGCATGTTGATCACGCCGATCAGCTTCGCGAGCCCCGGGTCGACCTTCAGGAACTCGCCGCGGCCGATCGACACGCGCATCGTGCCGTCGAGCGACGCGTAGTCGATCGCGACCGGCGAGCCGTCCCAGCGCAGCGTGCCGCCGAGCGTGCCGATGCCGCCGCGCATCGTGTCCTTCAGCCCGAAGCGCGTCAGCAGCGCGCCGGCGTCGCGCAGCTCGAGGTCGAACTCGAGCGACGTGCCGCGCGCCTCGGGCGACGGCGCGCCGGGGCGCGGCCCGGGCGGCCGGCCCGCGGCGGTCGACCAGACGCCCTGCGCGTGCAGCCGCGCGGCCGGGTTGACGACCACCAGGCGGTCGATGCGCCAGACCGGCTGCGCGGGCGTGCCGCCGTTGGTCGCCGCCAGCTCGAGGCTGCCGACCGGCACGTCGCCGAGCACCAGCTCGTCGACGCGCACGTCGAGCGCGGGCAGCTGCAGCGGGCCGGTCGACGTCGCCGGCGCGCCCTCGCCGTCGCGCGGGCGCGGCACCGCCAGCCGGACGAAATGCGCGCCGAGCGCGCCGATCCGCTCGCCGGCCTGCGCCTCGCGCCACTCGAGCTCGCCCCGCGCCTCGCGCGCGGCGAGGCTCGCGCGCCAACGGCCGTCCGCGCGCGTCGCCCGGACGGCGACGTCGTGCAGCTCGCGCCCGGCGACGCGCAGCTCGTCGGCGGAGATCGACACCAGGTCGGGCACGAGCGACGGGCCGGCGCCCGCCTCGCGCGAGCCGCGACCCGGCCCGTCGTCGTCGCCGAGCAGCGCGCGCCACGCGTCGAGGTCGAGCGAGCGCGTGCGCACGAGCGCGGACACGCCCTCGTCGCGCAGCACCGGCTCGACGCCGATGCCGATGCCCGCGCGCCGGACCGCGAGCCGCTGGGTCGCGGCGTCGCGCTCGCGCTCGACGACGAGCGCGACGTCGTCGCCCAGCCGCAGCTCGAGCCGCTCGCCCGGCCCGCGGCCCGGGCGGGCGGGACCGGCGCCCGGCGCCGAGCTCGCGCGAAGCGCCATCGGCCGGCGCGCCGGTTTGGCGAACGGCGCGGGCAGCGTGCTCGAGAGGCCGACGAGGTCGGACTCGACCTTCAGCGTCGTGCCGCGGCGATCGACCTCGACGCTCGCCCGGTAGTCGGCGCGGCCGTCGAGCCGGCGCGTGATCGCGTCGTCGACGACCGACCGGATGCCGGCGGCGTCGAGCGTGCCGCTCGCGTCGATCCGCATCCGGCCGTCGGCGCCGGGCCGGCCCTCGACGCGCAGCGGCCCGCCGAGGAAGGTCGCGCGCAGCTCGGGCAGCGAGATCCCGCGCTCGGTGAACTCGAGCCGGCCCGTCGCCGCGCGCAGCGGCGGCAGCGCGGCGTCGAGCGTCAGCTCGTTGCCCGCGAGCTCGACCGTGCCCGCGAGCCGCAGCGAGGGCACGTCCTTCAGCGGCACCGTCGAGCGCAGGCCGAGGCGGGCGTCGCCGCTCGCGCGCAGCGCGCGGGCGACGCCCGGCACCCGGTCGGCGAGCGGGCTCTCGTCGACGAAGCGCAGCAGGTCCTGCGCCGGGCCGGCGGCCCGGCCCTCGAGCTGCAGCACGCCCTCGCGGAAGTCGGCGACGCGCAGCGTCCCCTCGGCGAGCCGCAGCCCCGCCCAGGCGCCGCCCTGCACGCGCGCCTCCATGCCCGCGCCCCGGATCGCGAGCTCGCCGCGCAGCTGCTCGAGCCGCGGCCAGTCGGGCGACCAGGCGAGCGACAGGTCGCGGACCCGGCCGGTGACGCCGAAGCGCCCGGTCGCCGGATCGCGGTACGGGAAGTCGACCAGGTCGCCGCGCCAGTCGATCGCGACGTCCTCGGCGACGCCGGCCAGCACCGCCCGGTCGAGCCAGCCGCGCGCGGTCGGGGGCAGCCGGCTCGGCAGGTAGCGCAGCAGCCGGCGCGCGTCGATCCGCTCGACGCGCGCGTCGACCTCGATGCGGCCCGGGCCGCGACCGCTGCGCCAGTGCCCCGAGGCGCCGACGCGTCCGTCGGCGTTGGCGAGCGCGAGGCGCGGCACCTCGACGCGCAGCCACTCGTCGCCGAGCGAGGCATCGGCGGTCCAGGCGACGTCGGCCTCGAGCCGCTCGAACGGGACGGTCGGCTCGTCGAGCCAGCCCGGCAGCCGGATCGAGCCGTGGCGGCCGGCGACCGCCAGCGTGCCCCCGCGCTCGCTCGCGCGCACGTTGCCCGACAGGTTCTCGAACGACGCCCGCGCCTGTCCGCCCGGTGCCGGCGGCAGCCGCAGCGACAGCCGATCGAATCCGGCGGACAGCTCGAGCCGCCCCTGCGCCGCGGCGTCGGCGAGGCGGTCCGCCGGCCGGACCTCGCCGGTCCCGCCGGTGCGGCGCCAGCGCAGCGCGAGCCCGTCGACGGTGCCCGAGGCGTGGGTCGCGAGCAGCGTGCGCGCGAGCGGCTCCGGCAGCGGCAGCCGGCGTCCCGCGGCGAGCGCCCCGCCGGCGTCGAAGCGCTGCAGCCGGGCCGAGGCCGAGCGCGGCGCGTGCGCGGCGTCCAGCCCGATCTCGACGTCGCCGTCGGCGGCGAGCGCGAAGCCCTGCGCGTCGACCGCCGACAGCCCGGCGATCCGCAGCAGGTGGCCGCCGTCGCGCTGGCGCTCGGCGCGCAGCTCGCCGCGCAGCGCGCCGAGCTCGACGCGGCCTCCGGGCAGGTCGAACGCCGGCGCCTCGGCGCGCAGCTTCACGGTCGCGTCGACGAGCCGCGCCGGCTCGACGCGCACCCAGCCGAGCGCATCCACGCGGCCGCGCGCGCCGGCGATCGTCGGCGGCATCGGCAGCGACCAGGCCGCGGCCGCGGCGGCCACGCGCGCGAGGTCGAGGTCGCGCACCGACAGGTGCGCCTCGCCCCGCCACTGGCGCCAGTCGGACGGACGCGACAGCGGCGTGCGGTAGAACTCGGCCTGCAGCGACAGCGCGCCGCTCGCCTCGCCCGCCCCGGCGATCGAGACCGCGGCCTGGTGCCGGCGGCCGACGTTGCGGATCGCGACGGCGACCCCGTCGAGCGTCTCCTCGGGGACGGCGCCGCCGCGGTCGACGAGCCGCAGCCGCGCGTCGCGCAGCACGATCTCGCCCTGGCCGAGCAGCCAGTCGAGGCCGCGGCCGTCGGACGGCCCGTCGGTCGGCAGCTCGACGCCGGCGACCGCGATCCGTCCCGAGGCGAGACGCTCGACGACGAGTCGCGGCGCGTCGAGGCGCAGCGACGCGAGCCTCGGCTCGCCGACCGCGAGCGAGCGCCAGGCGATGCGGACCGCGGCCGAGGCCACCTCGAGGCGCGGCGCGCCGTCGTCGCCGTCGATGCGCAGCGCGTCGATCGACAGCGACGGATGCAGGCCCTCCCAGCCGGGGCGCAGCGCGCCGATCGAGACCGGGCGGCCCAGCCGCTCGCCGAGCTCGGCGGCGATCCGGGGGCGCCAGCGGTCGAGCTCCGGCCAGACCAGCCAGCGCACCGACAGGTAGCCGAGGCAGGCCGCGCACAGCACGACGCCGAGCAGCCCCAGCAGCGCGCCGGCGAGCCGGTCGGACAGCGGCTGCGGAGGGACGGACATGGCGGACCGGAAGGCTGGCGGGCGCGCCGCGGCACGCCCCGGTTGCGACGCGGTCCGGGGACTGTAGCATGCGTCGCCATGGCCCTCGGGCCGTCCCGGGACCCCCTCCGACATGAGCACCGACTTCGCCGCCCGCGCCTTCTCCGCGTGGTTCGACCGCACGCTGGACGCGCTCGGGCGCCGCCGGCCGGACATCGCCGCGCTGCTGCCGGAGCTGGTCGCCCGGCCTCTCGATCCGGACGTCGTTCGGGGCTGCTGGGAGGCGGTCCGGGCGGCCTCGTCCGACGCGCCGTCGGGCCGCGCGGCCGGCCCCGCCGACCCCGGTCCCGCGCTGCGACGCACGCGGCAGCTCCTCGTGATGGCGATCGTCGAGCGCGACGTCCGCCAGCTCGCGCCGCTGGCCGAGGTCTGCGGCGCGATCAGCGCCTGGGCGAAGCTGTCGATCGGCGTCGCGATCCGGCACGCCGCGGCCGAGCTCGCCGCGGCCCACGGCCGTCCGCTCGACGGCGAGGGCCGGCCGCAGGACCTGCTGGTGGTCGGCATGGGCAAGCTCGGCGGCGACGAGCTCAACGTCTCGTCCGACGTCGACCTGGTGTTCGTGCACCGCGACCACGGCGAGACCGAGGGCGGGCCGTCGGGCGGCGGCCGGCTCGCGTCGTCGGAGTTCTTCCACCGGCTCGCGCGGCGGGTCTCGGGGCTGCTGTCCGACGTCACCGAGGACGGCTTCGTGTTCCGCGTCGACACGCGGCTGCGCCCGAACGGCGACTCCGGGCCGCTGACGGTCACGCTGCCCATGCTCGAGCAGTACTTCTACGACCAGGGCCGCGAGTGGGAGCGCTTCGCCTGGCTGAAGGCCTGCGTGATCGCCGACTCGGGGCTGGCCGGCGAGGCGGCGCGCGACGCCGACGAGGCGATGCTCGTCGAGATCGTCGATCCCTTCGTCTACCGGCGCTACCTCGACTTCGCCGCGTTCGGCGCGCTGCGCGACCTGCACTCGCTGATCGCTTCCGAGGCGGCCAGGCGCGGCGCGAGGCACGACAGCCGCGACGGCGGCGGCATCGACGTCAAGCTCGGTCGGGGCGGCATCCGCGAGGTGGAGTTCTGCGCGCAGCTGTTCCAGATCGTCCGCGGCGGGCGCGATCCGCAGCTGCGCGACCGCCGCACGCTGGTCACGCTCGAGGCGATCGCGCAGCGCCGGCTGCTCGAGCCGCAGGACTGCGAGCGGCTCGCCGACGCCTACGCGCTGCTGCGCCGCGTCGAGCACGCGGTCCAGTACCAGGACGACGCGCAGACGCACCGGCTGCCCGACGACCCGCAGGTGCAGGCGCGGATCGCCGCGATGCTCGCGATGACGCCGGAGGCGTTCGCGCAGGCGCTGGCGGCGGCGCGCGAGCACGTCGAGACGGTGTTCGACGCGATGCTCGCCGACCCCGAGGGCGCGGCGGCGATCGAGGACGCCGAGTCGCCGGGGCTCGCGCTCGACGACGCCGGACGCGGCCGGCTGGCCGCGCTGCGCGAGGGCCGCCGCTACCGTCTCGCGCGGCCCGACACCCAGCAGCGGATCGACCAGCTCGTCGAGCGCGCGCTGCGCGATCCCGACGCGCCGCGCCGTCCCGACGACGCGGCGATCGCCGACCCGGCGTGGCTCGGCCGGCTCGCCGACCTGCTCGAGACCGTCGCCGGCCGTCCGGCGTACCTCGCGCTGCTGCTGCAGTTCCCGGGGGCGTACCGCAGCCTGCTGAGGATGATCGGCCAGGCGAAGTGGGCGGCCGACTACCTGATGCGCCACCCGGTGGTGCTCGACGAGCTGCTCGACGGGCAGATCCTCGAGCCGGCCGACCTCGCGGCCTGGGAGCGCGACCTGCGCGCGAGCCTCGCGGCGACGACGCGCGGCGGCGAGCCCGACGTCGAGCGCCAGATGGACATGCTGCGCGAGGGGCACCACGCGCAGGTGTTCCGGGTGCTCGCGCAGGACCTCGCCGGCCGGCTGACCGTCGAGCGGGTGTCCGACCAGCTGAGCGAGCTCGCCGACCGCGTGCTCGCGATCGTGCTCGAGCGCGCGTGGACCCAGCTGCGGTCGCCGCACCGCGAGTCGCCGCGCTTCGCGGTCGTGGCCTACGGCAAGCTCGGCGGCAAGGAGCTCGGCTACGCGTCGGACCTCGACCTGGTGTTCGTCTACGACGACGAGGACGAGCGCGCGCAGCCGGTCTACGCGCAGCTCGCGCAGCGGCTGTCGGCCTGGGTGTCGACGCGCACCGCGGCCGGCCTGCTGTTCGAGATCGACCTGCGGCTGCGCCCGAACGGCAACGCCGGGCTGCTGGTCTCGAGCCTGCGCGCGTTCGAGACCTACCAGCGCGAGTCGGCCTGGGTCTGGGAGCACCAGGCGCTGACGCGCGCGCGCTTCGCGGCGGGCGATCCGGAGATCGGCGCGCGCTTCGAGACGATGCGCCGCGAGATCCTCGCCGCGCCGCGCGACGCCCGGCGGCTGCGCGACGACGTGCGCGCGATGCGTCGGAAGATGCTCGACGGCCATCCGAACCGCAGCGCGCTGTTCGACCTCAAGCACGATCCGGGCGGCATGGTCGACATCGAGTTCCTCGTGCAGTACCTGGTGCTCGCGCACTCGCACGCGCATCCGGAGCTGCTCGACAACGCGGGCAACATCGCGCTGCTCGAGCGCGCGGCGCGGGCCGGGCTGATCGACGCCGGCGCCGCGGCCGCGTGCGCGCAGGCCTACCGCGACTTCCGGCGCCGCCAGCACGTGCTGCGGCTGAACGACGCGCGCTACGCTCGGGTCGAGCCGGCGACCGTGCGGGCGCAGCGCGACGCGGTGCGCGCGCTGTGGGCGGCGGTGCTCGGCTGACGGCGGGCCGCCGCCCGGGGCCGCTCAGGCCTCGAGCGCCGTGCCCTCGTCGAACCCGAGCATCAGGTTCATGCACTGCACCGCCGAGCCCGACGCCCCCTTGCCGAGGTTGTCGAGGCGGGCGACGACGACCGCGCGCTCGTCGTTGCCGAACACGAAGACGTCGGCGCGGTTGGTGTCGTTGGCCGCCAGCGCGTCGAGGAACCCGCGATCGGTGTTGGACTCGGCCTCGAGCGGCATCACCCGCACGAAGCGCTGGCCGGCGTAGTGGGCGGCGAGCGCCTCGTGCAGCCGCGCGCGCGTGGTGCCGGGCGCGAGCAGACGCAGGTGCAGCGGCACCGTCACCGCCATGCCCTTGTAGAAATTGTCGACGATCGGCACGAAGACCGGCGCGTGGGCCAGCCCCGTGTAGGCGCGCATCTCCGGCAGGTGCTTGTGCGTCTGGCCCAGCCCGTACATCCGCGCGGCGTCGAGCGCGCGCGACTCGCGGGCGCCCTCGTACTCGGCGATCATCGACTTGCCGCCGCCCGAGTAGCCGGTCAGCGAGTGGCAGGTCACCGGGTAGTCGCGCGGCACCAGGCCGGCGCCCACCAGCGGCGCGAGCGCGAGGATGAAGCCGGCCGAGTGGCAGCCGGGGTTCGCGACGCGGCGCGACTCGCGGACCGCCGCGCGCTGCGCCGGCCCGAGCTCGGGCAGCCCGAAGGTCCAGCCGTCGGCGACGCGGTGCGCGGTGCTCGCGTCGACCACCCGGGTGCGCGCGTTCGACGGGTCGATCAGCGCCACCGACTCGCGCGAGGCCGCGTCGGGCAGGCACAGGAACACCAGGTCGGCCTCGTTGATCAGCTCGCGGCGGCGGCCGGCGTCCTTGCGGCGATCGGGCTCGATGTCGAGCACGCGCACGCCGCCGTGCGACGCGAGCCGCTCGCGGATCTGCAGACCGGTGGTGCCTTCCTGGCCGTCGACGAAGACCGTCTTCATGGGAGCTTCCTGGAGGGGAGGACGCGGCGGGGCCGCAGTCCGCATGATGCCATCGTCAGGCGACGACGCCGAGCGCCCCGAGCGCGGCGCCCGCCGCGATCAGCCACATCAGGTTGATCCGCGTGCAGGCGACCGCGACCGCCGCCGCGGCCGCGAGCGCCCACGTGCGGAGATCGTCCCCGGCGCTCGCCGAGGCGATCAGCCAGCCCGCCGAGGCGGTCAGCCCGATCGCGATCGGCGCGAGGCCGAGCCGGATCGCGCCGACCAGCCGGGTGTCGTCGCGCGCGCTCTTCCAGCGCCACAGCCAGAAGTTCGCGAGGCTCGAGGGCAGGATGATCCCGACGAGCGAGACCGCGGCGCCGGGCACCCCGGCGGCCTGCCAGCCGAGCAGCGCGACGAACAGGATGTTCGGGCCGGGCGCGGCCTGCGCGATCGCGATCGAGTCGGTGAACTGCGCGTCGCTCATCCAGCCGCGCTGCTCGACCAGGTAGCGGTGCATCTCGGGCGAGGCGGCGAGCGCGCCGCCGATCGCGAGCAGCGACAGCGACGCGAAGTGCAGGAACAGCTCGAGCAGCACCGGAGCGCTCATCCCGGCCCCTCGTCCGGATCGACCGGGCGGTCGCCGGGCGACGGCGGCCGCGGGCGCTGGGCGTGCCAGGCCGCGGCGACCGCGATCGGGCCGAGGACGGCGAGGACCCAGACGAGCTTCAGCCGCAGCAGCCCGACCGCGACGAACGCGACGACGCCGAAGCCGAGCCAGCCCCAGCGCCCGCGCTGGGTCGACGACAGCCGCAGCGCGGTCGCGAGGATCATGCCGCCGGCCACCGCGCCCATGCCGGCGAGCGCGCGCCGCACGACGGGCTCGTCGGCGAACGGCGCGTAGGCGGTCGCGAGGCCGAGCACGATCGCCGAGGGCGCGAGCAGCATCCCGGCCAGCGCCGCGACCGCGCCCCGCCAGCCGAACCAGCGGTCGCCGACCATCAGCGCGACGTTGCAGACGTTCGGCCCGGGCAGCAGCTGGCCGAACGCGAGCATCTCGACGAACTCCTCGCGGGTCAGCCAGCGGCGCTCCTCGACGAGCACGCGCTGCGCCCACGGCAGCACCCCGCCGAAGCCGCGCAGCGCGAGCCCGGCGAACACGAGGAACACCTCGCCCGCCGAGGCCGGCCGGGGCCGCGCCTCGGGCGGCGTCGCGCTCACGACGCCCCGCCGATCGCGAGCAGCACCGCGACGCCGGCGGCGAGCCCGGGGAACGGGTTGCGCGCGATCCGGGCGACGACGAGCGTGACGAGCGCCGCGGGCAGCCGCGCGTCGTGCCAGACCGCCTGCCAGGTCCAGCCGGGCACCGTCAGCGCCGCGCAGGCGGCGGGCACCGTCAGCGCGACCAGCGCGGCGAGCGGCGCGCTGCGCAGCGCGCGCTCGATCGCGCCGCGCGGATGCCAGCGCGGCGGCAGCACGACGAACGCGTTGCGGGTCGCGAAGACGACCACGACCAGCCCGGCGATCGCGCCCCAGATCTCGGCGTCGGACAGCCTCACCGCGCCCTCCGCGAGGCCGGCAGCGCGACCGCGACGCCGGCGGCGATCGCCCCGAAGGTGCCCAGCCGCCACGGCCAGTCGACGCCCGGCAGCGCGACCGCGGCGGCGGCGGCGGCCACGCCGACCGCGGTGCGCGTCGTCAGCATCGGCCCGACCAGCGCGAGGATCGCGAGCACGCCGACGAAGCCGATGCGCGGCGAGTCGGGCACCGCGCCGGCGAGCCCGACCCCGACCGCGGTGCCGATCGTCCAGCCGCCGTAGACCGTGCCGTTCGCGCCGGCGAAGCGCGCGGCCCGCGCGCGCTCCGGCTCGCGCGCCGGGCCGCGGTGCTGCGAGGCGAGGTACGCGGCGAGCCCGGTGTCGGTCGTCAGCCAGCCGAGCGCGAGCCGCCGTCCGAGCGGCTGGCCGCGGAACTCGACCGCCACGGTCGCGCTGTAGACGACGAAGCGCAGGTTCGCGAGCAGCGCGGTCGCCCAGATCGCGGGCAGCGACGCGCCGGCGACGATCAGCGGCAGCGCCGCGAGCTGGGCGGTGCCCGAGAACACCAGCATCACCATGCCGAGCGCCTGCGCGGCCGACAGCCCGCCCTTGACGAGCGCCAGCCCGGTCACCAGCCCCCAGGCGAAGGTGCCGACGACGGTGGCGCCGACGCTCGCGACGCCGGCCCGCAGCGCCGCGCGCTCGGCCGCGCCGTCGCCCGGGTCCGCCGTCGCGTCACGCAACGCGACCGACCCTCCAGCCCGAGCCGCGGGCGACCCAGGCGGTCGCCGCGAGCGCGACCAGCACGAACGGCAGCGACAGCGCGTTGATCGTGTACCAGCCCTGCACGTGCAGCAGCGCGCCCGACGAGAACGACGAGGTGACCATCGTCGCGAACACGCAGGCGTCGTTGAAGCCCTGCACGCGGTTCTTCTCGGACGGCCGGTAGCAGGTCGTCAGCAGCGTCGTCGCGCCGGTGTACATGAAGTTCCAGCCGATGCCGAGCGCGCCGAGCGCGAGCGTGAAGCGCCAGACCTCGATGCCGGTCAGCGCGAGCAGGATCGCGCCGGCCATCAGCACGCAGCCGGCGACGATCACCGGCACGATGCCGACGCGCCCGATCAGCGAGCCGGTGACGAGCCCGGGCGCGAACATCCCGATCACGTGCCACTCGAGCACGAACGCGGCCGCCGCGTACGGATGGCTGCAGACCTGCATCGCGAGCGGCGTCGCGACCATGATCAGGTTCATGATCCCGTAGGCGAGCGAGGCGACGAGCACCGCGACCCACGCCGTCGGCTGGGCGAGCACCGCGGCGAGCGGGCGCGCCGGCTGCGCGGTCGCGGCCGAGGCCTTCTGCTCGGGCAGCCGCAGCCCCTGCGCGAGCACGAGCGAGGCGATCGCGAAGCCGACCAGCGCGAGGTAGGACCCGGCGAACAGCGAGGGCAGCGCCTCGCGCGTGAGCTTCGAGACCTCGGGCCCGACGACGCCGCCGACGATGCCGGCCGCGAGCACCAGCGAGATCGCCCGCGCGCGGAACGACGGCCGCCAGGCGTCGGCCGCGTCGGCCGCGGCGAACCGGTAGCTCGCGCCGAACGCGTTGTAGATCCCGCTCACGAAGGTCGCGGCGACCAGCCCCGGCAGGCTGCCGGCCGACACCGCCCACCACGCGAGCAGGCTGCCCGCGATCGCGAAGCAGGCGCCGACGGTGTAGCCCCATCGTCGTCCCCGCAGCCGCATCGCCCGGGCCGCGAGCATGCTCGAGGCCGCGGCGCCGAGCACGTAGCCGGTCACGGGGAGCGTCGCGTACGTCGGATCGGCCGCGAGCCGCGCGCCGGCGAGCCCGTTGATCGCGATCAGCGTCACGTTGTTCGTCAGCAGCAGCGCCTGGAGCAGCGCGAGCAGACCGACCTGGACCGGCAGGGAGGCGAGGGGCATGGAACGCCCGATTCTACCGGCCGGCCCGGCGCGCTCCGGCGCGCCGGTCCCGATCCGGCCGGATCGCGCGGCCGCGCACCGGTACGGTCGCGCGCGCGCCGGCCGGTACGGCAGCGGTGCGCGCCGCGGCGCCGTCGACCGCCGCCGGGCCCGGCGCGGCGGCGCCGCGTCCCGGAGCCGCCGTCCGGCCGCCGTCCCGGACGCCCGCGCCCTTTCCGATAGAATCGCCGCACATTTCCGAGGACGGACGGGAGAACGATCATGTCGATGGCCGATCGCGACGGGCACATCTGGTTCGACGGCAAGCTCGTGGACTGGCGGGACGCGAAGATCCACGTGCTGACCCACACGCTGCACTACGGCATGGGGGTCTTCGAGGGCGTGCGCGCGTACAAGACCGTCCACGGCACGGCGATCTTCCGGCTGAAGGAGCACACGCGGCGGCTCTTCAACTCGGCCAAGATCTTCCAGATGGAGCTGCCCTACACGTTCGACCAGATCGTCGAGGCGCAGCGCGAGGTGGTGCGGGCCAACCGGCTCGAGTCGTGCTACCTGCGCCCGATCGCCTGGATCGGCTCGGAGAAGCTCGGGGTCTCGGCGCGCGGCAACACCGTCCACGTCGCGGTCGCCGCCTGGCCCTGGGGCGCGTACCTCGGCGAGGAAGGCCTCGCCAAGGGCATCCGCGTGAAGACCTCGTCGTACACCCGCCACCACGTCAACGTGTCGATGGTGCGCGCGAAGGCGAGCGGCTACTACATCAACTCGATCCTGGCCAACCAGGAGGTCACGGCGCAGGGCTACGACGAGGCGCTGCTGCTCGACACCGAGGGCTACGTGTCCGAGGGCGCGGGCGAGAACGTGTTCATGGTCCGCGACGGCACGATCTACACGCCGGACGTCGCCTCCTGCCTGGACGGCATCACCCGCGACTCGGTGGTGACGATGGCGCGGGACCTCGGCTACTCGGTCGTCGAGAAGCGGATCACCCGCGACGAGCTGTACTGCGCCGACGAGGCGTTCTTCACCGGCACCGCCGCCGAGATCACGCCGATCCGCGAGCTCGACGACCGCCGGATCGGCGAGGGCCGTCGCGGCCCGGTCACCGAGCGGCTGCAGTCGCTGTTCTTCGACGTGGTCGCGGGCAAGTCGGACAAGTACTCCGGCTGGCTGGCGGCGGTCTGATCGGCCCGGGAGCGCATCGATGAGCGACGCGAGCCGCCCGGTCTCCGGCACCCAGCCCGCGGCGGTGGAGCTCGAGGCCGCCGACCTGCCGGCGTTCTGCCCCAACCGCAAGATGCCGGTCTGGAACCACCATCCGCGCGTCTACCTCGACGTCGTGCACACCGGGCAGGCGCTCTGCCCGTACTGCAGCACCGAGTACCGGCTGAAGCCGGGCACGGTCGTCCGCGGGCACTGAGCCCGGCGCGCGCGGGCCGCCCGGGTCCGCGCGCCGCGTCCCGCGCCGCGGGCGCATTCCGTCACGCGCCGCCGCGCGCGCCTCGGCCAGAATCGACCGGTTCCCCGCGGGCCCGTCCCGTGCTCCGCTCCGCTCGATGCGCTCGCTGATCGTCGCTCCCCCCTCCCTCGCCGACGCGGTGATGGTCCAGCCGCTGGTCGCGCTGCTCGGGCGCCTCGATCCGGAGGGCCGCGTCGAGGTGCTCGCCGACGCCGCGCTCGCGCCGCTGTTCGCGGCGATGCCGGGCGTCGCCGCCACGATCGCGGCGCGCGAGCTCGCCGGTCCGCTGCGGCCCTGGGGCCTCGCGAGGCTCGCGCGGCGGGTCGCGGCGAGCCGGCCGGACCGCGCGTTCGTGCTCGACGCCTCGCGCCGCGCGGCCCTGGTGCTGCGGCTCGCGCGCGTGCCGCAGCGCGTCGGCCCCGCCCCGCCGGCGGGCACCGGTCCCGACGCGGGGCCGGCGTCGCGGCGCCCGCCGGTCGAGCGCTTCGCGCTGCTCGCGTTCGATCCGGCGCACCCGCCGCCCGGTCCGGTGCCCGACCCCGTGCTGCGGCGCGACCCGCGCGCCGAGGCGGCCGCGCTCGACCGGGCCGGCCTAGCCCCCGGCACGCGCCTGCTCGCGCTGTGCGTCGCCGCCGACGGCGCGCGCCGCCGCCGCTGGCCGGCACGGCACTGGGCCTCGCTGATCGCGCTCGCCGCGGCCGCCTGCCCGGAGCTCGAGCCGGTGCTGGTCGGCGACGCGGCCGACCGCGCGTTCGCGACGGAGATCGCCGCGCTGTCGGGCCGGCCGCTGCGCAACCTGTGCGGCCGGCAGCCGCTCGGCGACGCGATCGCCACGCTCGCGCAGGCCGAGGCCGTGGCCGCCCACGACTGCGGGCTGATGCACGTGGCCGCGGCGTACTCGCGGCCGATGGTCGCGGTCTTCGGGCCCACCGACCCGCGCTGGGCGCCGCCGCGCTCGGCGCGCGCGCGCGTCCAGTGGCTCGCCGGCGGTTGCCGCGCCTGCGACGCGACGGCCTGCGGAGCGGGGCAGGCGCGCTGCACCGCCGGGGTCGCGCCCGGGGCGGTGTTCCGGGCCCTGCTGGGCACGATGCGATTCGCCGCTCCCGGTATCCGATAAGATCGCGGTCGCATGCAACGACCCCACCCCACGGCCGAGGCCGCCGAGCGCGCGTTCTACGCGGCGATGGCCGACGGCGACCTCGAGCGGATGATGGCCCTGTGGGCCGACGACGACGCCGCGGTCTGCAACCATCCGGGCGGCCCGCGACTGATCGGCCGCCACGCGATCGAGGAGGCGTTCCGCGAGATCTTCTCGAGCGGCGGCGTGCGGATCGCGACCGCCGCCGTGCAGGCCTGGCGCAACGCCGACGTCGCGGTGCACAGCCTGATCGAGCGGATCGCGGTCGAGGGCCGGGGCGGCACCGAGGTGGTCGAGGTCGTCGCGACCAACGTCTACGTGCGCGGCCGCGGCGGCTGGCGGATCCTCGTCCACCACGCCGGCGTGTCCGAGTCGGACGAGGCCGACGACGAGGACGAGGACGACGACGAGGAGCCCGCCGACGCGTCCGACGACGCGTCGGTCTGGACGCGCGCCCGGCTCGCGGCCGAGCGCGCACCCGACGCCGACGACCCCGAGGACGACGGCGAGCCGGGACGCCCGCCGCGCGGCCGGCTGCACTGACCGTCCGGCCGTGACCGGCGGCTACCGCGCCCCGGGCTGGCTGCGCGGCGGCCACGCGCAGACGATCTGGCCGGCGCTGCTGGCGCCCCGCCCGGCGGTGCGCCTGCGACGCGAGCGCTGGGCCTCGCCCGACGGCGACTTCGTCGACCTCGACTGGGCCGACGGCACCGGCCCGCCCGCGCCCGGCGGCCGACCGCTGCTGGCCCTTTTCCACGGGCTCGAGGGCAGCTCCGACAGCCACTACGCGCGCGTGCTGACGGCGCACGCCGCCGCCCGCGGCTGGGATGCGGTGGTGATCCATTTCCGCGGCTGCAGCGGCGAGGCCAACCGGCTGCCCCGCGCGTACCACTCGGGCGATTCCGACGAGGCCGACTGGATCCTGCGCCGGCTCGCGGCCGCCCGGGGCCCGGCGCCGCTCGCCGCGGCCGGCGTCTCGCTCGGCGGCAACGTGCTGCTCAAGTGGCTGGGCGAGCGCGGCGCCGACGCGCGCCTCGTCGCGGCCGCCGCCGCGGTCTCGCCGCCGCAGGACCTGCACGCCGGCGCGATCGCGCTGTCGCGCGGCTTCAACCGCGTCTACACCGCGCACTTCCTGCGGACGCTGCGCCGCAAGAGCCTCGCGATGCTCGAGCGCCACCCCGGGCTCTTCGACCGCGCCGCGGTCGCGGCGAGCCGCGACTTCTTCGACTTCGACGGCCTGGTGACCGCGCCGCTGCACGGCTTCGCGAGCGCGGTCGACTACTGGACGCGCTCGTCGTGCCGGCCGTTCCTCGGCGGCGTCGAGGTGCCGACGCTCGTCGTCAACGCGCTGAACGATCCGTTCCTGCCGGCCTCGGCGCTCGCCCGGCCCGACGAGGTGTCGCGCGCGGTGCGGCTCGAGTACCCGGCCGAGGGCGGGCACGTGGGCTTCCTCGTCGGCCCGCCGCCCGGGCGGCTCGACTGGCTGCCGCGCCGGCTCTTCGCCCACTTCGACGAGACGATCGGCACGGCGCGCGCGCCGGTCGTCGCCCCGCGGGCCGACGCGCTCGCCACCGGAGGATCCGATGCCGATCGATGACCTGGTGCGGCGCGCGATGGCGCGCTGGCCGAACGTGCCCGCCGTCCACGGCTGGCTGCGGCTCGACCGCCGCGGCCGCTGGCTGCTGGTCGACCGCGGCGCGCCCGGCTTCGACGAGGCGCTGCACGGCGCGGGCAGCGAGATCACGAGCCCGCCGATCGTCGACTACATCGGCCGCAACTACGGGCCCGACGAGCGGGGACGCTGGCACTGGCAGAACGGCCCGCAGCGGGTGTTCGTCGACCTCGAGCTCGCGCCGCTGCTCTACCGCGTGCTGGGCGACGCCCCGGCGCAGCGGCTCGTCACGCACACCGGCTATCCGGTCGAGCGGATCGAACGCGTCGCGACCGACGAGCCGGGCAACGTCTGGCTCGTGACCGAGCACGGCCCGGGCTGCGTCGACGACCGCGACCTCGCCGCGCTGGCGATCGAGCTCGACGAGCCGCCCGCGGCCGGGGCGCCGGCCGGGCGGCTCGCGCTGCTCGGCGAGCACGCCGTGGACGCGCTCGACGGGCCGCCGGCGCGCGCCTTCGGCTTCGAGCCGCGCCCGCGCTGAGCCGCGCTCAGCGCTGCTGGGCGCGCCGCGTCTCCTCGAGCTCGCGGCGCGCCTCGGGCTCGAGCTCGCGCAGCCGCGCGTCGATCACCGAGGCGGTGAAGAAGTCGGTGGTGCCCGCCCGCTGCGCGAGCCGCAGCTGCTCGACCGCGCCGAGCGCCGAGCCCTGCAGCAGGTACTGCTCGGCGACCGCGCGGTGCGAGTCGGCGACCCGTCCCGCGGCGAGCTGCGCGCGACCGAGCAGCGCCCAGAGCCCCGGGTCGGAGCGCCAGACGAGCAGCTGCTCCTCGACGTGGCGCACCGCGTCCGGCGCGCGGCCGGCCGCGACCAGCGCCTCGCCGTGCAGCCGCGCGAGCGCCCGGTTGTCGGGGAAGCGCGCGAGCCCCGCGCGGGTGCGCTCGAGCGCCGCGGCCGCGTCGCCGGCGACGAGCCGGCCGCGGGCGGCGAGCGAGTCGAGGTACGGATGCGTGCCGCCGAGCTGCGCCTGCGCCTGCGCGAGCGCCGCGTCGGCGCGGCTCCAGTCGCGCTGCGCCGACGCGATCGCCGCGAGGCCGTACCAGGCGGCCGTCGAGCGCGGGCTCTGGCGGACCTGCTGCTCGGCGATCTGGCGCGCGTTGCGCCGGCCCTCGGCGGTGTCGTCGGCGAGCGCCTTCAGCCGCGCGCGCAGCATCTGGAACTCGATCGAGTCGGCGCGCTGCCGGTAGCGCGACTCGCGCTGGCGCAGCTGCATGTCGCCGATCCGCTCGGTGGTCAGCGGGTGCGTGCGCACGTACGACGGCGCGTTGCTCTCGTAGAAGCGCGCGGCCTGCTGCAGCCGGACGAAGAACGACACGATCGCCTGCGTGTCGAAGCCCGCCTGCCGCAGGATCTCGAAGCCCACGCGGTCGGCCTCGCGCTCGGCGTCGCGCGAGAAGCCAAGCAGGTTCGAGCGGGCCACCTGGTCGCCGAGCATCACGCCGCCCATCGCCGCCTGCGGATTCGCGCGCGCGGCGAGCAGCGACAGCACGATCGCCGCCATCGACACCAGCGAGACCTGCTTCTGCTGCGCGAGCATCCGCGCGATGTGGCGCTGGGTGACGTGTCCGATCTCGTGCGCGAGCACCGCCGCGAGCTCCGACTCGCTCTCGGCCGCGGTCAGCAGCCCGGTGTGCACGCCGATGAAGCCGCCGGGCAGCGCGAACGCGTTGATCGACGTCGCGTCCACCGCGAAGAACTCGAAGCCGCCGCCGCCGGCCGCCGGCGCGGCCGCGAGCGGCGCCGCGAAGCGGTTCAGGTAGTCGACGAGCTCGACGTCGTCGAGCCACTGCGGATCGCGGCGGATCTCGCGCATGATCGACTCGCCGAGCCGACGCTCGGCCTGCGGCGACAGCTCCTCGCCCGCCGGATCGCCGAGCCGCGGCAGGTTGTCGGCGACCTGCGCCGACGCGGCCGGCGGGGCGAGCGCGAGCACGGACGCGACGAGCGCGGCGAGCGCGCGCGCGGCGGGCGACCCCGGTCGGAGGGCGGACGTCATGTTGCTATGATAGGCCGGCCATGAGCGACGCCCCGCCCTCCTCCGCGCTGACCCACTTCGACGCCGCCGGCCGCGCCCACATGGTCGACGTCGGCGACAAGGCGGTCACCCGCCGCACCGCGGTCGCGCGCGGCCGGATCTCGATGCTGCCGGCCACGTTCGAGCTGGTGCGCTCCGGGAGCGCGAAGAAGGGCGACGTGCTCGGCATCGCGCGCATCGCCGCGATCCAGGGCGCGAAGCGCACCGCCGACCTGATCCCGCTGTGCCATCCGATCGCGCTCACGCGGGTGGCGGTCGACCTCGGGCTCGACGACGCGGCGCACGCGGTCGTCTGCACCGCCACCGTCGAATGCGAGGGCCGCACCGGCGTCGAGATGGAGGCGCTGACCGCGGTGCAGGTCGGGCTGCTGACGGTGTACGACATGCTGAAGGCGGTCGACCGAGGCATGACGATCTCGGATGTCCGGCTGCTCGAGAAGCACGGCGGCAAGTCGGGCAGCTGGACGGCGGGCTGAGCGGCGCGCCGCCCGCGGCGCGCGCGGACGGCGATCGCCTGGACGACCCCTCGATTGCCGAGGTCGGCGCCCGGTCGCTATGCTGGCGGCCCGCCGGCGCCGCGCCTCGGCCGCCGTACCGTCCGACCCGGAGACACCATGCCCCATCGCCGCGCGCTGCCGGCCGTCCTCGCCCGCGCCTTCGTGCTCGCCCTGGCCGCGCTGTCGGCCGCGCCCGCCGCCGCGCAGGGCGCGTTCCCCTCGAAGCAGGTCACGCTGGTGGTGCCGGTGCCGCCGGCCGGCATCCTCGACACGGTGGCGCGGATGGTGCAGCCGCACCTGTCGAAGTCGCTCGGCCAGCCGGTGATCGTCGAGAACCGGGCGGGCGCGAGCGGCAACATCGCGGCGAGCCACGTCGCGCGCGCGCCGGCCGACGGGCACACGCTGCTGGTCGGCTACTCGATGTTCCACGTCGGCAACCCGTCGATGTTCCCGAACCTGACCTGGGATCCGATCCGCGACTTCGCGCCGGTGGGCATGCTGGTGGTGTCGCCGCACGTGCTGGCGGTCCATCCGTCCGTGCCCGCGAAGACGCTGCGCGAGCTGGTCGACGAGGTCCGCGCGAACCCCGGCAAGTACGCCTACGCGACCTCCGGCAACGGCTCGGTGCCGCACGTCGGCGTCGAGCTGTTCAAGCAGCAGAACCGGCTGTTCATCGTGTACGTGCCCTACCGCGGCGCGGGCCCGGCGATGCTCGACGTCGTCTCGGGCAACGTGCAGATGACGGTGGCCACCCCGCCGTCGCTGATGGGCTTCGTCCAGCAGGGCAAGATGCGCGCGCTCGCGGTGGCGGCGAAGCGGCGGCTGCCGCAGATGCCCGACGTGCCGACCGCCGCGGAGGCCGGCTTCCCGGGCTTCGAGCTCGAGGCGTGGGTGGCGCTGTTCGCGCCGGCGGGCACGCCGGCGGCGGCCGTCGAGCGGCTGAGCGCCGCGGTGCGCGAGGCGCTCGAGCAGCCGCAGGTGCGGCAGTCGGCCGAGACCGCGGGCGTCGAGATCCGGTACATGAACCCCGCCGAGCTCGACCGCACGGTGCGCGACGACCTGCGGCACTGGTCGAAGGTGATCCGCACCGCGAAGATCACCGTCGACTGACGCGCGACGACCGAAGCAGAGCCCCCGCCGACCGACCCGAGACGACCGATGACGACCCCGACCCCCGACGCGGCCGACGCCGCCCTCGCCGCGCGCGCCGCGAAGCTCGACACCGCGGCGATCAGCGACGCGCTCGACCGTGCCGGCGTGCCCGGCCAGTGCCACGGCATCACGCCGCGCGACCCCGCCTTCCAGCTCGCCGGGCACGCGTACACGGTGCTCTACCGGCCCGCGGGCCACGGCGACGAGGGCCACGTGGGCGACTACGCCGACGAGGTCGCGCCGGGCAGCGTGATCGTCATCGACAACCGCGGCCGCGACGACGTCGGCACGTGGGGCAACATCCTCACCGAGTTCGCGCACCTGCGGAAGCTCGCCGGGACCGTCATCGACGGCAACTGCCGCGACGTCGCGCTGTGCCGGCGGCTCGGCTACCCGATCTTCGCGCGCGACCACTGGATGCGCACCGGCAAGGGCCGCATCCAGCTCGCCGGGCTGCAGGTGCCGGTGCAGATCGGCGGCGTGGTCGTGCACCCGGGCGACCTGCTGCGCGGCGACGCCGACGGCGTGGTCGTGGTGCCGCGCGCGCTGCGCGAGCGGGTGCTGACCGACGCCGAGGAGATCACCGCGCGCGAGAACGCGATCCGCCAGGCGATCCGCGCCGGCGCGCGGCTCGACGAGGCGCGCACCGCGCAGCGCTACCACGACCTGCAGAGCCCGGCGTACGCGCGAGGCGCGAAGGACTGACCGGCCGGCGCGGTCGGGCGCGCCGCCGATCCGGGCGGGCGCGCCCGCCGCGGCTCAGGACGCCGTCCGCTCCGGGGCCGCGCGCGCCCCCGACAGCGGCAGATGCACCGTGAAGGTCGAGCCCCGGCCCGGGCCGTCGCTGTGCGCCTCCACCGTGCCGCCGTGCAGCTCGACCAGGCGGCGCACCAGCGCGAGCCCGATGCCCAGCCCGCCGCGCGAGCGGTCGATCGCGGTGTCGACCTGCGAGAACAGGGTGAAGAGCCGCGGCAGGTGCTCGGGCGCGATGCCGATGCCGGTGTCCCGCACGTCGATCCGCACCGCGTCCCCGTCCTGGCGCGCCCGGACCGCGATCTCGCCGCCGGCGTTGGTGTACTTCGACGCGTTCGTCAGCAGGTTGTCGATCACCTGCGCGAGCCGCACCGGATCGGCGACGATGCGCAGCGGCCGCTCGGGCATCCGCACGCGGATGATCTGGCGGCGCTGCTCGAGCGACTCCGCGAGCCCGTCGACCACCGAGTGGACGACGTGCTGCAGCATCACCGGCTCCGGCCGCAGCTCGATCTTGCCGCGGCTCACGCGGGCGACCTCGAGCAGGTCGTCGACGAGCCGCACCAGGTGGGCGAGCTGGCGGCGGCTCATGACGAGCGCGCGGTCCGCCGGCGCGGTCAGCGACTCGCGGCCGAGCAGCGCGATCGCGTTGCGGATCGGCGCGAGCGGATTGCGCAGCTCGTGCGCGAGCATCGCGAGGAACTCGTCCTTCGCGACGTCGGCCTCGCGCAGCCGCTCGATCAGCGCGTCGCGCTGCTGCGCGGTGCGCTTCTGGTCGTCGATGTCGGTGAGGGTGCCGAACCAGCGCACGATCCCCCCGTCGTCGCCCCGCAGCGGCAGCGCCCGGCCGATGAACCAGCGGTACTGCCCGTCGTGGCGCTTGAAGCGGTACTCGACGTGGTACGGCTCGCCGGTGGCGAGCGACCTCGTCCAGGTGGCCAGCGTCGGCTCGTAGTCGTCCGGGTGCAGGTACGTCTTCCAGTTCCAGCCCTGCCCGGTGCCGGTCGGGTCGTACTCGCCGCCGGGCTCGTGCGGCCTCGGCATGCCGGTGAACTCGTACCAGCGCTCGTTGAAGTAGTCGTGGTAGCCGTCGGGCCGCGTCGTCCAGACGATCTGCGGCATCGTGTCGGCGAGCAGCCGGAAGCGCTCCTCGCTCTGGCGCAGCGCCGCCTCGGCCTGCCGGTGCCCGGTGACGTCGACCTCGACCGCGACGGCGGCGTCGATGCGCCCCTGCGCGTCGCGCACCGGCGCCGCGTGGTTCAGCATCCAGCGCCGCTCGCCGGTGTCGAGGCGCTCGTACTCGACCAGCTCGCCGTGCACCACCTCGCCGTCCATCAGCGCGCGGCGCAGCGCCCATCCGTCCTCGCCGATCCGCTCGCCGGTGTCCGATCGCCGGCCCACGCGCCCGGCGGGCGGCGCGCCCGTCGGCGGAGCCCCCCAGAGCGCATGGTGCGCGGCGTTGTCGCGGACGATGCGGCCGTCGCGATCGGCGATCACCACGCCCACCGGCAGCGCGTCGAGCACGGCCCGCAGCGTCGCCTCGCTCGCGCTCAGGCTCTCGAGCAGCCGCTGCCGGTCGGTGACGTCCCAGATCACGCCGACCAGGCGCGCGGCCCGCCGCTCGCCGTCGCGGACCTCGAA
Organism: Burkholderiaceae bacterium; assembly: GCA_035628395.1. GTDB lineage: Bacteria > Pseudomonadota > Gammaproteobacteria > Burkholderiales > Burkholderiaceae_E > UBA4615. Next base: position 21,909 of record DASPJX010000008.1, on the reverse strand, counting down.
CTCGGCGCGGCCGACGGCGTCGACGTGGCGGATCGACCCGTCGGGCCGGACGATCCGGTAGCTCGCGTGGTAGGCCCCGCTCGAGCCCGGATCGAGCGCCGCGGCGATCGCGGCGTCGACGCGCGCGCGATCGTCCGGATGCACGAGCCGGATCGGCTCGCCGCGGCGCGGGTCGCTGTCCTCGGGCATGCCGAACAGCCCGCGCACGCTTCCGCTCACCCGCACGAGCCGCGTCGCCGGATCCATCTCCCACAGCCCGAGGGCCGACGACTGCATCGCGAGTCCCAGCTGCCCGTCGTTCGCGCGGTCCGCGCCGGCGTCGGACCGGTCGTCCGGACGTCGCGCCCGGAGGGTGCCCAGCACGCCGCGGACGACCCCGTGCTCGTCGCGGGCCGGCGCCCAGCGGCAGTCGACGCGACGTCCCGCGGGCGTGCCGTCGTCCCCGGAGGGCTCGGGCAGGTCCTCGTCGACGAGCGCCGCACCGGTCTCCGCGACCCGGGCGAGGCGCGCCGCGAGGCCGGGCCACGACCCGGCCCAGCCCTCCCCGGCCCGGCGCCCGAGCACCGACCGATGGCGCTCGCCGAGCATCGCCGCGAACGCGTCGTTGTGCAGCTGCACGAGGCCCGGCCCCCAGGCCAGCACCTGCGGGAGGTCGGACGCGAGCATCGCCCCGACCGAGACCCGCAGCGCGGGCGACCAGCCGTCGATCGGCCCGAGCGGCGTCGCCGCCCAGTCGTGCGTCGCGACGGCCCGCGAGGCCGGCCCGTCGCCCGGCGGCCAGCGCGGCACGTCCGCCGGCCCCGGGCTCGCGCCGGACGCGGCGGCGCGCTCGCTCGCGCGCGGCGGGCCTCCGATCACTGCGCGGGCCCGGACCGCGGCAGGCGCACCGAGAACGTCGAGCCGAGGCCGAGCCCGGGGCTGCGCGCGGACACCGAGCCGCCGTGGAGCTCGGCGAGCCGCCTGACGAGCGCCAGACCGAGCCCCAGCCCGCCGCGCGAGCGGTCGATCGTCGCGTCGATCTGCGAGAACGGCTGGAACAGGTTCGCCATCTGGTCGGGCGCGATCCCGACGCCGCGGTCGCGGACCTCGATCGCGACGGACCCGTGGTCCTCGCCGACCGACACGTGGATCGACGTGCCCGGGTCCGAGTACTTCGACGCGTTGGTGAGCAGGTTCTCGACGATCTGCGCGAGCCGCACCGGATCGGCGTTCAGGCGCACGGGGGTCGCCGGCGCGTCGAGCTCGACGCGCTGCCCGCGCTCGGCGAGCAGCGGCTCGACCGCCTCGACGGCCGCCTCGACCACGTGCTGCGCGAGCGCCGGCTCCGGCCGCACCTCGATCATGCCCTGCAGCGCGCGCGACGCCTCGAGCAGGTCGTCGACGAGCCGCACGAGCTGGCGCAGCTGGCGCTGCGAGACCGCGAGCGAGCGGCGTCCGTGCTCGGACAGCGTCTCGCGCTCGAACAGGGTCAGCGCGGTCCGGATCGGGGCGAGCGGCCCGCGCAGCTCGTGGCCGAGCATCGCCAGGAACTCGTCCTTGCGGCGGTCGTTCTCGCGCAGCGCCCGCTCGGAGTCGCGCAGGACCTGCTCGGCCTCGCGGCGCTCCGTCACGTCCTGCGTGACGCCGACGATGCGGTCCGGCGCGCCCGACTCGTCGCGCACCAGGGTGCCGGTGCTGCGGAACCAGCGGGCGCGGCCGTCGACGGTGAGCGCGCGGAACTCGACGTCCAGGTCCTCCTGCCCGTCGAGCAGGCGCCCGAACCTCTCGATGCAGACGCCGCGGTCGTCCGGATGGATCCGCTCGAGCCAGCGGCTCGCGTACTCGTCGCGCCGCTCGACGGGCACGCCGAGCAGCCGCGCCGTGTGCTCGTCCCAGCTGACCGTGCCGGTGGCGACGTCGACGTCCCAGCTGCCGAGCCGCGCCGCGGCCATCGCCTGGGCCCGCCGGACCTCGGCGCGCCGGCGCTCCGATTCCGCGCGCGCGCGCTCGGCCGCCGCCCAGGTCCGCTCGGCGGTCTCCTCGATGAGGGCGACGTCGACGTCCGACCACTCGCGCGCGCCGCCGCAGTGCACGAGCAGCGCCGCGACCAGCCGTCCCGACTTCACGAGCGGCACGTTGACCAGCGAGCGCACGCCGATCGACGCGAACGCGGCGGACTCGGAGGGCAGCATGTCGTCGGCCGCCTCGACGTCGGGGACCACCAGCGTGGCGCCCCGCCGCAGGCGCTCGACCAGGCGCGTGCCGAATTCGCTCATCCGGAAGCGGCCGACGATCGAGGCGGTGCCGGGCGCGAGGTGGTTGCGCAGCAGGTCGATGTGCGTGCCCTCGGGGGTGACGTCGCCGTACGCGACGCGGTCGACCCGCAGATGCTCGCCGAGCATCCGGGCGGCCGTCGCCTGCACGGCGAGCGGATCGTCGATCTCGCGCAGCGCCTCGCTCAGCGCGAGCCGGTAGGCGCGGCTCGCGTCGCGCACGCGCAGCGCCTGCTCGATCCTCACGCGCCGCGTCGTCTCGACGATCGTGGCGATCATGCCGGCGGGCGCGCCCGACTCGTCGAACACCGGCGCGTACGAGAAGGTGAAGTGCGCGACCTCGTCGACGCCGTGGCGGCGCAGCCGGATCGGGAGGTCCTCTCTCCAGGTGCCGCGACCGGAGAGCGCCTCGTCGACCAACGGCTTCACCTGCTCCCAGGACTCGGACCACAGCTCCGGGAAGGGCCTGCCGAGCGCGCCCTCGGCACGCTCCCCCAGTATCGGCACGTACGCGTCGTTGTAGATCGAGACCAGCCGGGGACCGTACGCGAGGTAGGTCGGCTGGCCCGAGGCCAGCAGGTTCGCGACGACGAGCCTCAGCGCGAGCGGCCATCGCCCGATCGGCCCGAGCGGCGTCGCGCCCCAGTCGTGACGGCGGATCGCGTCCGACATCGGGCCGACGGTGCGCAGCCAGTCCTCGCCCTTCATCGGCCGATCCGGTGCGCGGCGCCCGGCCGGGTCGCTCGGGGGAACGTGCAGGCCGCGGGACGGGCCTGCGGACCGCCGTCGCGGCGTCCTGGGCGAGAGTTCGATGCGCGCATCCGGTGGACAGAGGGAGATCGTGGCGAGCAGCGGGCGCCCGGGGCGGTCCGCGGTACCGCGATTCCGGACGACGCCGGCGCGGGCGTCAAGCGGACCGCGTGCCGCCGGTCGGCGGGCGCGGACGGCGCGCGACGCGCCGCGCGCCGGCGCGGCGCCTTCCTACACGGATCGCGCGATCGGACGCCGGTCGCGCGCTAAACTCGGCCGCGCCCTTCCGGCCGCGCTCCGGGTCGTTCCGACCCGCGCCGGTCGACCGTTCCGTCCCCGCCTCCACGTCGCCTTGAACAGTCCCGACCCGCTCGTCGACGAACCCTCGAGCACGCGGCACGGGCTGAAGGTGGCCCTGCTCGCGACGCCGTTCCTGCTCGCCGCCCTCGCGCTGTCGCCGATCGCGTCGCGCGCGCTGCCCGCGGTGCCCCAGGTGTCCGGGCTGTTCGGCCTCGTCGTCGGCAGCTCGGAGCTGCTGACCGCGTTCCTGCTCGCGTCGATCGCCGCCGGCCACAGGCCGCGCTGGCTGGTGCGGCTGACCTGCGCCTACCTGTTCAGCGGCGCGATGGCGCTCCTCCACGCGCTGACGTTCCCCGGCGCGATGCTGCCGGCCGGATCGGTGCTCGGAACGACCGAGACCGTCGCGTGGCTCTACGTGACCTGGCAGGTCGGCTTCTCGGGGCTGCTGCTGCTGTCGGCGTCGACCGCGGTGCGCGAGTACTCGCGCGGCATGCCGTCGTCCGGCGGGTCGCTGCGCGTCGCGGTCCCGGCGACGCTCGTCGGCACGTTCGTCGCGTTCGCGGCGGCGCGCTGGATGCCCTGGCCCGCGTACTTCGCCCCGGGCGGCACCGGCTTCGGGCTCTGGGCGAAGGTCGGAGGCGGCGCGACGATCGCGCTGTCGCTCGTCACGACGGTGGTCGTCTGGCGGCACCGCCGGATCTGCAGCCGGCTCGTCGTCTGGCTCGCGCTCGTGGCGGCGGTCACCGGCGCGGGCTTCGCGCTGGGGCTGGTCGGCGGGGCCCGCTACTCGGCGGGGTGGTACGCGTCGCGCGCGCTGGTCGCGGCGGGCTCGGCGATGGTGCTGATCGTGCTGCTGCACGAGCTGCTGCGCAGCCGGCGCGCGCTGCGCACGGCGGCCGCGCGGCTCGGCGAGCAGGCGCAGGCGCTGCAGGCCGAGGTGCACCGGCGCGAGCGCGCCGAGCGGATGTTCGTGCAGGCCCAGAAGCTCGAGGCGGTCGGCCAGCTGGCCGGCGGGGTCGCGCACGACTTCAACAACCTGCTGCAGGTGATGCGCCTGAGGCTCGAGCTGCTGCGACGGCAGGCGCCGCCGGAGTCGCAGCCGCACGTCGCGATCCTGCGCGACACCGTGGGCCGGGCCGAGCGGCTCACCTCGCACCTGCTCAGCCTGACCGGACGACGGTCGCTGACGCCGGAGGTGCTCGACGTCGGGACGTGGCTGCCGCGGCACGCGAAGGTGCTGTCGGCCCTGGTGCGCGACGACGTCCGCATCGAGATCGACGTCGACCCCGACGTCGGACGGGTGCACGTCGACGGCGGCGAGCTCGAGGCCGCGCTGCTGAACCTCGTCTCCAACGCGCGCGACGCGATGCCTTCGGGCGGACGCGTCGTGGTGTCCGCGAAGGCGCGGCCGCCGTCGGACGGCGACGCGGCGATCGTCTTCACCGTCTCGGACGAGGGCGAGGGCATCGAGCCCGAGGTCCTCGATCGTCTCGGCGAGCCCTTCTTCACCACCAAGGAGCCGGGCAAGGGCACCGGTCTCGGGCTGGCGCAGGTGCACGCGCTCGCGCGCCGCAGCGGCGGCTCGGTGACGATCGAGAGCCGCCCGGGCGCGGGCACCGCCGTGTCGATCGTCCTGCCGCGCGCGCGCGCCGCGTCGCCCGACGCGCCCGCGTCCGGGACGCCGGGCCGCGCCGAGCCCGCGGCCGGCCGGGGCGCGCTGATCATGATCGTCGACGACAACGCGGAGGTCGGTCGCGCGACCGGCGCGCTGCTCGAGCAGGCGGGCTACACCGTGACGCTCGTCGAGTCGGCGCGCGAGGCGCTCGAGCGCCTCGCGGCCGGCACGAGGCCGAGGGCCGTCGTGTCGGACGTCGTGATGGGCGGCGGGATGGACGGCATCGCGCTCGCTCGCCGGATGCGCGAGCGGCATCCCGAGCTGCCGGTGATCCTGTGCACCGGCTACAGCGCCTCGTCGGACCAGGCGCGCGACGAGGGATTCACCGTGCTCGCCAAGCCCTACGAGGCCCAGTCGCTCGAGGCGGCCCTGCGGGCGGCGCTCGACGGCGGTCGCGTCGCCGCCGAAGCGCAGCCGCACTGAGCCGGCCCGCGCGCGGCGCGCGCCGGTCGCTCCCGCATCGCCCTCGCATCGCGCGCTCGCGTCGCCCTCGCGTCGCCCTGGCCTGCCCTCGCACCGCCCTCGCCTCGCCCTCGCCTCGTCCTCGCATCGCCCCGCGGCGTCATCGAACCGTCATCGTCCGGTCACGCCGCCGTCAAGTTCGGCTCCGATCCTTGCGCGGCCCCCTGTACAGCCTTGATCGGAGCGTCCCCAGATGGCCCAGTTCCTCCGTGACGACGACGGCGTGTCGAATCCGTCGCGCACCCCTTCCCTCACCGACGTCGTCGAGCGCGCGATCGCGGCGAACCCGTCGCGCCGTCGCCTGATGCTCGGCGGCCTCGGCGCCGCCGCCGTGCCGTTCCTCGCCGGGCTGACCGGCTGCGGCAGCGGCGACGGCGGCACGCCGGCTCCGGCCTCGCCCGCCGCGCCCGCCGCGCCGACCGTGCCGGCGGCGGTGTCCGAGCGCATGCTCGGCTTCGACGCCGTCGCGACCTCGCGCGCCGACGCCGTCGTCGTGCCGCGCGGCTACGTGGCCACGCCGTTCCTGCCCTGGGGCGAGCCGATCGACGCGTTCGGGCCGGCCTGGAAGGCCGACGCGACCAACACCGCCGCCGAGCAGGAGCGCCAGGTCGGCGACAACCACGACGGCATGACCTACTTCGGCTTCGACGCGGGCGGCACCGGCTACGGCGACCGCAGCGACGAGGGCCTGCTCGTGATGAACCACGAGTACATCAACCCCGAGTACTTCTACTCGCCCGACGTCGATCCCGCCGACTGGCTCGCGCCGTTCACGCTCGAGAAGGCCCGCAAGGCGCAGGCCGCCCACGGCGTGACCGTCGCGCACGTGCGCCGCGCGGCCGACGGCACGTGGACCCACGTGAAGAACTCGCCGTACAACCGGCGCATCCACGGCAACACGCCGATGGCGATCCAGGGCCCGGCGGCCGGCGCCGCGGCGATGCGCACCGCCGCCGACCCCGCGGGCGTCGAGGTGCTCGGCACGCTGAACAACTGCGGCAACGGCTGGACGCCGTGGGGCACGTACCTCACCTGCGAGGAGAACTTCAACGGCTACTTCGGCAAGACCGGCGCGAGCCCGACGTTCACCCCGCTCGAGAGCCGCTACGGCATCACCGCCGCCGGCGCCGGCTACCGCTGGCACACGGTCGATCCGCGCTTCGACGTCACCGCGACGCCGAACGAGCCGAACCGCTTCGGCTGGATCGTCGAGATCGACCCGTTCTCGCCCGGCTCCAAGCCGGTCAAGCGCACCGCGCTCGGCCGCTTCAAGCACGAGAACGCCGAGCTGGTGATCGCGCCGAACGGCCGCGTGGTGGTCTACATGGGCTGCGACGAGCGCAACGAGTACCTGTACAAGTTCGTGTCGGACGGCACCTTCGACCGGGCGAACCCGACGAGCGGCGCGAACCGCCGGCTGCTCGAGAGCGGCACGCTGTACGTCGCGAAGTTCGAGGCGGGCGCGACCGCCGGCGACGCCATGGGCACCGGCACCTGGATCCCGCTGGTGCACGGCCGGAACGGGCTCGTCGCCGCCGCCGGCTTCGCCGACCAGGCCGAGGTGATGATCAAGGCGCGCCAGGCTTCCGACCTCGTCGGCGCGACGATGATGGACCGTCCCGAGTGGGTGGCCGCGAACCCGAAGAGGCCGGGCGAGGTCTACTGCACGATGACGAACAACAACCGGCGCGGCACGACGCCGGCGTCGTCGAACGCGGCCGACGGCAGCACCGCGGCCGGCGCCGCGCGTCCGCCGGTCGACGAGGCGAATCCGCGCTCGAACAACGTCTGGGGCCACATCGTCCGCTGGAACGAGACCGGCGCGGACGCCGCGGCGACGACGTTCGCGTGGGACATCTTCGTGCTCGCCGGCCTGCCCTCGGTCACCGACGCGCGCAGGCCCTCGGCGAACGTGACGCTCGACAACCTGTTCAACAGCCCCGACGGCCTCGCGTTCGACGGCTTCGGCCGCCTGTGGATCCAGACCGACGGCAGCTTCTCCGACAGCGGCAACTTCGTCGGCATGGGCAACAACCAGATGCTGGTGGCCGACCCGGCGACGAAGGAGATCCGCCGGTTCCTGGTCGGGCCCTCGGGCTGCGAGATCACCGGCATCGCGTGGACGCCCGATCGCCGGACGATGTTCGTCAACGTCCAGCATCCGGGCGAGGTCGGCGACCATCCGAACCGCCCGCGCCACGGCGACGGCACGACCCTGACCGACGACCAGATCGCCCGCGCGCCGACCGCGTTCTCGCAGTGGCCGACGGCCGGTGCGCGGCCGCGCTCGGCGACGGTGATCGTGCGTCGCACCGACGGCGGCCCGATCGGCGGCTGATCCGCCGCACGCGCGGCGCGCCCGGCCGGGCGCGCGCCGCGCCGGATCCGACGCGGGGCCCTCCGGGGCCCCGCGCCGTGTCCCGATCGCGCGCGAAGGGATCCGCCCGCGCTCAGTAGCGCAGGATCGCGGCCGCGCGCCGTCCGCCCGCCAGCCGTCCCGGCGACACGACGACGATGTCGCCGCCGGTGAGCAGCACGCGCTCGGCGAGCTCGTCGAGCGTGGCGTCGGTGACCGACTCGGGCACCGACCGGCCGTCCGGCATGTCGCTCGAGCCCTCGGCGGGCAGCGGCGGCGCCTCGAGCAGCAGCGTCTCGATGCGCCCCTCGCGGGCGAGGCCCACCAGCTCGTCGGGGCGGTCGTTGCCGAGCCCGTGCGCCTGCGCGCCGCCGTAGCGCTCGAGCAGCGCCGCGACCCGCGCCTCGTCGGTCGCGTCGACCAGCGCCCACGCGCGCTCGCGGATCCGCTCGTCGGTCAGCGCCGACGGGTCGCTCTCGACCCCGTGGTCGACGATCGCCGGATTGCGCGCGAGCGCCCGGAACGGCCCGAGGTTCTCGGGCGCGCCGACCAGCACCAGCGGCAGCCCGCTCGGACGCGAGTGGAACTCGGTCACCGTGCGGTCGACCTCGCGGAAGAAGATCTCGACGTCCGGATCGACCGCGTCGCTGCGGTCGCCGTGCCGGTGATGGATCCGACCGGTGCGCGTGCCGCCGCGACCGCGATGGCCGCTGCCGCTCTCGGCGGCCGGCTCGGTCTGCGCGCCCGCCTCGGGCGGCGAGCCCTCCAGCGCCGCGATCGACTCGTCGAGCGTGCGCCGCACGCCCGGTGCGGGCTCGATCTCGACGATGCCGTCGCGGTCGCCCTCGAGCATGCGGATCGCGCGCCGCGTCAGGCACAGCACCTGGTAGCGGCCGGCCCACGCGGCGATCCGCAGCAGCGGCCGCACGTGGAACGACGCGTCGACCGTCACCGCCTCCGGCACCGGCCGCGCCAGGCGCATGACCCGCATGCGCCCGCCGCCGCAGAACACCGCCAGGCCGGGCGTCGCGTCGAGCCAGAAGCCCTCGTTCGCCGCGATCTCGCGCAGCGGCCCGAGCAGGGTCTCGTGCGGCTCGCGCGGCCAGCGCTCGCGCAGCAGGGTCTCGGCCTGCGCGATCAGGTTGCGGAAGCGCACCGGGTCCTGGCGCTTCTCGGGGAAGCGCCGGTGCGTCGGCTGGTAGATCGACAGGCACGGGCCGCCGTCGCCGGCGGTCAGCAGTTCGACGATCAGGCTGCGGTCCATCTCGCGCCCTCCGTCCGCACGCTCAGCTCGCGTCGTCGACGGCGACGCCGTCGGCGAGGCCGTGGTGCGGCGCGCCGCGCTTGCTCGCGTCGAGCTTGCCGAACGCGTGATCGAGCGCGGACGACATCTTGTCGAGCGCCCCGTCGACCGCCTCGCGCACGGCCGGCGCGACGTGGTGCACCGAGACCGGCGTGCGGCCGGCGATCCGGACCTCGATCTGGCAGCGCTTGTCGGCACCGGACTTGGCGGCGTTCAGGTCGCCCAGGTGCATCTCGACGCGCGTGATGCGCGCGGTGAATCGATCGAGCGCGGCCTCGGTGTCGGCCTGCAGGCGGGCGGCCAGGTCCTCGGAGCCGCGGACGTTGTGGTCGGTGTTCAGCTGGAATTGCATGCCACTCCCCCGGTTCGGTGATCCGGTTCGGGCGGGCAAGCCCCGTGCCCTTCGCTCGCCCGGTCGCGGCGGGGCCGCACCGTCGCGAGCGCGGCCGGGCCCATGGCCCGACGCGGTCCGTCGGGGACGCGCGTCAGCGTCCGACCGCGACCGGCGCCGGCGCGACCGGCGCCGCCGGGCGCGGGCCCCAGCGCGTCGCGCGGATCGACAGCGCCGTGGCCGCGCCGTAGACGAGCATGCCGACCGCCACCAGCGCGAAGAACCGCCAGGCCGGCGCGTCGTGCGCGGCGAGCCAGGCGCCTGCCCCGGCCACGATCGCGAGCCGGGCGGTGCCGGCCAGCACCGGGCCGAGCACGCGGCCCGAGCCCTGCGACGCGAAGTACAGCGTCAAGCCGAGCCCGAAGGCCGCGAACGCCGGGCCCGCCCAGCGCAGGTACGAGGCGGCGTGCGCGAGCACCTCCGGGTCGTCGGTGAAGAGCTCCGACCACAGTCCGGGCCACAGCGCGACCACCGCCCCGATCAGCCCGAGGTTGAACGCCGAGACCGCGCCCGCGGTCCAGGCGACGCGGCGCGCGCGGGCGACGTCGCCCGCGCCCATCGCCATGCCGACCATCGGCACCGACGCGACGCCGATGCCGAAGGCGATCGGGATCAGCAGGAACTCGAGCCGCTGCCCGATCCCGTAGCCGGCGAGCGGCGCCGTGCCGAGCCGCGCGACCAGGCCGGTGAAGATCAGCACCGTGAGCACCGACTGCACCGGCGACAGGCAGGCGAGCGCGCCGACGCGCAGGATGTCGGCGAACGGCTCGGCGCGCAGTCGCAGGCCGCGCCACGACAGCCGCAGCCGCGCGCGGCCGGAGGCGAGCCACCAGGCGAGCGCCGCGACGCCCGCGCCGGTGGCGACCAGCTGGCCGAGCGCGACGCCCGGCATGCCGAGCCGCGGCGCCGGCCCGAGCCCGAGCCCGAACACGCCGCCGACGACGATCTGCAGCGCCGCGACCGCGAGCAGCGCGATCGAGGGCACGCGCATGTCGCCGGTGCCCCGCAGGACCGAGGCGAGCGTGTTCAGCATCCACACGAGCGCGGCGCCGGCGAACAGCACCGCGCCGTAGCGCACCGCCTCGTCGAGCACCTCGCCGCGGCCGCCGAGCAGCCGGTACAGCGCGGGGCCGGCGACGAGGAACACGACCGTGGTGGCGAGGCCGGCGACCAGCCCGATCACCACCGCGTGCATCGCGAGCAGCCGGGCGCGCTCGGCGTCGCCCGCGCCGAGCGCGCGCGCGATCGCCGACGACACCCCGCCGCCCATCGCGCCGGCCGACATCATCTGCACGAGCATCGCGAGCGGGAAGACGATCGCCATGGCCGCGAGCGGACCGGTGCCGAGCAGGCCGACGTAGCGGGTCTCGGCGACGCCGACCGCGACGGTCATCGTCATCGCGAGCACGTTGGGGGCGGCCAGGCGCAGCAGCGTCGGCAGGATCGGACCGGTGGTCAGCGACACGGTTCACCTCGGGCGGGGCCGGTCGCGCCGGCGCACCGGCGACCCCGATACGCTTGCAGCTGCAACCATTGCAGGTACAATGTAATCGTGAACGCGAACGATGTCCAACCCCGGGGCTGCACGAACTTCAGGCTGCGTCGCCTGCTGCGCGCGGTGTCCCGGCTGTACGACGCCGAGCTCGCCGAGGCCGGCGTCAAGGGCACGCAGTTCTCGCTGCTGTCGCACGTGGTCGCGCTGGAGCCGGTGCAGCCGGCCGAGCTCGCGCGCCGGATGGGGCTCGACGCCTCGACGCTGACGCGCAACCTGCGCGTGCTGCTCGAGCAGGGCTGGGTCCGCCAGGGTCCGGGCGCCGACGCGCGCAGCCGCCTCGTCGAGTCGACCGGGGCCGGCCGCGAGGTCCACGCGCGCGCGCGCCGGCACTGGAAGCGCGCGCAGCTGCGGCTGAACGAGCGGCTGGGCGTCGAGCGGGTGGCGGCGCTGCACGCGCTGGCCGACGAGGCGCTCGGGCTGCTCGACGACGACCGGGCCGACGGCGACGGCGGGCCCGAGGGCTGATCCCGGAGCGGAGCGCGGGTCCGGCGCGGCCGGCCGGGCCCCGGCCCGATGCGATACTCCGGGGATGACCGCATCGCCCTCCGCGCTCCGTCCGCGGACCTTCGACGACCGCCTGAGCGGCGCTCCCAACTTCCGATCCGTCGCCGCGCTGCCGGCCGCCGACGGCCGCCGCGTGCGGCCCGGGCGGCTGTTCCGCTCCGACGCGCTGCACCGCCTGACCGACGACGACCTCGAGCGCCTGGCGCGGCTGCGCATCGGCACCGTGCTCGACCTGCGCCGCGACGACGAGCGCGCGTCGATGCCGACGCGCTGGCCGGCCGGCGCGCCGCGCGACGTCCGGACCTTCGACGTGGTGCCCGACCTGCAGGCGGTGCGCGCGGGCGGCTGGCGGGTGCTGATCGACGCGCCCGACTTCGACGCCGAGCGCGCGCGGCGCTGGATGGTCGAGACCTACGAGCGGATGCCGGCGGCGCTCGCCCCGGCGGTCGAGGTCGAGCTCGCGCGGCTGGCCGCCCCCGGCGAGGACGCGGTGCTCGTGCACTGCACCGCCGGCAAGGACCGCACCGGCTTCGTCGTCGCGATGGCGCTCGCCGCGCTCGGGGTGCCGCGCGACGCGATCCTCGACGACTACCTCGAGAGCCTGCGCCGGCGCCCGCCCGAGCAGCTCGCGCCGGTGCTCGCCGACTGGGCGGGGCTGCGGCCCACGCCCCGGCTGATGGGCGCGATCGAGACGATCGCGGGCGTGCGCGCGGAGTTCCTCGAGGCCGCGCTGCGGACCGTCGAGCGCGACCACGGCTCGATCGACGCGTACCTGCGCGGCTGCGGCCTCGAGCCGGGCCGGCGCGCGGCGCTGCACGCGTCGACGCTCGACTGAGCCGGCGGCCGCGCGGCGACGCCCGACCGAGCCCGCGGCCGCGGCGACGCACGACCGAGCCCGCGGCGACGCTCGACCGACCCGCCGGCCGTGCGGCGACGCCCGACCGAGCCGACCGCGCGGCGCCGCTCAGGTCCCGATCGGCCCGCCGTCGCGCCGGCGGATCGCGACCGTCGCCGAGCGCGGCCGGCCCGCGCCGTCGGGCCAGGCGGAGAAGCGCGTCGGCGCGTCCGGGTCCGAGCGCTCGCTCGGCGTCTCGCCGGGGTGCTGGATGTTGACGAACATCGTCCGCAGGTCGGGCGTCAGCGCGACGCCGGTGACCTCGCAGCCCGGCGGCCCGACGAGGAAGCGCCGCACCTCGCCGCTCCTCGGGTCGGCGGCGAGCATCACGTTGTTGCCGAGCGGCGCGAAGTCGCCCTTGCCCATCACCGAGCTGCTCATGTCGGTCTGGATCCACAGCGTGCCGCGCGGATCGAACCACAGGCCGTCGGGGCAGGCGAAGGCGTCGCCCTTCATCGTGCCGCGCGCCTGCGGGTTCGACGCGCCCGGGTCGCCGGCGAGCACGAAGTGGTTCCACGCGAAGCGGGTCGCGTCGACGTCGCCGTCCTCCTTCCAGCGCAGGATGTGCCCGGCGACGTTGTTCGCGCGCGGGTTCGCCGCGTCGGGGCCGGGGCGGCCCGGCGCGCCGCGGTCCGAGTTGTTGGTCAGCGTCACGTAGACCTCGCCGCTCGCCGGATCGACGGCGATCCACTCGGGACGGTCCATCTTCGTGCCGCCGAGCAGGTCGGCCGCCTGGCGCGACTTCACCAGCACCTCGCCTTGGTCGGCGAAGCCCGCGGCGGCGACGAGCCCGCCCTCGCCGTGCACCAGCGGCAGCCATCGACCGGTGCCGTCGGCGTCGAAGCGCGCGACGTACAGCGTCCCGTGGTCGAGCAGCCCGCGGTTGGCCGCGGCCCCGCCCGGGCGGATCGCGTCGCGGCTGACGAACTTGTAGAGGTACTCGAAGCGCGCGTCCTCGCCCATGTAGACCGCGACGCGGCCGTCCTTCGCCGTCGCGACGGTCGCGCCCTCGTGGGCGCCGCGGCCGAGCGCGGTGCGCTTGACCGGGGGTGCCGTCGGATCCATCGGATCGATCTCGACGATCCAGCCGAACCGGTTGTGCTCGTTCGGATGGCGCGTCGCGTCGAAGCGCGGCTCGTGCTCGTGCCAGCGGTAGCCGAGGCCGCGCGGGCGCAGCCCCCAGCGCCGCTGGTGCGCGTCGGGCTGCGCCGGTCCGTCGAAGTAGTAGGCGAAGTTCTCCTCCGACGTGACGAACGTGCCCCACGGCGTCGGCCCGGCCGCGCACTGGTTCAGGATGCCGAGCACGCGCCGGCCCTCGGGATCGTCGGCGGTGCGCATCATCGGATGCCCGGCCGCCGGGCCGGCGACGACGCAGGGCGTCGACGCGGTGATCCGCCGCGCGAAGCGCGACGGGCGCACGACGTCCCACGCGCCGTCGGCGCCGCGCGCGACCTCGACGATGCTGACCCCGTGCGCGGCGATCGCCTTCGCGACCTTCTCCGCGCTCCAGGTCCTCATGCCGTCGGCGTGCAGCAGCCCGTCGTCGGTGTACTCGTTGTTGATCGCGAGCAGCCCGCGGCGGCTGCCGTCGAGCGGGAAGTAGTGCATGCCGTCGAGGTGCATGCCGACCTGCGCGGCCTGCTCGGCGGCGGTGTTCGACGCGTCGGGCTTCCAGGCGGGGGAGTTCCCGGCGAGGCCGACCGGATCGCCCCAGCGGACGATCGGCGTCGCGACGTAGCCCTCGGGCACGACGACCGCGTCGGCGGTGCCGGGCGGCACCGGCGCGAAGCCCATCGCCGGGCCCGGGGCCGACGCACCGCCGCCCGGGCCGGCGCAGCCGGCGAGCGGCGCGAGCAGCCCGCCGACGACGCCGGCGAGCCCGCCGCGCACGACGGTGCGGCGCGCCGGGTCCGACAGCGCGTGGATGTCGGGATTCGTGGAGGGGTTCGAGTCCTCCATCGTCGAGAAGTCCTTGGCCATGCGCGTTCCCCCGCGGCCGGGTCGCCGCGCTCCGATCGTAGCGCCGGATCGGCGCGGGCGCGCGCCCCGTTCCGTCAGGCGAAGAACAGCGTCGCGAGCCCGAGGAAGATGAAGAAGCCCATGCTGTCGGTGGTGAAGGTGAGCAGCACCGACGAGCCCATCGCCGGATCGCGGTTCATCCGCTCGAGCAGCATCGGCACGCCCATGCCCACGATCGCCGCGAGCAGCAGGTTCAGCACCATCGCGAGCGTCATCGTCAGGCCGAGCACGAGCCCCTGCGGGGTCTCGCGGTACAGCGCCCACGCGAAGGTGCCGGCGATCCCGCCCCAGACGATGCCGTTCAGCAGCGCGATCAGCAGCTCCTTGCGCACCAGGCGCGACGCGTTGCCCGAGGTGACCTGCCCGAGCGCGAGCGAGCGGATGAACAGCGTCATCGTCTGGTTGCCCGAGTTGCCGGCGATGCCGGCGACGATCGGCATCAGCGCGGCGAGCGCGACGACCTTCTCGATCGTCCCCTCGAACGCGCCGATCACCCGCGACGCGAAGAACGCGGTGCCGAGGTTGACCGCGAGCCACAGCCAGCGGTTCTTGGCCGAGTTCCAGATCGACGCGAACAGGTCCTCCTCGTCGCGCAGGCCCGCGGCCGACAGCACCTCCGACTCGCCCTGCTCCCGGATCACGTCGACGACCTCGTCGATGGTGAGCCGCCCGATCAGCCGGCCGCGCGCGTCGACGACCGGCGCCGAGATCAGGTCGTAGCGCTCGAACGCCTGGGCGGCCTCCTCGGCCTCGTCGAGCGCCTGCAGCGACAGCACGTCGCGGCGCATCACGTCCTCGACCAGCGCGTCGGGCTCGTTGATCAGCAGCCGGTCGAGCGGAAGCGCCCCCTTCAGCACGTCGTGGCGGTCGACGACGAAGACCTGGTCGGTGTGGTCGGGCAGCTCGTCGAAGCGGCGCAGGTAGCGCAGCACCACCTCGAGCGACACGTCCTCGCGCACCGTCACCAGCTCGAAGTCCATCCGCGCGCCGACCGAGTCCTCGGGGTAGGACAGCGCCGCGCGCAGCTGCTCGCGCTCCTCGGGCGTCAGCTGGCGGCGGACCTGCTCGACGACGTCGGTCGGCAGGTCCTCGGCGATCTCGGCGAGCTCGTCGGTGTCGAGCGTGCCGGCCGCGGCCACCAGCTCGTCGCGGTCCATCGAGGCGATCAGCGTCTCGCGGACCGAGTCCGACACCTCGACGAGGATCTCGCCGTCGCGCTCGGCCTTCACCAGGTCCCAGACGACCAGCCGCTGGTCGCGCGGCAGCGCCTCGAGGATGTAGGCGACGTCGGCCGGGTGCAGCCGGTCGAGCCGCGCGCGCAGGTGCGCGAGGTGCTGGGCGACCGCGACCTGCTCGACCAGCACCTGCCGCTCGGGATCGAGGCTCTCCGACTCGTGGCGAGCCTGCTCGCGGACCACCTCGTAGCGGTCGAGCAGGTCCTCGACCTCGGCGAGCGCGCGCTGCGCGTCCTCGGGGTCGCGCGGATGCGCGTGTCCCGCGTCGCGGTCGACGGACGCGCGGCCCGGCTCGGGTGGCTTGAGGAACTCGGTCATGTCGGCGGGGTCGCCCGTCCCGACGGGCCGAGCGCCCGGGACTCAGCGGCGGCGGCGGTCGGAGCGGGCGAACGTGGAGGGCGTGCTCACGTTCGGACACAGCCCACGGGGGCTGCGATGGCTTCGGATGGCGCGCATTCTAGGCGCGCCCGGCTCGGTCGCGCCACCCCGCCCGAGCCGACGCGCGCGGCGGGCGGTCCGGCGGCGGGCTCAGGGCGCGTCGACGCCGCCCATCCAGCGCTGGATCGTCGCCGCGCGCCGGGCGAGCACCGGCGAGCCCGGGTTGCGGTCGTAGTACCGGGGTCGGGGCAGCATCGCGGCCAGCCGCGCGGCCTGCGCGGGCGTCAGCTGGGCGGCGGTGGTGCCGAAGTGCCGGTGCGCGGCCGCCTCGGCGCCGAAGGTGCCGACGCCCCACTCGGCGACGTTCAGGTAGATCTCGAGGATCCGGTCCTTGGTCAGCACCGCCTCGAGCATGAACGCGATCGCGAGCTCCTGGGCCTTGCGCAGGTAGCTGCGCTCGCCCGACAGGAACAGGTTCTTCGCGAGCTGCATCGTGATCGTCGAGCCGCCGTGCGTGACCCGGCCGCGGCGCTGGTTGCGCTCGTGCGCCCGCTCGATCGCCTCCCAGTCGACGCCGTCGTGCCCGGTGAACTTCGCGTCCTCGGCGGCGATCACCGCGCGCTTCAGGTGCGGCGAGATCCGCGCGTACGGCACCCACTGGTGGCGCAGCCGCGCGCCCGGGTCCTTCTCCCGCAGCGTCTCGAGCTGCGCGCGCATGAACGCGGTCGACGACGGGTCCTGCCACTTCCACCAGACCACGTGCCCGAGGTACCAGAGCTGCAGCGCGACCAGCGCGCCGATCGCCAGCGCGATCGTCCAGCCGAGCGCCCGCCCGATCCGGCGGCCGATCCCGCGCTTCGCGGCCATCGTCGGTCAGGCGGGGCGGGCGAGCCGCTCGCGCAGCATCGCGACGACCGGTCCGGGGTCGGGCCGCTCGCCGTGCCAGAGCGCGAACGACTCGGCCGCCTGCCCGACCAGCATGCCGAGCCCGTCCTCGGCGCGCGGGCAGCCGGCCTCGAGCGCGGCCCGCATGAAGGCGGTGGGCGCCGCGCCGTAGACCATGTCGACCGCGAGGCGCGGCCCGCGCCAGACGCCCGCCGGCAGCGACGGGGCGGCGTCGGACAGGCCGGCGGCCGTGCCGTTGACGATCAGGTCGGCGCCGGCCGGCGCCTCGTCGAGCGCGCAGGCCGACAGCCGCGCGCCGAGCGCCTCCGGCAGCCGGCCGCGCAGCTCGCCGACGAGCGCGTGCGCACGCTCGGCGGTCCGGTTGGCGATCGCGAGGCGCGCGACCCCGGCCTCGAGCAGCGGCCCGACCACGCCGCGCGCGGCGCCCCCGGCGCCCAGCAGCAGCACCGCGAGCCCGTCGAGCGCGAGCCCGCAGCGCCCCCGCAGGTCGGCGACGAGGCCGGCGCCGTCGGTGTTGTCGCCGAGCGCGTCGTCGCCGTCGAAGGCGAGCGTGTTGACCGCGCCGGCGAGCGTCGCGCGCGGCGTGCGCCGGCGGGCGTAGGCGAAGGCGCCGGGCTTGAACGGCACGGTGACGTTGAGCCCCGAGCCGCCCTCGGCGCGGAACGCGTCGACCGCGGCCGCGAAGCCGTCGGGCGGCGCGAGCAGCCGCTCGTAGACCAGCGTGCGGCCGGTCTGCGCGGCGAAGGCGGCGTGGATCTCGGGCGAGCGGCTGTGCGCGATCGGGTTACCGATCACCGCGAAGCGAGCGGGTCTCGAGGGCATCGTTCGTGAAGGTCCAGGTGCGCACGATCTGCAGGATGTCGCCCTCGCGCGCCATCTCCGCCGGGAAGCGCTCGTAGGGCTGGCCCGCGTAGACGATCTGCTTGACCGCGCGGTTCAGCGCCTCGTACTTCGACTTCTTGTTGACGACGACGTCGACCACGTTGCCGTGGCGGTCGATCTCGACGGTGATGATCAGCGAGTCGTACTGCCGGCCGCGCGACTCGGGCGGGTAGCGCTCGGTGCCGATGCGCTCGACCTTCGACGCCCAGTCGGCGACGTAGCGCGCGTAGTGCACGCCCACCGCGTTGACGCCGAAGGTCAGACGCTTCGGGCGCTTGTTGTAGTCCTCGATGTTGCGGGCGATCTCCGCCTGCATCCGCGAGATCGTCGCCTCGAGGTTCTCGCGGTCGAAGGCCTCGGGTCGCGGCGGCTCCGCGGGCGTGCGCTCGGGCGTCACGTACGCCTGCGGTCCCTTCGCGAGCGCGAGCAGCTCGCGCTGGCGCGCCTCGAGCTCCTCGACGCGCCGGCGCTGCGCCTGCAGCGAGTCGCCGTCGCGCACCACCGTGTCGGCCTGCAGCGGCGACTTCGCGCGGCCGCTCTCGCGATCGCCGCCGCCTTCCTGGTTGACCTGCGCGAGCACCTCGGGCGCGACCGGGCGCGTCGACGTCTTCGCGTTGAGCAGCACCACCTCGAGCCGCGCGTCGCTCGGCGCCATCCGGATCGGCAGCGGCGGCGCGAACTGCACGAACAGCGCGACCGCGTGGACCGCGAGCGAGGCGAGCATCGCGAAGCCGAGCGGGTCGCGGATCGTCGCCGCGTCGGCGAGCCGCGCGCGCAGGGCCGCGGCCGCGCCGCCCGCGGCGGCCGGCGCGATTCGGCCGGCGGGGCCGGTCGTCCCGGCGCGGCCGAGGCCGAAGCCGCCGCTCAGCCGGCGGGCCGCGTCGCGGGCCGAGGGGGCCGGTCCGTCGCGACGGTTCGGATCGCGGGGGAGTGCCATGGCGCGGCTCGGACGGCTCAGGCGGCGCGGGCCGCGTCGCCGGGCCCGGCGCGAGAGGGATCGGTCGCGCCGGCGTCGGGCGCTCCGCCCTCGGGCGTCGCCGCGACCGCGTCCGGCGCGCCGGCGGGATCCGTCGCGGCGTCGGCGGCGACGCCGTCGAGCTCGGCGAGCGGCGGGCCCGGCACCTCGTCGACGCCGTCGATCGGATCCTCGAGCTCGACCAGCTCGGCGTCGGCGGCGACCGACTCGGCCGCGAACTCGACGAAGCGCGCCGAGACCGACAGCTCGAGCTCGTCGCGCTCGAGCACCTCGACGACGATCCGGCGGCCGGGCGCGAGCCCCATCGCCGGCAGCTCGGGCAGCCGCAGGTAGAGCGGCGCGGCGGCGAGCCGCACCAGCTCGTCGCGCACGACCACGGCCTCGAAGCGGGTCGCGGCCTGCTGGCCGAGCCAGCGCAGGCACCAGTAGCGCTCCATCCGCTGCTGGAAGTCGGCGTACGACGCGTAGCGCGCGTCGAAGGCCTGGATCACCGCGAACAGGTCGGCGTCGTTGCCCGCGTAGGGCGCGGCCGTGCCGCGGGCGGCCGCGACGATCTGGCGCTGGTTGACGAGGTCGACGTAGCGGCGCAGCGGCGAGGTCGACCAGCCGTACTGGGCGACGCCGAGCCCCTGGTGCGGCAGCGGATGCGTCGTCATGCGGACGCGGCCGCCGGCCTGCTGCGAGCGGTAGACGCCCGGCACCTTGTGGTCGCCGAGCAGGCGGCCCCAGGCCGAGTTGGCGAGGATCATCATCTCGGCGACGATCCGGTCGAGCGGCGCGTCGCGGCGGCGCTGCACGATCCGCACGGTCTCGGCGCCCGAGCCGTCGCGGTCGACGTAGAAGCTGAAGTCGACCCGGTGCCGCGCCTCGGGCTTGCCGCGGACGCGGTCGCGCTCGGCCGACAGCGCGAGCGTGAGCGTCCACAGCGCCCGCAGCGCCGCGGCCTGCGGCAGCGCCTCGAGCGGATCGGGCGCGCCGGGCGGCGGCGGCTCGAGCGCCGCCTCGGTGACGAGCCCGTCGAGCCGGTCGTGGCGCAGGTTGGCCGCGACGCGGATGCGCTCGACGCGCGTGAACGTCGACGCGATCCGGGTGCCGTCCGCGTCGAGGTCGGCGTACAGCGACACCGCCGGCCGCTCGTGCCCCTCGTCGAGCGAGAAGCGCGCGATCGGGGCCTCGGGCAGCATCGTGATCTTGTCGCCCGGCATGTAGACGGTCGACATCCGGTCGCGCGCGACGGCATCGAGCGCGTCGCCCGGCGCGAGCGCGAGCGCCGGCGCCGCGATGTGCACGCCGACGCGCAGCCGGCCGTCGGGCATCGCCTGCACCGACAGGCAGTCGTCGATCTCGGTGGTGGTCGAGTCGTCGATCGAGAACGGCTCGGCCTCGGCGATCGGCAGCCCGGCGGTCGCGGCGGCGAGCGCCGCGTCGAGCGCGGCCTCGTCGACGGCCGGGAAGCCCGCGCCCTGCGGGAACGCGTCGGCGAGGAAGCAGCGCAGGTGCAGCGCCTTCGCGTCGGCGAACGCGCCCGCCGACAGCAGCACGCGCGCAGGCGGCCGCTTCGTCAGCTGGCACGCGCGCTCGAGCGCCTTCCACTCGGGGGCGTTCTTGTCGGGGCGCACCAGCAGCCGGGCGGCCTCGCGGCGCAGCGGGTCGGGCGCGCGGCCCTCGGCGAGCTCGACCGCCCACTGCTCGACGCGCGCGGCCTGCTCCTTGCGGCGCTCGAGCGCGGCGAGCGCGGCGCGCAGCGTGTCGGGCGGCGCGGGGCGGTAGCGCCCGCGCCCCTTGCGATAGAAGTAGACCGGCGCACCGTGCAGCCGGAACAGCAGGCTCGCGGCCTCGACCGCGCTCGGCGCCCGGCCGAAGTACTCGCCGGCGAGCCCGGTGAACTCGAACTCGTCCTGCGGCGCGCACTCCCAGAGGAAGTCGAGGTCGATGCCCTCGGCCTCGGCCTGCGCGCGGCTCATCAGGTCGACCGGCGACGGATCGGCGAAGCGCAGCATCACCGACGACGACTTGACCTTGGTGCGCTTGCCGCTGGCCGACTCGACCTGCAGGCTCGCGCCGGCATCGGCGAGCACGGTGCCCGCCTTGAACGCGCCGTCTTCCTCGAACAGGACGTGGGTGCTCGCCATGGACCGCGGCCGGTGGTGTCGGTGTCGCGGCCGGTGCCGCCGAGCGCCCGATTATAGCCAGTCGGCTACACTCGACCGCCCGCGGGCACGAAGGGGAAACCCCATGGCGATGGACGTCGTCGATTACCGGATCGAAGGCGGCGAGATGCAGTTCGTCGAGGTCGAGCTCGACCCCGGCGAGGCGATGGTCGGCGAGGCCGGCAGCCTGATGTACCTGGAGGACGGCGTCACGATCGACACCGTCTTCGGCGACGCCTCGGGCGGCGGCGGCGGCGGGCTCCTCGGCAAGCTCGTCGGCGCCGGCAAGCGGCTGCTGACCGGCGAGTCGCTGTTCACCTCCGTCTACGTCAACGAGGCGACGGTCAAGCGACGCGTCGCGTTCGCGGCGCCCTACCCCGGCCGGATCCTGCCGATGGACCTGGGCCGGCTCGGCGGGCGGCTGCTGTGCCAGAAGGACGCGTTCCTGTGCGCGGCGCGCGGCGTGTCGCTCGGCATCGCGTTCCAGCGCCGCCTCGGCGTCGGCTTCTTCGGCGGCGAGGGCTTCATCATGCAGAAGCTCGAGGGCGACGGGCTCGCGTTCGTGCACGCCGGCGGCACCGTGATGCAGCGCGAGCTCGCGCCCGGCGAGACGCTGCGCGTCGACACCGGCTGCCTGGTGGCGCTGACCGACGCGGTCCACTACGACATCGAGTACGTCGGCAAGGTGAAGACCGCGCTGTTCGGCGGCGAGGGCCTGTTCTTCGCGGTGCTGCGCGGCCCCGGCCACGTGTGGCTGCAGTCGCTGCCGTTCTCGCGGCTCGCGTCGCGGATCTTCGCGGCCGCGCCGCAGCGCGCCGGCGGCGGCGGTCGCGAGCAGGGCGGCCTGTCGGGGCTGTTCGGCGGAGACGACGAATAGCCGGCGCGACGGGCGGGCCGCCCGGTCGGCCGCCGGGGGCGGG
>DASPJX010000007.1:0-17552 GCA_035628395.1 Burkholderiaceae bacterium | reverse complement strand
GCCCGGCGCCGCACGACGATCGCGGCCGCGGCCCGGTTCAGCGGACCGATCGCCGCCGACGCCGTCGCGAGCGCCGTGGCCGCGATCGAGGCCGCGCGACCGAGCCACCGGCGTCCTCGCGACGGGGCGGGCGCCGCCGACGGCAGCAGCCGCAGCGTCGCGGGCCGCGGATCGAGCGTCTCGATCACGACGACGCCCGAGTCGGCGAGCGCGATCGACTCGCCCGCGGCCGGGAAGCCGTCGTGCGGGCAGCCGGTCTGCGTGACCCAGACGCGGCCGGAGTCGACCCGCAGCGTCGCGCCCTGCGGCCGCGACAGCCGCAGCGCGCGGCCCGGCGGCACGACGACCGGCAGCGAGGGCGCGGAGTCCGAGGCCGTACCGGGCGGAGCGGCGACGTCGACGTGCGCGGCGTCCGCCGCCGTGCCGGGCGGACCGGCGGCGTCGACGGGCGCGGAGTCCGAGGCCGTGCCGGACGGAGCGGCGACGTCGACGGGCAGGGCGGCCGACGGGCCGCTCGGGAGCAGGAGGGTGTCCATGGAGCCATCCTGCGGCGTCGGGACGAGCGCGCCCAGACACACGCGACCGCGATCCCGACCGCCACAGCCGCACGCACGGCACGCCTGTACCGGTCGACTCGGTGCGCCGCTGTACCGGTCGGCGCACGCGCGACCGATACAGAATGGACCGATGGACACCGGTGGAACGCTCTACCTCCGGATCGCCGACGCGATCGCCGCGTCGGTCCGCTCGGGGGCGCTCGCGCGCGGCGAGCGGCTGCCCTCGGTGCGCGAGACGGCGCGCCGCGAGGGCGTGTCGGTCGCCACCGTCGTGCAGGCGTACCGCGCGCTCGAGGACGCGCGGCTGGTCGAGGCCCGTCCGCGCTCGGGCTACTTCGTCGCGGCCCGGCCTCCGCGCCCGCCGGAGCCCGAGGCCTCGACGCCGTCGGCCGACGCGTTCGAGGTGGACCTCGGCGCGATCGGCGCGCGGCTGATGCGCCTCGCGCACGATCCGCGCTACGTGTCGTTCGGGGCCGCCTGCCCGGGCACGCAGCTGTTCGACGAGGACCGGATCCGGCGCACGGTGAGCCGCTGCGTGCAGCGGCACCGCTCGCTGCTCGCGGAGTACGGCACCGGCACCGGACAGCCCGCGCTGCGGCGCGCGATCGCGCGCCACGCGGTCGGCCTGGGCTGCGCGCTCGATCCGGAGCGGGTGCTGGTCACCAACGGCTGCATCGAGTCGGTCACGCTCGGTCTGCGCGCGACGACCCGGCCGGGCGACGTCGTCGCGCTCGAGTCGCCCACGTACTTCCGGTTCCTGCAGATCCTCGAGAGCCTGCACCTGCGCGCGCTCGAGATCCCGACGCATCCGCGCACCGGCCTGTCGGTCGACGCGCTGCGGCTCGCGCTCGAGACGCAGCCGGTGCGCGCGGTGCTCGCCGTGCCGACGCTGTCGAACCCGCTGGGCTCGTGCATGCCGGTCGCCGAGCGACGCCGGCTCGCGCAGCTGGTGGCCGAGCACGACATCCCGCTGATCGAGGACGTGATCTACAACGACCTCGCGACGCACGACGACAAGCGCCGGGCGGTGCGCGCGTTCGACGCGACCGGCCACGTCGTCCTGTGCGGCTCGTTCACGAAGACCGTCGCACCGGGCATCCGGCTGGGCTGGATCGACGCCGGCCGCTGGAGCGAGCGGGTGCACGCGCTGAAGGCGACCACCAGCGGCGGCCAGACCGCGGTGATGGAGCTCGCGCTCGCCGACCTGCTGACCCAGCCCGGCCAGGAGTCGGCGTTCCGGCAGCTGCGCAGCGCGATCGCCGCCGGCGTCGACACCGCGCGCGGACTGATCGCCGAGCATTTCCCGCGCGGCACGCGAGTGACCGACCCGCCCGGCGGCTTCATCCTGTGGGTCGAGCTCCCGGCGTCGGTGGACGCGATGCGGCTCGCCGAGGCCTGCCTCGCCGAGCGGATCTGCTTCGCGCCGGGCGCGATCTTCGGCGGCGGCGGCCGCTACCGGCACTGCATCCGGCTCGGCGTCGGCGGCCCGTGGGACGAGGCGCGGCAGGCGGCGCTGCGCCGCGTCGGCCAGATCGCGTCGCGGATGGCGCGCGCCGCCGCGGCCGGCGCGGACGGGCCGGCCGACGCGCGCCGCGAGGCGATCGCGCAGGCCTGAGTCACCGCGCGGCGATCGCGCCGGCTCGAGTCGCCACGAGGCGATCGCGCAGGCCTCGGTCACCGCGAGGCGATCGCGCCGGCTCGAGGCACCCACGAGGCGATCGCGCAGGCCCGACGCGCGCCGCGCGGCGTCGCGCACTCCCGGCGCGCCGCGCGGCGTCGCGCCGGAAGTGCGCGACGGATCGGGCGGTGCCGCCCGGTCAGCCGCCCAGGCGCGCGCGGATCGCCTCGATGCGCGCGCGGTTCACGCCGAAGTCCTTGCGCCCGAAGCGGGAGGCGGAGCGCACGTGGACGACCCGGTCGGGCGCATCCAGCAGGAACTCGACGTCGTCGACGAACTTCAGCCAGGTCGACTCGTACTCGGCGTACAGGTAGCCGGGCCGCTCCTCGACGATCCGCGCACCGGGCGTCGACGCGACGACGGCGCGCAGCCGCGCGAACGCGCCGGCCGGATCGTCGCCGGTCTCGAGCGGCGCGATCCGGTGGTACTCGGTGCTCGCGGCGCTCGACACCGCGTTGGTCAGCTGCGTGCGCACCGGCAGCAGCTGCCCGTCGACGACGCCGAGCCGCGCGGGCCGCTTGCCGGCGAGCAGGCCCGCCTGCGCGCCGCCGAAGACAACGACGAGCAGCGCGATCGTCGCGATCGCGAGGCGGTGCAGCATCCGCGCTCCGCCGCCGGGCGGAGCCCCCGCCTCGTCGGGACGCTCCACGCGTCGCCGCTCAGTCGCGCGCCCGCAGGCGCCGGATCAGGCTCGAGGTGTCCCAGCGTCCGCCGCCCATCGTCTGGACGTCGGCGTAGAACTGGTCGACCAGCGCCGTGACCGGCAGCCGCGCGCCGTTGCGGCGAGACTCGTCCAGGCACAGGCCGAGGTCCTTGCGCATCCAGTCGACCGCGAAGCCGAAGTCGAACCTGTCGTCGACCATCGTGGTGCCGCGGTTGTCCATCTGCCACGACTGGGCCGCGCCCTTGCCGATCACCTCGAGCACGAGCTTCATGTCGATGCCCGCCGCCTGGCCGAACGCGATGCCCTCGGACAGGCCCTGCACCAGCCCGGCGATGCAGATCTGGTTGACCATCTTCGCCAGCTGGCCGCTGCCCGACGGGCCGATCAGCGTGAACGCCCGCGAGAACGCCATCGCGACCGGCTTCGCGCGCTCGAACGCGGCCGGATCGCCGCCGCACATCACGGTCAGCATGCCGTTGACCGCGCCCGCCTGGCCGCCCGAGACCGGGGCGTCGACGAACTGCAGGCCGAGGCCCTTCGCGGCGGCGTCGAGCTCGCGCGCGACCTCGGCCGACGCGGTGGTGTGGTCGACCAGCAGCGCGCCGCGGGCCATGCCGGCGAACGCGCCGTCGGGGCCGAGCACGACGCTGCGCAGGTCGTCGTCGTTGCCGACGCAGCAGAACACGATCCGCGCGTCGGCGGAGGCCTCGCGCGGCGTGGGCGCGGACCGCCCGCCGTGCTCGGCGACCCAGGCCTGCGCCTTCGCCGAGCTGCGGTTGTACACGGTGACCTGGTGTCCCGCGCGGGCCAGGTGGCCGGCCATCGGGTAGCCCATCACGCCGAGCCCCAGGAACGCCACGCGCTGCGGGGCGATCGCTTCGTACGTCTTCGTCATCGCATCCTCCTCGCCCGGATTCTACGGGAGGCGACCCGCGCGCCGGCCCGAGACCGTCCGCCGCGGGCCGGCACGCCGACGCTCAGCGCAGCGCGTCGATCCAGCGCGCGACCGGGCCGGCGACGGTGCGCCAGCGCCGCTCGATCATCGGCACGTGGCCGATCCCCGAGACGCGCACGCAGGTCGCGTTCCAGCGGGCGCCGATCTCGTCGAGCGCGCCGGCGGGGATCATCAGGTCCTGCTCGCCGTGGATCGCGAGCACCGGGGGCGGCGCGACGGGCAGGTGCAGCGGCATCGGCGCCCAGGTCATCTCCCAGAGCGCGCGGCTCGACTCGCGCCCGAGCAGCGGCGGGCCGGAGCCCGCGCCCTCGTGCGCGCCCGGCAGCGGATCGTGCGCGAGCAGCTCGAGCAGCCCGCGCCCGTCGCGCGTGCCGAGCGCGACCTGCACGAGGCTGCCGAGCGAATGCGGCCGGCGCAGCGCCATCCGCGACACCGACGCGATCAGGCCGCTCGGGGGCACGCTCGACAGCAGCACGACGCCGAGCGGCCGGCCGCCCGCGGCGATCAGCCGCTGCAGCACGAGCCCGCCCATCGACTGGCCGACGACGATCGCGGGGCGGCCGATCGCCGCCAGCGCGCGCTCGACGTCGCCGCGGTAGTGGTCGAGGCCCCAGGCGTCGAGGGTCGCGCGCCCGTCGCTGCCGCCGTGCCCGCGCAGCGACACCGCGTGCACGTCGTGGCCGCGCGCGCGAAACCAGGGCGCGAAGGTGCGCAGCCAGCTGCCGGCGTGCGTGTAGGCGCCGTGCACCAGCAGGATCGGCGGGCGCGCCGCATCGCGTCCGCGCAGCGTGAACAGCTCGAGCCGCGGCTGCCAGGGCGCCTGGAGGCTCTCGATCGCGATCTCGGGCTGGGCGGCCATCGTGCGTCGTCCGGATGTCGGCAGGGCGACCCGCCGCGGGCCGCCGACGGGCCGAGGATACGGGTCGCGTCGCGACGGGCGGCCCGGAATCGCGCCGCGAGGCGTCCGCGCGCCGTCGGGCGGCGGCTTCAGCCGGACGGGGCGTGGCTCGTGCGCGTCACCGACACGCCGCGCCGCGCGAGCGCGGCCAGGACCGAGTCGGGACCCGCGACGTGGAAGGCCCCGAGCAGCGCCATCGCCGCGCCGGGCGCCTCGAGCGCCTCGGCGAGCCGCCCGGCGATCGCCTCGTCGCGCTCGGCGAACAGCCGGCGGCGCAGCGGCGCGAGCGGCCCGTCGGGCGGATACGCGCGGTCCTTGAGCCGGGCGAGCGCGTCGAGGTCGCCGAGCCGCCACGCGTCGACGATCCGCGCGAAGGTCCGCGCGCGCGCCTCGCGCTGCGCGAGCCGCAGCGCGAGCGCCGCCTCCTGCTCGGCGAGCGTGCCGCCCGCGTACGCGCGGACCTGCGCGTCGGCGGTCTCGAGCTCGACGACCGGCAGCCCGCGCGCGCGGGCGCGCCGCAGCAGGTGACGCTCGACGCCCCCGGACTCGCCCGCGCCCATCCGCGCGTCGTCGGCGTCGGGCAGCATCAGCGCGAGCGCCCACGGCTGCAGCCGGCGCCAGGCGTGCAGCGCGCCGGGCCGGTCGTCGAACGCGCGGCGCAGCGCGGCGAGCGTGTCGGGCGACAGCGTCGTCTCGAGCGTCGCGCCGTCGGGCAGCAGCGCGAACGCGCGGCCCGCCTCGCGGATCGCGGCGGCGCGCGACTCGACGTCGAGCTCGACGTACAGCCGCCCGGCCGACTCGAACGCGCGCTCGATCGCCTCGGGCAGCGGGTAGAAGCGCGCGAGCCCCGCGTGCACGGTGGCGAGCAGCACGATGCGCCCGGGCGCGCCGGGCCGGGCGAGCTCGAAGGCCGGCGGCGCGTACCCGAAGCCCGGGATCCGCCGCCACGCGCAGCCGCCGGCGCCGACGAGCGGCGCGCCCGCGACCGCGGCCGCCGCGACCCGCAGCAGCGCGCGGCGCCCGGGCACGGCGGGTCGCGTCAGAACGCGGCCGCGTGCCCGTCGCGCCGGCTGTCGCTCGCCGCGACGTAGCCGTCCTCGAGCGCGTCGGACAGCTTCCAGATGAACTGGCCCGAGCCGAAGTCCATGTACGGATCGGCCACCGGCGCGAGGTTGTGGCCGAGCGCGCGCAGGCCCTCGGCGACCTCGCGCTCGATCGTCGCCTCGACGTCGACGTCGAGCCCGCGGTTGACCTTCCAGCGCGGCGCGTCGCACGCGGCCTGCGGGTTCTGGCCGTACTCGAGCATGCGCACCAGCGTCTGCAGGTGGCCCTGCGGCTGCATGTTGCCGCCCATCACGCCGAAGCTCATCCGCGGCCGGCCGTCGGCCTCGGTCAGGAACGCCGGGATGATCGTCTGGAAGGGGCGCTTGCGCGGCGCGACGACGTTCGGATGCGCGGGATCGAGCGAGAAGCAGTGGCCGCGGTTCTGCAGCGACACGCCGGTGCCCGGCACGACGACGCCGGAGCCGAAGCCCATGTAGTTCGACTGGATGAAGCTGACCATCCGGCCCTGCTCGTCGGCGGCGCTCAGGTAGATCGTGCCGCCGGGCGGCGGCATGCCGTGCGAGAAGCTCGTCGCGCGGTCGGGGCGGATCAGCTTCGCGCGCTCGGCCAGGTAGGCGGGGTCGAGCAGCTGCGCGGGCGTGACGCGCATGTGGGGGAGGTCGGCCACGTGCGCGTACACGTCGGCGAACGCGCACTTCATCGCCTCGATCTGCAGGTGGCGGCTCCGCACCGAGTCGGGCGGCAGGCCGGCCAGGTCGAAGTGCTTGAGGATGCCGAGCGCCATCAGGGCGCCGATGCCCTGGCCGTTCGGCGGGATCTCGTGCAGCCGGCGGCCCTTGTACTCGATGTCGATCGTGTCGACCCACTCGACCGCGTACTCGGCGAGGTCGGCCGCGGTCAGCGCGGCGCCGTGCTCGCGGGCGTGCGCGACCAGGCGGGCCGCGGTCTCGCCCTCGTAGAAGTCGCGCCCGCGCGTCGCGGCGATCCGCCGCAGCGTGCCGGCCGCCCCGGGGATCACGACGCGCTCGCCGACCTCGGGCGCGCGCCCGCGCGGCATGAAGTGCTCGGCGAAGCCCGGCTGGTCCTTCAGGATCGGCACGTGCGCGTCCCACTTGCGCTTGACGATCGTCGACACCGCGAAGCCGCGCTCGGCGTACTCGATCGCCGGCTCGAGGCAGCGCTCGAACGGCAGCCGCCCGAAGCGCTCGTGCAGCGCCGCCCAGCCGGCGACGCAGCCGGGCACGGTGACCGTGTCCCAGCCGCGCTGCGGATGGACGCCGCCGTGGCGGCGCCGGAAGTACTCGACGTCCCAGGCCGCGGGCGACCAGCCCGAGGCGTTCAGCCCGTGCAGCCGCTCGCCGTCCCAGACGATCGCGTACATGTCGGAGCCGAGGCCGTTCGAGCAGGGCTCGGTCAGCGCGATCGTCGAGGCGGCGGCGATCACCGCGTCGATCGCGGTGCCGCCGGCGGCGAGCATCCGCAGCCCGGCCTGCGCGGCGAGCGGCTGCGAGGTCGAGACGACGTTGCGCGCGAAGACCGGCGTGCGGATCGTCGGGTAGGGATTGCTCCAGTCGAAATGCGTGCTCATGTCGGATCCTGGGAGAGGGAATCGGGGCAGCCGAGGCGGTCGGCGAGGTCGTCGAAGCCGGTGGCGGCGAGGTCGAACCGGTCGGTCGGCCGCGGCACGTCGCGGTGCCCCGACGGGCCGCACTCGAGCGGGCGGTCGACGTACGCGGTGCGCAGCCCGCAGGCGGCGGCGGCGCGCAGGTCGGAGGCGTGCGCGGCGACCATCATCACCCGGCCGGGCTCGACGTCGAAGGTGTCGGCCACGCCGAGGTAGGCGGCGGGCTCGGGCTTGTACGCGCGGTAGACCTCGGCCGAGAGCACGCAGTCCCAGGGCAGCGCGGCGCGCTTCGCCATCCGGGCGAGCAGGCCGAGGTTGCCGTTCGACAGCGGCGCGATCAGGAAGCGCGACCTCAGCCGGTGCAGGCCGGCGACCGCCTCGGGCCACGGGTCGAGCCGGTGCCACGCGAGGTTCAGCGCGCGGCGGCCGGCCTCGTCGAGCCGGTGCGCGACGGCGAAGGCCTCGAGCGTCTCGTCGAGGTTCTCGCGGTGCAGCACGTCGAGCTTCGTCCACGGGCGCTCGCCGGCGCGCACCCGCTGCATCGCGGGCTGGTAGCGCGCGCGCCAGTCGTCGGCGAACGCGCCGCCGTCGACGCCGAGGCCGAGCGCCTCGACCTCGCGCGCGATCGAGCCGCGCCAGTCGACGACCGTGCCGAACACGTCGAACACGAGCACCTGCACGTCGGGCCGGGTCTCCAAGGGCGTCTCCTCGCGATGCGCGATCAGGTGCCGTCGAGCGCGAGCCGCAGCCCGAGTCCGACGAAGGCGGCGCCGATCGCGCGCGGCAGCAGCCGCGCGGCGACGGCGAGCGTCCGGGAGGCCGCACCGCCGCCCGCGCGCAGCCGGCGTCCGCCGGCGGCGGCGATCGCGGCGAGCGCGCCGGTGACGAGCGTGCCGTTGGCGATGAACACCGCGCCGAGCAGCGCGAACGCGAGCGACGGATGCGCGCCGGCCGGATCGACGAACTGGGGCACGAACGCGACGAAGAACAGCCCGACCTTCGGGTTCAGCACGTTGACCGCGAAGCCGTCGCGCCAGACCGCGGCCGCGCGGAACGGCTCGCGCGGCGCGGCCGGGGCGGCGGGGGCGGAAGCGGCGGGGGCGGAAGCGGCGACGGCGGAAGAGGCGGGGGCAGCGGCGGCGGAGGCAGCGGCGGCAGGGGCAGCGGCGGCGGGGGCGGAAGCGGCGGCGGGGGCAGCGGCGGCGGGAACCGGCGCGGGCTTGCGAGGCGCGAGCAGCATGCGCAGGCCGAGCCACGCGAGCCACGCGGCGCCGGCGAGCTTCAGCGCCCCGAACGCCGCGGGCGACGCGGCGACGAGCGCGGTGACGCCGAGCGCGCCGAGCGCCACGTGCACCGCGCAGCCGCAGCCGATGCCGAGCGCCGCGATCCAGCCGGCGCGCGTGCCGTGGCGCGCGGCCTGCGTCGACGCGTACAGCAGGTCGGGCCCGGGCGTCACGTTCAGCGCGAGCCCGGCCGCGACGAAGGCGCCGAGGTGCAGGATGCCGAGCGCGTCGAGCACGGGCGGGGCCTGCGGGCCGGTCGGCTCACTCGGGCTTGATGCCGGCGCGCCGGATCACCGCGGCCCACTTCTCGTAGTCGCCGCGCACGACCCGCGCGAACGCCTCGGGCGATCCGCCGGCCGGATCGGCGCCGAGCTTCGCGAGCCGGTCGACCACGTCGGGCGAGCGCAGCATCGCGTTCGACTCCTCGTTGAGCCGCTGCACGATCGCCGCCGGCGTGCCCGCGGGCACGAACAGCCCGAACCACGTCGCCGCGTCCATGCCGGGCACGCCCTGCTCGGCGAAGGTCGCGACCTCGGGCATCGCGCCCGAGCGGCGCGTGCCGGTGACGGCGAGCGCCTTCAGCTTGCCGTCGCGCACGTGCGGCGCGGCGGTGACGACCGAGTCCATCAGGAACGCGATCTGGCCGGCGATCAGGTCGGGGATCACGAGGCCGGTGCCGCGGTACGGGATGTGCACCGCGAACAGGTTGCCGCCCTGCCACTTGAAGAGCTCGGCCGACAGGTGCGGGATGGTGCCGATGCCGCTCGAGCCGAAGTTGTACCGACCCGGGTTCGACTTCAGCAGCGCGACCATCTGCCGCGCGTCCGACGCGGGGAAGTTCGATCCCACGACGAGCACGTTCGGCGCGGTCGCGACGTGCGCGACCGGCACGAAGTCCTTCTGCGCGTCGTACGGCATCTTCGGGTTGAGCGCCGGGCCGATCGAGTGCGTCGAGCTCGTCGACATCAGGATCACGTGCCCGTCGGGCGGGGCCTTCGCGACGGTGTCGGCACCGATCGAGCCGCCGGCGCCCGGCCGGTTCTCGACGATCACCTGCTGGCCGAGCGCGGTCGACAGCCGCTGCGCGACGACGCGCCCGAGCACGTCGGTGGCGCCGCCGGCCGGGAAGGGGATGACCATCCGGATCGGCTTCGACGGCCAGGCGGCGGGCTGCGCCGCCGCCGGCGAGGCGGCCCCGAGCGCGGCGAGACTGAGGAGCGCGCCGACGATGCGGCGGCGCGGGGCGGTCGGTCGGGTCATCGCTGGGCGTCGGTCGTCGGTGCGGGCACCGGGGAGCCGGGCAGTCTAGCAGAGGGTCGCCGGGCCTCCGACGAAGCCCTGCTATGCTCGGGCGATGACCGAGGACGCCCTGCGGGACCGCATCGTCGCGCTCGCGCGCTCGCTGTTCGAGCGCGGCCTCACGCACGGCAGCACCGGCAACCTCAGCGCGCGGCTGCCCGACGGACGCTGGCTGGTGACCCCCACCGGATCGAGCTTCGGCACGCTCGAGGCCGGGCGCCTCGCGCTGCTCGACGCCGACGGCACGCCGCTCGCCGGCGATCCGCCGTCGAAGGAGAGCGCGCTGCACCTCGCGGTCTACCGGGAGCGCCCGCGCGCCGGCGCGGTCGTGCACCTGCACTCGACGCATTCGGTCGCGGTGTCGGTGCTCGCCGACGTCGACCCCGCCGACGTGCTGCCGCCGCTGACCGCGTACTACGTGATGCGCGTGGGCACGCTGCCGCTGCTGCCCTACCACCCCCCCGGCGATCCGGCGCTCGCCGAGGCGGTCCGCCGCTGCGCGGGCCGGCACCACGCGCTGCTGCTCGCGAACCACGGTCCGGTGGTCGCGGGCCGGACGCTCGAGGCCGCCGCCGACGCGGTCGAGGAGCTCGAGGCGACCGCGCGGCTGTTCCTCGCGCTGAACGGGCGCGCGTGCCGCTGCCTCGACGCGGAGCAGGTCGCGGCGCTGCGGACACGCTTTCCCGTGGACGCGTAGGCCGGCGCCGCGGTCGGGGCGAACGGCCGAACCGCGGGAGCCCTGCCGGCGTCGTGCGTATTGCGCCGCGACCGGCGCGCTCCGGCACACTGCGGATTCGCGGTCCCCGCCGACAGGCCCGGCGACCGGCCGGTGCGATCCTAGAACGCGACACAGCGACCGATCAGGAGCCTCATCGAATGCAGAACGCCCAGCCCACGCAGAACGCCCAGTCCACGCAGAACGTCCAGCCGCCCCGATTCGACATCGGCATCGACGATGCCCAGCGCGAGAAGGTCGCGCAGGGCCTGTCGCGGGTGCTCGCCGACAGCTTCCGGCTGTACATGAAGACCCACAGCTACCACTGGAACGTCACCGGCCCGATGTTCCAGACGCTGCACGTGATGTTCCAGGAGCAGTACACCGAGCAGTGGAACGCGCTCGACGTGATCGCCGAGCGGATCCGCGCGCTCGGCGTCTACGCGCCGGGCACGTCGACGCAGCTGGCGAAGCTGTCGACGATCCCCGACGACCAGACGGTGCCGTCGGCGCAGGAGATGATCCGCAACCTCGTCGACGCGCAGCAGACCGTCGCGCGCACCGCGCGCGAGGTGTTCACCTGGGCCGACGAGGCGAACGACCAGCCCACCGCCGACCTGCTCACCCAGCGGATGGACACGCACGAGAAGAACGCCTGGATGCTGCGCAGCCTCCTGGCCTGATCGTTCCCCCGCGGCGCCGGCGCACGCCGGCGTCGCGTCGACCGCACGTTCCCCGATCCCGCGACCCCGCGCGCCGGCACCGGCCGGCGCGGGCGTCGTCGCGCCGGTCGTCGAGGACGCGCCGGCCCGCGTGTCGCGGCGCCAGTGTGGATCTCCGCAGCCATCGCTCCGATTGATCGAGGGCGACTCCCCATATCGGACGAACGCCGCGACCGTCGGCGCGTCACAGTCGGTGTGCGACAGGTCGTCGCCTGTCGTGTCGCCGTGCCTAGCGGGCACGGCGAGAGAGGGGACGGCCCCGGGCCGTCCGAACGTCCAACACCGATGCAGGACCCCGCACCATGAACCGCACGCAGTTCCTCCGCTCGATCGCCGCGGCCGCCGTCGCGCTCGCCGTCGCCGCGCCCGTCCACGCGCAGTCGAAGGGCACGAAGGCCGAGGCCGAGGCGATGGTCGCCAAGGCCGTCGCGTACATCAAGACGCACGGCGCCGACAAGGCGTACACCGAGTTCACCAACGGCGCGGCGTTCAAGGACCGCGATCTGTACGTGATCGTCTACGACCTGAACGGCCGCAACCTCGCGCACGGCGCCAACTCCAAGCTGGTCGGCAAGGACCTGATCGGCCTCAAGGATCCGGACGGCAAGCTGCTGAACAAGATGCTGGTCGACCTGGCGAAGGAGAAGGGCCGGGGCTGGAGCGAGGAGTTCAAGTTCCGCAACCCGACGACCGACTCGCTGCAGCGGCGCACGGTGTACGTCGAGCGGCTCGGCGAGACCTTCGTCGGCACCGGCGTCTTCCTCGACTGATCCCGCGGACCCGAGTCCGCCGCCCGGGACCCCGGGGCGGCGGCGTCCCCCTTTCCGGAACTCCCCCGACCATGATCCTTCGAACGCTCGCGATCGGCCCGCGCCTCGCCGCCGGCATGGGCGCGATCCTCCTCGTGACCGCGGCGCTCCTCGGCCTCGCCCTCGCCGGCAGCGCGCGCGACCTGGCCGCCGTCGGCGAGACGCTGAAGACCACCGCCACGCGCGCCGAACTGATCGAGAACACCCACCAGGCGCTGCTGCGCGCGCAGCTGACGGTGCGCAACGTCGGCCTGCAGTCCGAGGTCGACGGCGTGAACGCGGCCGAGCAGGTGGCCAAGCGCGCGCAGGCGGACTACCTCGAGCACCGCCGGCGGCTGGAGGCCGAGGCGCTCGACGCCGAGGGCGCCGCGCAGCTCGCGCGCCTGGTCGAGCTCGACGGCGTCGCGGCGAAGCTCTTCGACTCGGCGCTCGGCCTCGCGCAGCAGTTCAACACCGAGCAGGCCGCGGCGATCATCGCCCGCAAGATCGACCCGCTCACCGGGCAGGCCGAGGCCGCGCTCGCGAAGATCGCCTCGCTGCAGCGCGATCGGGCGGTGGACGCGCAGCAGCAGGCCGAGCGGCGCGCGCGACGCAATGCGATGCTGGTGGTCGGCGTCGCGATCGCCGGTCTCGCAGCGTCGGCGGCGCTCGCCTGGGCGCTCGCGCGCAGCATCGTCGCGCCGCTGCAGCAGGCGGTGGCGGTGGCCGAGCGCGTCGCCTCGGGCGACCTGTCGGGCGCGGTGCCGACCGGCGGGCGCGACGAGCCGGCGCAGCTGCTCGCCGCGCTCGAGCGGATGAACCGCAGCCTCGCCGACGTCGTCGGCAAGGTGCGCGCCAACAGCGACGGCATCGCCGCGGGCAGCGCGCAGATCGCGACCGGCAACGCCGACCTCAGCCACCGCACCGAGACGCAGGCGGCCTCGCTGCAGCAGACCGCCTTCGCGATGCAAAAGCTCGGCGAGGCGGTCGGCGGCAACGCGCGCAACGCCCGCGAGGCCGACGGGCTGGCGCGCGCCGCGTCGGGCATCGCGAGCGAGGGCGGCGAGGTGTTCTCGCGGATGGTGGAGACCATGCGGGGCATCAGCGAGAGCTCGCGTCGGATCGCCGACATCATCGGCACGATCGACGGCATCGCGTTCCAGACGAACATCCTGGCGCTGAACGCGGCGGTGGAAGCCGCGCGCGCCGGCGAGCAGGGTCGCGGCTTCGCGGTGGTGGCCTCGGAGGTGCGCACGCTCGCGCAGAACAGCGCGGCGGCCGCGCGCGAGATCAAGCAGCTGATCGCCGCGAGCACCGAGCGCGTCGAGCAGGGCAGCGCGCTGGTCGAGGCGGCGAACGGCACGGTCGAGCGCCTCGTCGGCTCGATCGCGCGGGTCGGCGAGATGATCGGGGCGATCAGCGAGGCGAGCGCCGAGCAGAGCGCGAACGTCGACCAGGTGGGCTCCGCGCTCGTCGCGATGGACGGTCACACGCAGCAGAACGCGGCGCTGGTCGAGGAGAGCGCCGCGGCGGCGGAGAGCCTGCGGCGGCAGTCGGAGGCGCTGGTCGAGTCGGTCGCGGTGTTCCGGATCGGGCGCGACGGCTGACGCCGCGCCAGCCGGTCGCCGAAAAGGGAAAGGGCCGCGCGAGCGGCCCCTTCCTGCCTGGAGCGCGCGCCCGGCGACGGTCAGTCGTCGCCCGCGAACGCCTCCTCGCGCTTCTTCGAGATCGCCGGCAGGAACACGATCACGAGCAGGATCCCGGCCATCGCGAGCAGCGTCGCCGACAGCGGACGCGTGAAGAACACCGACGCGTCGCCCCGGGAGATCGTCATCGCGCGCCGCAGGTACTCCTCCATCAGCTTGCCGAGCACGAAGCCCAGCAGCATCGGCGCCGGCTCGCAGTCGAGCTTCTTGAAGACGTAGCCGAGGATCGCGAACGGGATCGTCATGAACACGTCGAAGACGTTGTTGTTGATCGAGTACGCGCCGATGCAGCAGAACAGCAGGATCGCCGGGTAGAGGATCCGGTAGGGCACCGACAGCAGCTTGACCCACATGCCGATCAGCGGCAGGTTCAGGATCACCAGGAACAGATTGCCGATCCACATCGACACGATCAGGCCCCAGAACAGCTTGGGGTTGCTGCTCATCACCTGCGGGCCCGGCTGAATGTTGTGGATCATCATCGCCGCGACCATCAGCGCCATCACCGGCGTGGTCGGGATGCCGAGCGTCAGCATCGGGATGAACGAGGTCTGCGCGCCGGCGTTGTTCGCCGCCTCGGGCGCGGCCACGCCCTGGATCGCGCCCTTGCCGAACTCCTCGGGGTTCTTCGAGACCTTCTTCTCGATCGCGTAGGCCGAGAACGAGGCGAGCACCGCGCCGCCGCCCGGCAGGATGCCCAGCACCGAGCCGAGCGCCGTGCCGCGCAGGATCGCCGGGAACGCGACCTTGAAGTCGGCCATCCGCGGGAACAGGTTCGTCACCTTGCTGGTGAACACCTCGCGCTTCTCGCCCTGCTCGAGGTTCAGGATGATCTCGGCGAAGCCGAACATGCCCATCGCGACCGCGACGAACTCGATGCCGTCGGACAGCTCGGGCACGTCGAACGAGAAGCGCGCGACGCCCGAGTTGACGTCGGTGCCGATCATGCCGAGCAGCAGCCCGAAGATCACCATCGCGAGCGCCTTCAGCACCGAGCCGTGCGCGAGCACGACCGCGGCGATCAGGCCGAGCACCATCAGCGCGAAGTACTCGGCCGGCCCGAACTTGAACGCGATCTCGGCCAGCGGCGGCGCGAACGCGGCCAGCAGGAACGTGGCCACCGTGCCGGCGAAGAACGACGCGATGGCGGCGATCGCGAGCGCCGGCCCCGCGCGTCCCCTGCGCGCCATCTGGTAGCCGTCCAGCGTCGTGACGACCGACGAGGACTCGCCCGGCAGGTTCACGAGGATCGCGGTCGTCGAGCCGCCGTACTGCGCGCCGTAGTAGATGCCCGCCAGCATGATCAGCGCCGTGGTCGGGTCGGACATCTTGTAGGTGGCCGGCAGCAGCATCGCGATCGTCGCGAGCGGGCCGATGCCGGGGAGCACGCCGATCAGCGTGCCGAGGATCACCCCGATCAGGCAGTACAGCAGGTTGTCGAAGGTGCCGGCGGTCTGAAAGCCGAGCGCGAGGTTGCCGAGCAGTTCCATGGTGATGGTCTCTTCGCCGCCGGAGGCGTCTTCAGCGCGTGAGGAAAACGGGAAGGAACGGGAACTGCAGCTCGAGGCCCTTGACGAACACCAGGTACGAGAAGATCAGCAGCACCACCGAGGACACCAGCGTCGTCTTCAGCCGGAACTCGTGGCTCGCCAGCGACGCGATGAAGATCAGCAGGAACAGCGACACGATGAACCCGAGCTTCGGCAGCGTCCACGCGTAGACGGCGACCGCGAGCAGCACGAGGCCGATCGCCTTCAGGTCGAAGCGCGCGACCCGCAGCTCCGGGGTGCTCCTCGCGAGCGACGGCAGCAGCACCATCAGCCCGAGCGCCGCCATCAGGCCGCCCAGGATCGTCGGGAAGTAGCCCGGCCCCATCTTGGCGGCGGAGCCGAGCGTGTACTGCCTCGACAGGACGACGAAGAGCAGCCCCGTGCAGATGAACAGGACGCCCGCCCAGAAGTCGCGGTGATTACGGATACGCATCTGAAGGGTCTCCCCCGGCACTCTCTTTTGTGTGATCGCAACGGCGCGCGGGGACCCCCCCGAGCGGATGCGGAAGTCTACCCGAGCCGTATCGGCCCGCAACCGGCACGGCGGCGGGCCCGGGTCATTCCGCGGGATCCGGCGCGCCGGGCCCGGCGGCCGGTCCGGCCCGGCCGGCCGCGGTCACTCCTTCAGGTTCTCGAGCAGCCGGGCCAGCTCCACGGCGCTGCGCACGCCCATCTTGCTGAAGACGTTCGAGCGGTGCACCTCGACGGTGCGCATGCTGATCCCGAGCTCGTCGGCGATGATCTTGTTCAGCTTGCCCTTCAGGATCAGGTCCATCACGTCGCGCTCGCGCGAGGTCAGGCGCTCGAGGCGCCCGCGGATGCGACCGGCGCTGTCGGCGTGCTGCAGCCGGCTCTCCGACTCCTGCAGCGCCTGCATCACGCGGTCGACCAGCCGGTTGTCGCTGAACGGCTTCTCGAAGAAGTCGAACGCGCCGTTCTTGACCGAGTCGACCGCCATCGAGATGTCGCCGTGGCCGGTCAGGAAGATCACCGGCGCCGGCAGGTGCGGCTTGCGCGCGCGCAGCGTGTCGAAGGTCTCGATGCCCGACAGGCCGTTCATGCGCACGTCCATCACGACGACCGCCGGGCCCTGCGGCCAGTCGGCGTCGATCGAGGCGAGGAAGGCCTCGCCGCTCGAGTACGCGGCCGTGCCGAGCCCGCGCGACATCAGCAGCAGGCACAGCGCGTCGGCCAGCACCGTGTCGTCCTCGACGACGTAGACGGTGCCGGAGGGGGTCTGTTCGCTCATTCCGGAACTCCGGTGGGATGGGCGGCGGGCGCGGCGGCGGTGGAGCCGCCCTCGGCGCGCCGGGGCAGGTTGAACTCGAAGATCGTGCCGCCGTTGGGTCGCTGGCGGTAGACGAGCCGGCCGCCGTGCTGCTCGATCACCGACCGGCACAGGCTGAGGCCCAGCCCCATGCCCTCGCGCTTGGTGGTGAAGAACGGCGTGAACAGCTGCGGCACCACCTCGGGCGGGATGCCGCGGCCGCGGTCGACGACCCGCACCTCGACGCGCTCGCCGCGCTCGTCGCCGGCCGCCGACGCGGACAGCTCGAGCACCCGGTCGTGCGCGGGCACGTCGGCCATCGCCTCGAAGCCGTTGCGGGTCAGGTTGAGCAGCACCTGCTCGATCATGATGCGGTCGGCGTAGACCCGGGTGTCGGGCGGCACGTCGATCTCGATGCGCGCGCCGGTGCGCGCCGCCTGCATCCGCAGCAGCGGCTCGAGGCCGCGCACCAGCGGGTCCAGGTCGAACTCGGCGCGCTCGATCGCGCGGCGCTTGAGGAACGCCTGCACGCTGCGGATCACCTGGCCGGCCCGCTCGGCCTGCGTCTTGATGCCGCGCAGCGCCTGGCGGATCGGCTCGGTCCTCGGCGGCTGGCCGTCCATCAGGTTCTCGCAGGCGGTCGCGTAGCTCGTGACCGCCGCGAGCGGCTGGTTCAGCTCGTGCGACAGCGTCGACGCCATCTCGCCGAGCGTGGCCAGCCGCGAACGCGCCTGCAGCGCCTCCTGCTGCCGGCGGGCGAGCTCCTCGACGCGCTTCTGCT
>DASPJX010000006.1:0-10199 GCA_035628395.1 Burkholderiaceae bacterium | reverse complement strand
GCGGCAGGAACTCGATCCCGGCGAACGGCAGGAAGAACATGAAGCTCTGCGCGATCGGCGGGAGGCCGATCGGCAGGCGGATCCATCGGGCGCGCGGCTCGCGCAGCCAGCGGATCATCCGCGACACGCGATCCGGCGTCTCCTCCTCGAGGCCCTCCCAGGCCCGGTCGAGCGTCTCGCGCCCCTCGTCCCGCGACCGCGTCATCGCGCGTCGTGCCGGCCGGCGAGGTGCCGGCGGACCGCGTCGGCCGCGGCGACGTCGCCCCGGGCATGCTCGGCGTCGAGCGCCCGATCGAGCTTCTCGCGCTGCCCGGCCTCCAGCGACGGCGGCAGCGTCGGCACCGAAGGATCCACCAGCGCGTCGACGACGAACGGCCGATCGGCGGCGAGCGCGCGCTCGATCGCGTCCGACACCTGGTCGAACCGCTCGACGCGCACGCCGTCGAGCCCGAGCAGCTTCGCGAACGCCGCGTACGGCACGTCGGGCAGCGCCTGCGACGCGAGGTATCGCGGCTCGCCCTCCATCACGCGCTGCTCCCACGTGACGTAGGCGAGGTCGCGGTTGTTCATCACGACGACCAGCAGCCTCGGGTCCCGCCAGACGCGCCAGTGCTTGGCGACGTCGACGAGCGCCGACAGCCCGCTCATCTGCATCGCCCCGTCGCCGACGAGCGCGAGCGCGAACCGGTCCGGGTACGCGAACTTCGCGGCGATCGCGTACGGGATCGCGCAGCCCATCGTCGCCAGCCCGCCCGACAGCGAGGCCAGCATGCCCGGCCGGATCGTCGTCTCGCGGGCGAGCCAGACCGCGGAGGTGCCGGAGTCGGCGGTCACGACCGATCGATCGGGCAGCCGGCGCGACAGCATCCGCACCAGCGGTCGCGGATCGATCGGCGAGGCGTCCGGTGCCGGATCGGGCCCGTCGCGGCCGGCCGCGTCCTCGCGCTTCCACGCGTCGAGCTGCGCGCGCCATCGCGCGCGCGCCTCGCGCCGGGCCGGCGGCGGCTCGGCGAGCCGGGGCAGCAGCGCCCGCAGCGTCTCGTCGGCGTCGCCCGCGAGCGGCACCTCGACCGGATAGCGCAGCGCGAGGTTGCGCGGCGCGACGTCGATCTGGACGCCGCGCGCCTGCCCGGGCTCGGGCAGGAACTCGGTGTAGGGCAGGTTCGAGCCGACGATCAGCAGCGTGTCGCAGGACCGCATCATCCGGTTGCTCGCCGACGTGCCCAGCCAGCCGATGCTGCCGGTCACGCAGTCGAGGTCGTCCGGCAGCGCCGCCTTGCCGAGCAGCGCCTTGGCCACGCCGGCGCCCAGCCGCTCGGCGACGGCGGCGAGCGCGTCGCCCGCGGCGAGCGCGCCGGCGCCCGCGAGGATCGCGATGCGCTCGCCGGCGGCGAGCACCTGCGCCGCGCGCTCCAGGTCCGCGTCGCGCGGCAGCATCCGCGGTCGCGCCCAGCCCGACGCCGAGTGCTGCCGCGCGTGCTCGTGGGCCGGCTCGGGGACCGCCGGCAGCCGCTGCACGTCGTGCGGCACGATCACCGCGGTGACGGCGCGCTCGCCGATCGCGATGCGCAGCGCGCGGTCGACGACGTGGCGCAGCTGCTCCGGGTCCGCGACGGTCGCGCAGTACGCGCTCGCGACGTCCTGCAGCAGCGCCTCGAGGTCGGTCTCCTGCTGCGCGTCGCCGCCGATGCCGGCCTGCGACTGCTGCCCGACGATCGCCACCAGCGGCTGGTGGTCGAGCTTCGCGTCGTACAGGCCGTTGAGCAGGTGGATCGCGCCGGGCCCGGAGGTCGCGAGGCAGACGCCGACATCGCCGGTGAACTTGGCGTGCGCCACCGCCATCATCCCGGCGAGCTCCTCGTGCGCGGCCTGCACGAACTCGATCGGGCCGCCCGCGGCGTGCGCGCCGACGCGCTGCAGCGCGCCCAGCACGCCGTTGATGCCGTCGCCGGCGTAGCCGAAGACGCGACGCACGCCCCAGTCGCGCAGCCGCTCGACGAGGTGGTCGGAGACCGTGGCGGGAGGCGGGGAATCGGTCGTCATGGGACGGGTGCTCCGGGATGGGGAGGGAGGGCCGGTCGCCGTCGCGGAGCCGCAGGGAGGGCGGGCCGACCGAAGCGCGACCGCGGCGCGGGCGGTCGAGGCGGCGTCCGTGCGGACGGACGCGCCGGGACCGTCGTCGCCGATGCGCGCACGGCGCACGGACGAAGCCTCGGGGCAAGGTTCGTGCCGCGGCGCCCGCCGGTGCGGCTGACGGCTGGTACGCGGCTTGCCGGACGTCGACGGCACGCCGCGATCCGCGCGGCGACGTTCGAGGAGGCGCGAGCATGCGGGAATCGGAGAGCGGGTACCGCGGACCAGGCGGATCCGACGACCACCGGGGCGGCGGGCCGGACGACGGGCGCGGCCGCGTGCAGCGCGCCCCGACCGAGCACGACCGCATGGGGCAGGGGCTCGGTCGCGACTACGCGTCCCGCGGCGATGCCGAGCGCTTCGGGCCGCCCGGGCCGCAGGGCCGGGGCGCGCCCGGCGGCGCGCCCGGGTACCGGGGCCGCGACGAGCCCGACGGCGCGGGCGGCGCGCCGCCCCGGGCGAACGCCGGCCCGAAGAACTGGACGCGGTCCGACGAGCGCATCCACGACGACGTCTGCCACCGGCTCGCGTCGATGCCGGCGCTCGACGTGTCCGACGTCTCGGTGGAGGTCCGCGACGGCCACGTCTTCCTCGACGGCACCGTGCCGGA
This sequence comes from Burkholderiaceae bacterium, assembly GCA_035628395.1. GTDB lineage: Bacteria > Pseudomonadota > Gammaproteobacteria > Burkholderiales > Burkholderiaceae_E > UBA4615. The sequence goes on along the minus strand of DASPJX010000006.1, from coordinate 7,456 downwards.
GCGGCGCATGAAGCACCTGATCGAGGACGTCGTCGACCGTTGCCTGGGGGTGCGCGAGATCGAGAACCGGCTGCGGCTGCGCCCCGGCGAGCCGGGCCGCCGCCCCGGCGCCGGCCTCGGGGATCCGTTCCCGTCGTCGCCGGTCGGCCGCCGATGACGCCCCCGCCCGACGCCGCGCCCGAGCCGCGCCCCGGCACCGCCGCGCCGCCCGTCGACGACGGCGCGGTGGCGACCGGCGAGGCGGTCGGCGACGCGCTGCCGATCGCGCGCCGCCTCGCGCCGCGCGGCGGCGCGCGGCCCTTCCCGCTGCGCTGGCGCACCCGGGCCGGCGCCGTGCCGCGCCTGCCGATGGTGAGCTGGTTCGATCCGCGCCAGCTGCTCGCCACCGGGTTCCGTGCGGCGATCTCGGCGGTCGTCGGCGCGCGCTCGGACCAGCGGATCGTCCAGGCGCTCGTCGCGCACGACGAGGACGTCCACGACTACGCCGAGCGCGTCGGGCCCGACGGCGCGCCGGTGCCGCGCGAGGGGCTGTGGCTCGACTACGTCTCCGACCTCGGCGACGGCTTCGACGCCACCTACACGGTCGCCTACCTGCTCGCGCAGCCCCGGCTCGACGTGGTCGCGCCCGACGGCACCGGGCGCCGGCTGCCGCGCGGCGAGGTGCTCGTGCTCGGCGGCGACCAGGTGTACCCGGCGCCCAGCCGCGAGGCCTACCAGCAGCGGCTGGTCGCGCCGTTCGAGACCGCGTCGGCCGACCTGCGCGCCGACGCGCCGCCGCACGTGTTCGCGGTGCCCGGCAACCACGACTGGTACGACGGCCTGTCGGCCTTCCAGCGGCTGTTCTGCTCGGACGTCGGCGGGCGCGCGTTCGGCGCGTGGCGCACCCGGCAGTCGCGCAGCTACTTCGCGCTGCGCCTGCCGGGCCGATGGTGGCTGCTCGGCGCCGACAGCCAGCTGCAGGGCGACCTCGACGTGCCGCAGATCCGGTTCTTCGAGTTCATCGCCGAGCGACGCATGCGCGCCGGCGACCGCGTGCTGCTGTGCCTGTCCACGCCGGTGTGGGTCCACGCGCACAAGTACCGGGGCACCGGCGAGGAGCTCGACGAGACCGACCTGCTGTACCTGCGCGAGCGGGTGTTCGCGCCGCGCGGCATCGAGCTCAAGGTCTACCTGTCGGGCGACCTGCACCACTACCGGCGCCACGAGGAGCTCGAGCCGGTCGACCCGCGCGCGCCGGTGCAGAAGATCACCGCCGGCGGCGGCGGCGCGTTCCTCAAGCCGACGCACGACGAGGACGTCTCGGTGCTCGACGAGGCCGCCGACTCGGGCGAGTCGCCGCAGCGCGCGCGCCGCTTCGCGCTGCGCGCCGTGTATCCGTCGATGCGGCGCTCGTGGTGGCTCAGCTTCGGCAACCTGGCGTTCCTCGCGCACAACCCGAGCTTCGGCATCGTGCCGGCCGTGCTCTACGCGATGACCGTCTGGCTGTTCGTCGCCTCGGTCGGCGCCCGGACGCCGTCGGGTCCCGGCGAGGCGATCCGGCTCGCCGCGTCCGCCTTCTCCACCGCGCCGGGGCTCACGCTCTGGCTCGCCGCGTGCGCGGCCGCGTTCGTCGCGTTCAACGGGACGCACTCGCGCCTCTACCGGTGGCTGGGCGGGCTCGGGCACGCGGCGGTGCACTGGGTGTGCGCGTTCCACGTGGGCTGGGCGGCGATCGCCGCCTCCGAGTGGCTGCTGCCCGGCGGCGGCGCGGCGCGCTTCGTCGCGGCGAGCGCGATGGTGCTCGCCGGCGGCTGGGTCGTCGGCTCGACGGTGATGGGCCTGTACCTGCTGGTGTCGCTGAACGTGTTCGGCCGGCACAGCCAGGAGGCCTTCTCCGCGATGCGTATCCCCGACTACCGCAACTTCCTGCGGCTGCACGTGGCCGCCGACGGCACGCTCACCGTGCATCCGCTGCGGGTCGACCGCGTGCCGCGGCGCTGGCGCGAGCGGGAGGCCGGCCGGAGCGAGCAGCCGGCGGCGCTGGTGCCCGACGAGCCGCTGGTCGTCTCGATGATCGAGGCGCCGATCGTGCTGCGGCCCGGCGGCGTCGACGCCGAGCGGCCGCCGGCGGGGTGACCGGCCGACGGGCCGCTGCGCGGCGCCGCCGTCCCGCGAGCGCGGACCCGACGGCGCCGCGCGTCGCCGATCGCCGCATAATCGGTATCCGGCCTCGGCGACCGTCGAGTCCGGCAACCTGCGGGAACGGCCCATGGACTCGCGGCACTCGACGGAATGGCCGCCCGGCGACGGCGCGATGGCGGCACGGGTGCGCACGCACGCCTGGGCGTCGACTCCGGTCGGTCCGCCCGAGGCATGGCCCGCGTGCCTTCGCACCGCCCTCGCGCTGATGCTGGGCTCCGGGCATCCGATGTTCCTCGCCTGGGGGCCGGAACTGCGGATGTTCTTCAACGACGCCTACGCGCCGGTGCTCGGCGCCAAGCTCGACGGCGCGCTCGGACGCCCGCTGGCCGAAGTGTGGCCCGACGCGTGGGAGCAGGTCAGCCCGATGGTGCGCGACGCGCTCGCCGGCCGCGGAACCTGGGCCGAGGACCTGCCGGTGCGGCTGAACCGCAACGGCTACGACGAGACGGCCTACTTCACGTTCTCGTACGGCCCGCTCTACGACGAGGTCGGGGCCGTGCGCGGGCTGTTCTGCGCGCTCACCGAGACCACGGGCAAGGTGCTCGCCGAGCGCGGGAACGCCCGGCTCGCCGCCGAGCAGCGCGCGGCGGCCGAGCGCCTGCAGCGCATGTTCGACCATGCGCCCGCGTTCGTCGCCGAGCTGCGCGGGCCCGATCACCGCTTCGCGAGCTTCAACGAGGCGTACCGGGCGCTGACCGGCTACCGCGAGCTGTCCGGTCTGCGCCTGCGCGATGCGCTGCCCGAGGCCGATGCCCAGGGCTACGTCGCCCGGCTCGACGGGGCCTACGCGAGCGGCGAACCCTTCGTGCTGCACGGCGCGCCGTTCGACGTCGAGCGTCCGCGCGGCGGCCCGCTCGAGCGCGTGTACGTCGACTTCGTCTGCCAGCCGCTGCGTGACGCCGACGGCGCGGTCGACGGCCTGCTGGTGCTGGGCCACGAGGTCACCGAACAGCACCGCGCGATGGAGTCGCTGCGCGAGAGCGAGCGGCGCTTCCGCCTGATCGCGGAGAACACGCCGGTCGGCTACTACCGCTGGGACCTGCGGAGCGGCATGGTGACGCTGCCGCGCAGGATCCGCGAGCTGTTCGGCATCGAGGACGAGTCGGTGCACGCCGACCGGCTGTGGGAGCGGATCCATCCGGACGACGCGCCGGCGCTGCGGGCCGGCGTCGAGTCGGCGCTCGACCCCGCGGGCCGGGGCGAGATGCGGGCGAGCTATCGCGTCCTGCACGCCGACGGCTCCCTGCGCTGGGCGGACTCGGTGGCGCAGGCGTACTTCACGGCGCGGCCCGACGGCGGCCGGTGCGCGGTCGAGGTCTTCGGCGTCGTCTGGGACGTCACCGAGCATCAGCGGATGGTGCAGAGCCTGCGCGACGCCGACGAGCGCAAGAACGAGTTCCTGGCGATGCTCGCGCACGAGCTGCGCAATCCGCTGGCGCCGCTCGTCAACGCGCATCGGCTGCTCGAGCGCAGCGCGTCCCTCTCCGAAGCCGACCGCCGGGTGCTCGCGCTGGCGGCGCGCCAGACCCGCCAGCTCACCCGCCTGGTCGACGACCTGCTCGAGGTGAGCCGCATCAGCAGGGGGATGATCGATCTCAAGCCGGAGCCGATGCTGGTGGGCGGCGCGGTCCATCACGCGGTCGAGAGCGTCGCGCACCTGTGCGAGCAGCGCGGCCACGAGCTCAGCGTCGAGCTGCCGTCCCGGCCGGTGCGGATCGTGGCCGATCCGGTGCGCGTCGCGCAGATCCTGGAGAACCTGCTCACCAACGCGTGCAAGTACACGCCCGACGGCGGGACGATCCGCGTGTCGGCGGTGGAGCGGGAGGACGCGATCGAGCTGTCCGTGTCCGACAGCGGCATCGGCATCGAGCCCGCGAAGCTCGCCGGGCTGTTCGAGCTCTTCCACCAGATCGATGCGCCGATCGACCGTGCCGCCGGCGGGCTGGGCATCGGCCTCGCGCTGGTGCGGCGCCTCGCCGAGATGCACGGAGGCACGGTCGCGGCCGCGAGCGAAGGGCCCGGCAGGGGCGCGTGCTTCACGGTCCGGCTGCCGAGGCGACCGGCCTCGCACGGCGACGCCGCCACGGGCTGATCGTCCGGATCGGCGCGGCGAACGCGCCCGTCGAGGGCGCAGGCATCGGACGCCTCCGGAGACCGACGGGCCGGAGCCGATCCCGGGCGGACAGCCCGGCGGTCGGCACCCGCGAACGATTGTCGCCGGCCGCGCTTGACCATCCACGTGGATGGTATCAGGATGGCGTCATGCCTTCCGCACCCGTCACGCCCCTCCGGTCCCGACCGCCCGACTCCGAGAAGATCACGATCAACCTCGGCTTCGTCGACCTGGGCCAGATCGACCTGCTCGTCGCCGAGGGCTTCTACGGCAACCGCAGCGACTTCATCCGCACCGCGATCCGCAACCAGCTCGCCACCCACGGCGACGCGGTGCGCCAGGGCGTCGCCCGCCGCACGCTCGTGCTCGGCCTGCAGCGCTTCGACGCCGCCGAGCTGCGGGCGGTCGTCGCCGCGAACGAGCGGCTGCGCATCCGGGTGCTCGGCCTCGCGGTCATCGCCGACGACGTGAGCCCCGAGCTCGCGCTCGCCGCCATCGAATCGATCGACGTGCTGGGCGCGCTCCACGCGAGCCCGGCCGTCCGGGACGCGCTGGCCGCCCGCCGGGGCTGAACGGCCCGCGCTCCCTTCCTCCTCCCACACCCTTTCCCAGGACATCCCATGGACGACCGCTTCCGCGGCCTGATGCTCGACGCCGCCCGTCTCACGCGCTCGGGAGACCTGCACGAGGCGACCCGCGCGATCCAGCGCGCGCTCGCCGGTTCCCGCGACTTCACCGTACCCGCCGCGGCCCGGGCCGACGTGCTCGACGGCCTGGTCGCCGTCGTCGATCCGGCGCCCGCGGACCCGGACGGCACGGACGAGGCGAACGCCTCGCCGCCCGTGCGCGAGGCCGCGCCCGGCGGATCGCCCGGGCCGTCGCCGGACGCCGCACCGACGGGCTCGCCGGTCCGTGCCTTCGTCGAGCCGCCCTCCGCCCCGTCGGTCGACGCGCCGGCCGATCCGTCGCCGACCGTCGAGGCCGACCCCGCGCGCGATCGCGGCGCCTTCCTCGCGGGCAGCCACGCGCACGGCTCGACGACGCGCGACTACCGGCTGTACGTGCCGCCGGGCGCTCCGGGCCGCTCGCTGCCGCTGGTGGTGATGCTGCACGGCTGCACCCAGGATCCGGAGGACTTCGCGGCCGGCACCGGCATGAACGAGCGGGCGCGCGAGCAGGGCTTCTACGTGCTCTACCCGGCGCAGTCGCGCAAGGCCAACCCGCAGGGCTGCTGGAACTGGTTCAAGCACACCCACCAGCAGCCGCAGCGCGGCGAGGCCGGGCTGATCGCGTCGATGACGCGGGCGGTGATCGATCGCCACGGCGTCGATCCCGAGCGGGTCTACGTCGCGGGCCTGTCGGCCGGCGGCGCGATGGCGGCGATCGTCGCGGCCGGCCATCCCGGGCTCTTCGCCGCCGCCGGCGTGCATTCGGGGCTCGCGCCCGATGCCGCCGCGAGCCTGCCCGAGGCGCTCGCGGCGATGCAGGGCGGCGCGCAGGCGCAGCCGTCCGCCCGCGGCGTGACGGTCCGCGGCGAGCCGCGCGGACGGCGCCGCGCCGTCGACGTCCCGACGATCGTGTTCCACGGCGATGCCGACCGCACCGTCCATCCGCGCAACGGCGAGCAGGTGGTCGAGGCGGTGGTGCGCGGCGGCGGGCCCGCGGCGGGGGCGCGCACCGAGCGGGGCACCGCCGACGGCGGCCGGCGCTGGACGCGTCGCGTGCACGCGGCCGGCGGCGACCGTCCGCAGGCCGAGCACTGGGTCGTGCACGGCGCCGGCCACGCCTGGTCGGGCGGCTCGCCCGCCGGGTCCTACACCGATCCGTCCGGGCCCGACGCCACCGGGGAGATGCTGCGCTTCTTCGCCGAGCACCGGCTCGGCGCGCGCCGCGCGGCATGAGGGACGGGGGCGCCGACCGGCGCCTCCGGAACCCGGGCGCGCATCGGCCGGCCGACCGCCACCCCGCCGGACGCCGCCTTGGCGGTCCGCCGGTCCCTCGGCCAGCCCGTCCCTCGGCCACCCGGTCCCTCGAACGGTCGGTCCCCCGAACGGTCGGTCCCCCGAACGATCGTCTCTCGAACGATCGGTCCATCCAACGGTCGGTCCCTCGACCACCCGGTCCTTCGGCCGTTGTCTCCCCACCCACGGCCCAGGTGCCGCCTCGGCTCCGACCCGTGCCGTAGGCCCGCCCTCACGCTCGAGTCGGCCCGCGTCCACCGCGACGCCCGTGCCTCGCCTGCGGACGACCGACCCGCCCCCGGGCGAGGATCGGAGCGTGGCGGACCGGACGTCCGGGTCCGCATCAGGACGCGAGGAGCGGATCGACGATGCCATTGGAACTGCATGTGCTCGCCCGCGGCGAACGCCCGCGGCGCGTGACGATCGACGAGGGGCGCACCGTCGTGCCCGCGCAGGCCGGGGGCAACTACCGGCTGGTGGACGACGCCGGCCGGGTGTTCGAGGGCGCGCGCGTCAAGCGCCTGGGCAACGACCTGCTGGTCGAGGGCCTGCCCGACGGGCGCACGATCGAGCTGGACAACTTCTTCGGGGTCTGCCGGCCCGGCGCCGACTGCACCTTCGCGCTCGACGCCCTCGGCGCGCCGGGCGGGACGGTCCTGACCAACGAGTCCGACCCGCGGGCCGCGCTGCGCGACGGCTCGTTCCTGCTGCACGGCAGCGCCGACGAGGTCCTGGCGCCGGTGGTGCCGACGGTCGCCACCGTGGGCGGCGGCGGTGCCGTCGGCGCCGCGGGAGGCGGCGCGGGCGCGGCCGTCGGCAGCGGGGGCGGCGGTGGGGGCGGGTTCTCGACGATGGGGGCGATCGGCGCGGGCGCGCTCGCGATCGGCGTCGCCGCGGCCGCGGCCGGAGGCGGGGGAGGGGGCGGGTCGTCCGGCTCGCCCACCGCGGTCGGCGGCGAGACGCTCGTCGCGCCGGCGCCCGGCCCCGCACCGGCCCCCGCCTCGTCGGACGCGGATCCGGCGCCGACGACGGCCCCGCCTCCGGTCGCCGCCCCGGCCCCCGCGCCCGCGCCGGCGCCCGCGCCGCCTTCTCCGACGCCCGCGCCGCGGGTCGCGAGCTTCACGGTCGTCGACGATCGGGGCCGCGACGAGGGCCCGGTCGCGCCGGGCGGACGCACCGACGACGAGTCCCCGCGCGTGAC
>DASPJX010000005.1:0-2960 GCA_035628395.1 Burkholderiaceae bacterium | reverse complement strand
CGGCAGCTTCAGTGTCGGCCGAGATCTCGGCGGAGGCGTGGCCCGTGACGTCGGCGGAGGCGTGGCCCGTGACGTCGGCGCCGGACGCGGCGCCCGGCGAGTCGGCGGCAGATGCGGCGGCGGACGCCGAGCCGGCGGCGTCCCGGCGCCGCGCGCGCCGGGCCTCGCCGGATCCGCCCCGCGCGGCCGCCGCCGAGAAGAGGTCCCCGTCGGGCGCCTGCCCGCCCTCTCCCGCCGCGTCCGCATCGTCGGGCCCGCCGCCCGCCTCCGGGACGTCCAGCACGCCGGCCGCGGTGGCCGCGAGCTCGAGCGCGTTCAGCAGCCGCCGGCCGTCGCCGTCGGCCGCCTCGACGAGCAGCGCGAGCGCGTCCGCGTCGACGCGCAGGCCGCCGAGGTGACGCTCGCAGGCGCGCTCGACGAGCCGGTGCAGGTCCTCGTCCTCGAGCCGGCGCAGCACGTAGACCGCCGCGCGCGACAGCAGCGCGTTGTTGACCTCGAACGACGGGTTCTCGGTGGTGGCGCCGACGAACACGAAGAGCCCGGCCTCCACGTGCGGCAGGAACGCGTCCTGCTGCGCCTTGTTGAAGCGATGCACCTCGTCGACGAAGACGATCGTGCCGCGGCCGCGCGACTCGCGCTCCACGCGGGCGACCTCGACCGCCTCGCGGATCTCCTTCACGCCGGCGAGCACCGCCGAGATCGCGACGAAGCGGCAGTCGAACGCCTGCGCGAGCAGCCGGGCGAGCGTGGTCTTGCCGACGCCCGGGGGGCCCCAGAAGATCATCGAGTGCGGGCGGCGGGCATCGAGCGCCGCGCGCAGCGGGCGGCCCGGACCGAGCAGGTGCGACTGGCCGACGACCTCGTCGATGCGCGCCGGCCGCATCGCCTCCGCCAGCGGCAGCCCGGCGCGGATCACCGCGGCCCTACTGGACGACGTCGACGCCCTTGGGCGCCGTGAAGCGGAAGAGCCCGGCGTCGAGCGACGGATTGCGCTCGATCGCTCGGAACGCGAAGCGCGTGGTCTGCCCGAACGCGTCGCGGACCTCCATCGCCTGCGGCAGCCCGTCGCGCAGGCCGATCCGGATCGCGTCGAAGCCGGACTCCTTGTTGCGCGGCACCGCCTCGAGCCATTCGAGGCCGTCGGACGCGCCGAGCTCGGTCAGCGCGAAGCGCTTCTCGATGTCGTTGGCGCCGAACAGGATCGCGGCCGGCGTCGCCGACACCGCGTCGCCGACCTTGCGCACCGTCACCTGGCGCAGGTCCTTGTCGTAGAAGTGCAGCCGCTCGCCGTCGGTGACGATCAGCTGCTCGTACGGCTTCGCGACCTCCCAGCGGAAGCGGCCCGGGCGCGAGAACGCGAAGGTGCCGGTGGACGTCTCCGCGGCGCGCCCGCCCTGGCGCACCTGCTGCTGGGCGAACTCCCCGCGCGCCGAGCGCGTCGAGGACGCGAACTCGCGCAGCTGCTCGATCGCGCCGGCGAGGGCGAACCCGGGCAGGAGCGCCGCGAGCGCGAACGCCGCGAGGCGCGACGGGCGTCGCGCGGCGCGCGACGACGGGATCGACGGTCTGGCCATGCCGGGATGGTAGCGCACCGCGGCGGCGGGCCCCGACCGGCGCGGCGTCGGCGCAGGCCGCGCCCGCGCCCCCGTCAGTCGTCCTCGCGCCGGGGCACGATGATGTCGCGGTTGCCGTTGGTGGCCATCGCCGACACCAGGCCGGACTTCTCCATCTGCTCGAGCAGCCGCGCGGCGCGGTTGTAGCCGATCCGCAGGTGGCGCTGCACCAGCGAGATCGACGCGCGCTTGTGCTGCAGCACGACCGCGACCGCCTGGTCGTACAGCGCGTCGGCCTCGCCGTCGACGCCCGCCTCCTGCAGCGTCGCCTGCAGCCCGCCGAAGCCGACCGCGCTGCCGGTGTCGACCGAATCGGCCGCGACGCCGCCCTCGAGGATGCCCTCGACGTAGTCGGGCTCGCCGCCGCGCTCCTTCCAGTGCGCGACGACGCGGTGGACCTCGTCGTCGGCCACGTAGGCGCCGTGCACCCGCATCGGCAGCCCGGTGCCCGGCGGCATGTACAGCATGTCGCCCTGCCCGAGCAGCGCCTCGGCGCCCATCTGGTCGAGGATGGTCCGCGAGTCGATCTTCGAGGACACCTGGAACGCGATCCGCGTCGGGATGTTCGCCTTGATCAGGCCGGTGATCACGTCGACCGAGGGCCGCTGCGTGGCGAGGATCAGGTGGATGCCCGCCGCGCGCGCCTTCTGCGCGAGCCGCGCGATCAGCTCCTCGATCTTCTTGCCGACCACCATCATCAGGTCGGCCAGCTCGTCGATGACCACGACGATCGTCGGCAGCCGGTCGAGCGGCTCGGGCGCGTCCGGGGTCAGCGAGAACGGGTTGGGGACGACCTCGTCCCGCTTCTTCGCCTCGGCGATCTTCGCGTTGTAGCCCGACAGGTTGCGCACCCCGAGCTTGCTCATCAGCCGGTAGCGCCGCTCCATCTCGGCCACGCACCAGTTGAGCGCGTGCCCGGCCTGGCGCATGTCGGTGACGACCGGCGCGAGCAGGTGCGGGATGCCCTCGTAGGTGCTCATCTCGAGCATCTTCGGGTCGATCAGGATCAGCCGGACCTCGGTCGGATCGGCCTTGTAGAGCAGCGACAGCAGCATCGCGTTGATGCCGACCGACTTGCCCGAGCCGGTGGTGCCCGCGACCAGCAGGTGCGGCATCTTCGCGAGGTCGGCCACCACCGGCCGGCCGGCGATGTCGTGGCCGAGCGCGAGCGTGACCGGCGACGGGGAGTCGGCGAAGACCTGCGAGGCCAGCACCTCCGACAGCCCGACCGCCTGGCGGCGCGCGTTCGGCAGCTCCAGGCCCATCAGGCTCTTGCCCGGGATCGTCTCGACGACGCGGATCGAGGTCAGCGACAGCGCGCGGCCCAGGTCCTTCGACAGGTTGACG
>DASPJX010000004.1:0-4780 GCA_035628395.1 Burkholderiaceae bacterium | reverse complement strand
CGCCCCCGGGTCGACGGCCGCGCGCACCGCGTCCCAGTCGAGCGCGTGCACGTCGACGACCGGCGGGACCGCGGGGACCGGAACCTCGGCGACCGGGGACGCGGTGGGCTCGGGGCCTCCGGGGTGTCCGGGGCCTCCGGGGCCGATGGCGTGCTCGCCGACGGGCCCGGGACCGGTTCCGCCTTCGGCTTCCGGCGCCGCGCATCCGGTGCGCGCGGCCTGCGGCGCCGTCGGGTCGCCGGCAGCGACGTCGTCCGCGCCCGCGGACCCGGGCGCGCGCGCGAGCGGATCCTCGTGCGGCGCGTTCATCCCGCCGCCCGCACGGTGAGCGGCAGCTTCACGATGCCCTTGGCCTGGCGCCCGACCGCCAGCGAGTCGTCCGCCTGCAGCACCCGCGGCGCGTCGATCGCCACGCCGTTGACCAGCGTCTCGTTGGTGGTGCCGGCGATCGGCGTCACCACCCAGGGCTGCCCCGCCCTGCGCTCGATCACGCACTGGCGCTCGTCCCAGAACGCGCTGTCCTCGCCCAGCCGGCGCAGCAGCGCCTTGCCGAGCTCGGTGCGCACGCCGATCCGCAGCGACGCGCCGCCGGGCGCGGTCAGCTCGATGCCCGGCGAGGTCAGCGGCTGCGCGCCCGGACGCGGGGCGGCCGCCCGCGGGGCGCCCCGCTCCGGTGCGCGGGGTGCTCCGGCGGGCGCGGCCGGCGCCCGACCGGCGACGGCCGATGCCGGGGCCGGCGTCGCGGTCGTCGCCGGCCGGTCCCCTCGCCCGCTCAGCGCCGCGCGCAGCTGCGCGGCGCTCGGGCGCGCCTCCGGATCGGGCGACAGGCAGCGGTGCAGCATCGCGGCGACCTCGGCGGCGTCGACCGGCGCGGGGAGCGGCCCCGCGATCGCCGGCGGCCGGGCCGCGTGCGACTGCGCGAGCCTCGCGTAGTCGTCCTGCTCGGCCCGCCAGTACGGGTGCTCGCCGGCGAGCAGCTCGTACAGCATCAGCCCGCAGGTGAACACGTCGGACGCCGGGCCCGGCACGGCACGGCGCGTCAGGTGCTCCGGCGAGCGGTAGTTGTCCGTGCCGACGTAGCCCTGGAATCCGTGCCACGGCGCCCGCCGGTCGGCGAGCAGCGAGAAGTCCATGTCGATCAGCTTCAGCTGGTAGCCGGAGCCCAGCGTCGGATCGGCGATCAGGTAGGCGTTCGCCGGCTTCAGGTCGGCGTGCACGACCTTCGCCTCGTGCAGCGCCGCGAGCGCGGCGACCAGCACCTTCGCCCACGTCACGTGGCGGGCCCAGACGTCCGCGTCGCGGGTGGGCGCGGTCCCGGTCGCGCGGTGCCGCTCGCGCTCGTCGTCGAGGATCTTCTGCAGGTCGGCGCCGTTCTCGACGAACTCGTAGGCCTGGAAGTAGCACGGGCCGCCCCAGCGCTCCTCGAACGCGTCGAGCTGCCGCACCGCGAAGTGCCCGACCCGGCCTTCGCGCACCCGGCGCGACAGCTCGCGCTGGTACTCGACGAAGGCCTCGTACCAGACGACCGTCGGCGCCGGCGACTTGTACTGCTTGAAGAAGACCTTCCTGCCGTCGGGCCCGACCGCCCCGTACGAGATCGCCATCATCCCCGGCCCGAACACCTTCGTGATCCGGTAGCCGCGGATCGAGTCGCCGACCTTCAGCTTCTTGGCCATCGGCCGCCGCTCCCGTCCGGCGCCGCTACAGCGCCACCGTCTCGGCCGAGCGCGACACGCTCGCGGCGAGCTGCTTGAGCGTGTTGCGGAAGGCGACCGGATCCGAGGTGAACTTCTGCAGCGCCTGCTGCGCCGTCAGGCCCTCGTACTCGACCACCTCCCATTCCGACTTGTCGATCTGGCTCAGCCGGTCGTAGCCCTCGAAGTTCGGCGCGAAGAGGCTCAGGATGATCCGGTTCGCCATGACGGCGTTCGCGACGTCCTGCAGCGAGCCGCCCTTGGCCTCCGGGATCTCGAGCGTCTCCTTGAACGACGCGTCGGTGAACACCACGACCACCCGCGCCGCGTCGCTGCGGTAGCGCCACTTGTCCGGCTCCTCGGTCTGCGCGCCCTTCGGGGTCGCCGGCATCGTCGCGACCTTGTACAGCACGTCGAGCAGCGACTCGGGCTCGTCGCCGCCGCCCATCGCCTGCAGCGCGCCGAGCTGCGCCTTCAGCGCGGCCGCGTCGCGCACGAACGGGTTGTCGACCATCCACGGCAGCCCCTCGGCCGAGGCGGTGCCGAGGTCGCGGTAGCCGACGACCTTGCCGCGCCAGTCCTTGATCGGCGCGGCGTTGTTCGCGTCGCCGCGGTTCAGCGAATCGATGAACGCCTCGATGTTCGTGCGCAGCGCGTCGATGCAGGGCGCCATGCTGCCGGTCACGTCGACGACGAACACCAGGTCGGCGACGCCCTTGGTCTTCGGGCGGGCGGTCGGCGGCGCGGACTGCGCGGCCGCGGCGGGCGCCGGCTCGGCGGGCGCGACCGCCTCGGCACCGGCGGGCGCGTCGGCCGACGGCTCGGGCGTCGGCGACGCCTCGGCGGCGGCCGGCTCGGACGGGTCGATCTGCTCGGTGTCGCTCATGCGGGTCTCCGGAGGCCTGCGGGTGGATGGGGATCGGCGGAGAAGGCACCCCGGCAACTCGGATGCCCGTGATCGACGACGGCGACGGCGCGCCGCTGGCAGCCGCGCTGACCGGCGGGTGCCGCGGCGTCGCGGGACCGGGGACGCGCCCGCCCGGTGCGCGGAGCGGCGCGGCGCTCGCGCCGCCGCCGGCTCAGCTCGCCGTCGTCCGACGGAACGGATCGGGCACGCCGGCGTAGACGCGGCGCATCAGCTCCGTCTCGCGCTCGGCGACGGTGCGCAGGAACGCGTCGGCGCCGCGCATCGCGCGGAACGCGGCGAAGCCCGAGGCGAGGAACTCGTGCATCGCCGACAGGCCGGCCAGCCGCGCCGGCGTCTCCATCGCGCGCAGCAGCCCGCCCAGCAGCGGCTGGCGCACGAGCCCGTCGAGCGAGCGGCCGATGCGGTCGACCAGCTCGATCTGGCGCTCGCGGTCGGCGCGCGAGCCGGCCGCGCGGTAGGCGCGCGCGTAGGTCTCGTCGTCGATCGCCCCGGCGCCGCGCCCCGTGCCGGCCGCGCGCACCGCCGGATCGGCCGCGATCGCGCGGGCGGTCGCCAGGTCCAGCCGCTCGGACAGCGCGTCGAGCTCGACCGCGCCGGCGATCGTCTCGAGCGCCGACTCGGGCAGCAGGCGCGCGAGGGTCGGGATCAGCCGGGCGAGCTCGGCGTCGCGCTGCGAGAAGTCCTTCGCGCCGTACAGCTCGTCGAGGAAGAACCGGGTCGCGGCCGCGTAGCGGGGCTGCGCGAGCAGGTCGCCGTGCGTGTGCGCGAGCCGCGCGGCCTGCCAGGCGCGCAGCGCCGTGCGCGCGTCGCGCACCCGGGCGTCCAGGCGATCCAGCGCCCGCAGCTCGGCCACGTCGGCCGCGGCCGTCCTCAGTCGTCGTGCGGCATCCATCTCGGCCGCCATGATGCCGGACGCCTTTAGAGCGAACCCTCTAGGCCGGCGCTCCTAGAATCGGTCGGATGGAACGCCGTACGGTGATCAGGGCCGGGCTGGCCGGCGCGCTGCTGCTGACCGCGGGCGGCGCGGCGCTGCTCGCCGGGCGCGACGCCCGTCGCGACCGCGCGACCGTGCTGGCGGCGATCGTGCCGGCGGTGCTCGACGGCGCGCTGCCCGTCGGGGCGACGGCTCGGTCGGGGGCGACCGCCCGCTGCCTGGAGTCGGTCGGCACCGCGATCTCGCGGCTCGCGCCGCACGCGCAGCGCGACCTCGACCGCCTGTTCGCGCTGCTGGCGAGCGCGCCGGGACGCCGCCTGCTCGCCGGCGTCGCCGCCGACTGGCCCGACGCGACGCCCGCCGAGGTCGGCGCGTTCCTGCAGTCCTGGCGGCTGCATCGGCTGCCGGCGCTGCGGGCCGCGTACTCGGCGCTGCACGACCTGGTGCTCGGCGCCTGGTACGCCGATCCCTCGACGTGGTCCGGCATCGGCTACGACGGACCGGTCCTCGCATGAGCCCCTTCCCCGATCCGATCGCCGCCGGGCTCGAGCGCGGCTGGAACGTGATCGACGGCGCGCGCGACGAGCCGCCGGCGACCGTCGAGGTGGACGTCGCGATCGTCGGCACCGGGGCCGGCGGCGGCATCACCGCGGAGGTGCTCGCGCGCAGCGGCCTGCGCGTCGCGCTGATCGAGGAAGGCCCGCTGCGCAGCTCGCGCGACTTCGACATGCGCGAGTCGACCGCGTACCCCGAGCTCTACCAGGAGTCGGCCGCGCGCAAGACGCGCGACGCGGCGATCAACGTCATGCAGGGCCGCTGCGTCGGCGGCTCGACGACGGTCAACTGGACCTCGAGCTTCCGCACGCCCGACGCGACCCTCGCGTTCTGGGCCGCGCACCGGGCGCTGCCGGGCTACTCGCCCGAGGCGATGGCGCCCTGGTTCGAGCAGGCCGAGCGCCGGCTGTCAATCGCGCCGTGGGTGGTGCCGCCGAACGAGAACAACGACCTGCTGCGGCGCGGCGCCGCGAGGCTCGGCATCCCGGCCGCCGCGATCGCGCGCAACGTCGAGGGCTGCGCGAACCTCGGCTACTGCGGGATGGGCTGCCCGACGAACGCGAAGCGCTCGATGCTGGTGACGACGATCCCCGCGGCGCTCGACCTCGGCGCGACGCTGCTCGTGCGGGCCCGCGCCGAGCGGCTGCGGATCGAGGGCGACCGCGTGGG
>DASPJX010000003.1:0-16054 GCA_035628395.1 Burkholderiaceae bacterium | reverse complement strand
CGCCGACGACGTCGTCGAGGTCGTAGGCGGTGTGGTCGATGTCTCGCGGGTCGCGGGTCATTACGCGTCCACCTCGAGGAGCTCGCCCGATCGCGCTGGGATCTTCTGCGCGCGCATCACCGTCTGCAGCGCGGCGTGTAGCTCGCGCTTCGTGTGCGCCTGCTGCATCTCGTCGACGACAACGAGCGCGTCGCCGAGCGCGGTGAATTCGGGGCCGCTCGCGCCCCAGGTGCCGAGCCGCGCGTGGCGCTGATGGACCGACGCGAGCGCGCGGGCCGCGGCCTCCATCGTCTCGATCGCCTCGGGGTGGTACTCGTGCGCGAGCACCGAGCCCCAGTTGATGCGGGTGGCGAGCGTCGTCCAGGCCATGTCGTCGGCCGCACCCGTGCGAAGCCGCTCGAGGTCGACGTGCGGCACGAGCTGCAGTTGCAGCTCGGCCTCGGGGGAGTGCCGGAAGGCGGCTGGCATGCGCGGCTCGCGCGGCCGGTACGCCTTGCGGGGTCGCTTCGAGCGCGGCATCTCAGGCGTCGGCCCGCTGCTGCAGCTCTTCGCGCCGGACCTCGAGCATCGAGCGCAGCTCGTCCTGGTCGGCGACGTTCTCGACCGCCGGCACGAGGTTGGCGATCTCCTGCAGCGCGTCGATCGACGTCGCCTCGCGCAGCATCGCGTCGAGCTCGGAGAAGGTCGGCGTCGGGTTGTTCGTCAGCGCGGGCGCGCCCGCCGGCTCGCCGGCGATCTGACGATTGAGCGCGGCGACCGGATCGATCTGATCGGCGACGTGCCGGGTCTCGCGATCGTCGTCGCGGCGCAGCGCCTCGATCGCGTCGGTGCTCATTGGCAGGCGCTTGCACAGCCGCTTGATCGGGCGGACCTTCGCCATCTCCTCGGGCCAGTCCTGCCAGGGGCCGTTCTTCGCTTTCGAGAGGGCCTTGAACTTCTCGATCTCGGTCCAGGTCATGTACTCGATGTAGAAGCCGCCGTCCTTCGTGCGGGCGTAGGCGTAGACACCGACCGGCGTACCCGAGCCGTCGAGGCTCGGGGTGTGCTTGAAGTGCGGGCCGTTCTCGTCGATCCACCGCTCGAAGTGATCGGCCGAGCGCACGATCTCGACCCCGATGTCCTTCAGCTCGCCGCTGTTGCGGACCAGCTTGACCAGTCCCCAGACCATCGGTTGCCATTGCGCCTCGGTCTTGCCGGTGCGCCCGTTGCGGAAGGGCACGATCGCGCCCTCGCGCCCGTCGGGCAGCAGCCCGTCGGCGGCCGACTCCATGCAGGCTTTGAGCAGCGTCGTGCGGTCGGCCTGCGCGAGCATGTAGTTCGACTGGATCGCGGTGATGACGGTCCGCACGAACTTGTCGAGGTTGACGTGCTCGGGGAGCGCGGCCTGCAACTGCTGACGGAATGCCGGGTTGGCGAGGTCGCTGCGGATCAGCGCGACGACGTTGGATGCAGCCATGGGGATTTCCTTCAAGATGCCCAGGCGGGCAGGGTGATCGGTTCGATGAGGTCGCCGTAGGCGGGCCAGCTACCGGATTCGGTGCAGCCGCGCCACGCGCGATAGGCGCTCGCCACGAGCTCGCGCGCCTTGTCGATCGCCTCGCGATCGAGCATGTAGACGCCGACCGCGAAGGGTGGCTCTTTCTCCACGGCGATGAAGACCCACGCCGGCGGGTCGTCGCCGAAGACGGCGCGCGCGCCGTTGAAGTAGTGCGCGGCCTGGACGTGGTAGCGGTGCTGCGCGATCTCGCGGCGGAAGCCCGCCGGCGATGCGTCGCGCGTGGTCTTCAAGTCGACGAGGATGCCGTCGGACCGGAGCCAGTCGGCGCGCGCCTTGCAGGGCGTGCCGGTCTCCTCGTCGGTCCAGATCATCGAGACCTCGGCGGCGCCCGCGTCGAGCAGCGTGCGCGCGCCGGGATGCGATCGCACGGCGTCGGCGATGCGGCTCACGGTGTCGAAGTCATCGCCGGACAGGATCAGCTTTCCCGCATGCAAGCCTTCGAACGCGGCTGCAGCGGCCTTGCCCGCGCTCGTGCGTCGGTCGACGCGCGGGGCGCCGACGACCTCCAGCTCGAAGCGGGCCGGCTCGAGCACAGCGAGGTGTGTCGCGGTGCCGATGTCCTGCGACTGGGTCGACTCGTTGTCGGCCGCGGCGCGCACCCGGTAGTGGGCCGGCGAGCGCAGGATCGCCTTGACGTCGGACGAGCCGATCGCGGGCAGCGCGTGGTACTTGTCGGCCGGCAGGTCGTACAGGACGCGCGCGCCGGTCGACTCGGGTTGCAGGACGGCGCTCACGGGCGCGCTCCCATCAGCACCTCGGGCGTGCCGAGCATCACGATCGCGGCGTAGGCCGCGGCGCAGACGATCACCAGCAGCGCCGTCATCGCGAGCGCGCCGAGGATGCCGCGCGCCGTGTCGAGCGGGTCGTCTCGCTCCTCGATATCGCGCAGGGTCAGGCTGTGCCGCTGCGCGGTCGTCCAGTTCGAGGGCGAGCCGATGTAGCCGGTGCGGCTGTTGCGGCGGAAGGAGTAGGGGGAGGGTTTCACGCCGCCTCCCGAGCTTCGACGACCTCGATCTCGAGGGCGGGAATCTTCGCCACGAGGTAGGCGTTCACGGTGGCGCGCGCCGACAAGAGCTGCGACCAGAGCTGCGCGTTGCCGGGGTGCGCGTCGCACAGGGCCATCGCGGCGTCGAGCGCGGCGCGGACCTCGAGCACGCGGTCGGCGGGGATGCGGGTGGCGCTCATGCGTCCCCCCGGTTCAGCAGGGCGGCGCGCTCGACCTCGAAGTCACGCTCGGCGTCGTCGGCCGAGGCGTCGGCCAGGAAGTTTGCCGGCAGCCGCCAGAACGTCGCGGCGCGGGCGCGCTGCACCGCGGCTGCGGCCGCTTCGGTGGCGCTCGGAACTGCTGTGACCATCGATCCCTCCAGCGCCCCGACAACGAGGCGATGGAAGGAGTATCACGCTACGTGCTAGTGCCTGTCAACACGTAGCGTGATTGAACATCACGGTGCGCCTTTTTTACCCCCGCGCATCACGGCACGTAACCGCCGAAGATGACGACCCCGACGATCTCCATGCCGTCGTCGACGCGCACCAGCCGATCCGGCCATGCCGGGTTCAGCGCAGCGAGCATCGCGCCCTCGGGCTCGGCCAGGTACTGCCGGAACAGCGCCTGACCTGCATGGCGCACGATCACCAGCGACTTGTGCTCGGCCTTGCGGCTCGGGTCGACGAAGATGAGGTCGTCCTCAGCGAACGAGGGCCTGCCTGCAGGGTTGTGCATAGCATTCCCGCGTACGCGCGCGGCGAAGGTCTTCGGCCCTGCAGGAACAGGGCAGGCCACATTGTTGTCTGAAACCACGATCTCTCCAGAGGCGATCTGCTGCCACGTCAGCAGAGGCACGCTAGAACGATGCGTGGGAACTGGCTCAACGTCCGAGCCAGCCCGCCGTCCTAGGTGAACCCCGTCTCCGAAATCGTTCGGGCTCATCAATTCGGCTACCGGCATCTCGAGCGCCTGCGCGATAGCTGAGAGGTCGTCGGCGGTGATCTTGCGCTCGTTGCGCTCGTAGTTCGACAGCCGGTTCTGCCCCCAGTGGAGGCGGCCCGCGAGCTGCTCCTGGGTGAGCTTGCGGGCCATGCGGGCGCGTCGGATCAGGTCACCGGTCGACATGCGCCCGAGGAAATCACGCACCGTGACGATTGACAAACACGGGACGTGCTGCGCACAATCACAGCGCGTGATTAAAGGGGCGCTCATGGCATTACCCACGTTAGCGAGGGCCGAAGCCGAGGCAAAGGGTCGGGCGGCACTAGCGGCGCGGCTCGGCGTGTCGTACTCGACGATCGGGATGTGGCACCAGCGGAACTCGATTCCGGCTGAGTACCTCGACGAGATCGAAGCGACGGCCGCGGGGAAGGTGACGGTCTACGACCTGCTCGCCGATATGCGTGCTGCTCGGGAGCGAACGGCGGCATGAAACGCGAGCTCCACCAGCGGGCCGTCGGCCTTCGACGGACCCGCGAAAAAAATTTCGTCGCGTACGGCCAAGCAGATACGGCCAAGCGTCGGCCGATTCCTACAAGCCTGCCTTCCCATGAGGCGGGAGGTGCCGCGTGAGCGCGCCGCGCCCCGACCTGCACCTGCGTCTGCCCGAGGAGGCCGACGCGGTGCTCGAGCTGCTCGCGACCGCGGGTGACACGACGAAGACCGCTGTCGCGCAGCAGTTGCTCGTCGAGGCTCTGCTCGGCCGTGGTCATGCCTTGAGGGTGGCGGCTGTGCGCTACGCCCGCCTGGGAATCGTCGGGAAGAGAGGGGAGGGCGAGCGATGAGCGCGCAGATGCCCGTGCCGACGAAGCCCGCCTCGCGCGGTCGCACGACCCGCTACTGCGGCCTGCGCGTGCGCTTCATGCGCGGCCCGCGCGCCGGGCGGCTCGGCGTGATCGTCGCGCAGCCCGGCGGCAATGCGTTCCAGGTGCGGCTCGTCGACAGCGGCGAGATCGCCGCGACGACGCCGCTCAACGTCGAGCTGCTCGACCCGCTGCCGCCGCCGCTGCAGCAGCCGAGCGCGTGGCCGAAGTCGCCCGCACTGCGGGTGCTCGCGCTCTTCCGCCAAGACCCGGAGCTCGAGCTCGTCGTCCTCTACCGCTCGCGCATCGGCCGGATCTTCGCGCGCCCGTGGAGCGAGGACTGGCAGGAGACCGAACCCGAGGCATCGGACGCCGAGCTGATCGGCGTCTACGACCGGGACGTGACCGTCGAACAACTACGAGAAGACCTCGCGCCGTGACCCAGACCGAAACCATCCTGGCCGCGCTGCGCGCCGGGCCTCTCACCCCGCTCGAGGCGCTCGATCGCTTCGGGTGTTTCCGGCTGGCTGCTCGCGTGCGCGATCTGCGCGAGCAGGGCCATCACATCGCGGTCGAGCGCGTCGAGCTGCCCTCAGGCAAGCACGTCGCGCGGTATCGGCTCGCCGAGGAGACGACGGCGTGAATTACTACCCGCACCACATCGGCGACTACGCCCAGGCGACGCGGCACCTGACGCTGCTCGAGCATGGCGCGTACCGCGTGCTGCTCGACCTGTACTACTCGCGCGAGACGCCGCTGCCGGCGGACGTCGCCACGGTGCAGCGCCTCGCCTGCGCCCGCGAGAAGGACGAGCGGCGCGCCGTCGAGACGGTGCTGCGGGAGTTCTTCCAGGAGACGGCCGACGGCTGGCGGCACGGCCGCTGCGACCGCGAGATCGAGACGGCGCGCCGCAAGCAGGACGCCGCGCGCGAGAACGGGAAGAAGGGCGGTCGGCCCCCGAAGGGGAAACCGCCACGGTTGGATTCCGGAGGGGAGGAGAAACCCAGTGGGTTTCCGCCGGGTAACCCACCGGAAACCGGAAGCAAAACTCCCAATCCCAATCCCAATCCCAATCCCATGCTCGCTGCGCGAGCTACGCGCGCGAGCCCGGTGGACCTGGCGGTTGCAGCCCGAAAGCTCGGGATCGAGACGACCGGAAGCCATCCGACCGTGATCGCGATGTCGGAGCAGGGGGTGACCGTCGAGACCCTGACCGCGGCGGTCGAGGACATCCGACGGCGACGGCCCGACGAGCCGGCGCCGTCGATCGGGTACGTGGCCGGCACGCTCGCCGGTTGGGCGCGGGATGCGGCACGGCTGCAGCTCGTGGGTGCCGCGGCGCCGCGCGCCGGCGGCGGGATCAGCGACGAGGCGATCGAGCGGCTGCAGGCCAAGCTCGAAGCCGAGGAGCGCCAGGGAGGCCACCTTGCACGCGCATGAGCTCAAGCCGTTCCGGGACGCTCTGCTCCCGGCGTTCGATGCGATCGGGGCGCGCCCGCCGGGCGAGCAGGGGATCGAGACGTGGTTCCGGGCGCTGCGGGCGTACCCGCTCGGCACCGTGGTCGGGGCGATCGACGACTGGGTGATGCGGAACCGCCGGGCGCCCACGCCGTCCGACATCGCCGACGCCTGCCGGGCGGCCGAGGCGCGCCGCGACGAGCAGCAGCGCGAGCAATGGAAGGCCGAGGAGCACAACGCGCCGTACGTGATGGGCCGGACCGAGACCGGGCGGCGCGCGCTCGAGCAGGTCCGCGAGCTCGTCAGCCGCATGAAGCGCCCGGGGAGCGGGCTGCAGCGGGATTGGGCGCACCGGGCGATCGACCGCTACGTCGACCACGACCCGGCGCTCGCGCCGATCGCGTTCGACTTCGCCTGCGACGCGCTCGGCAAGACCGCCGAGGAGCGCGCCGAGCTGCGGGCGGTGCGTGATGCGAACAGCCGTCGGAGGGCGGCATGAGCGAGTCGCTGCTGATCGTGCGATCGAACGATGGCCGCATCGCGATGCGTGCCCGCGACGGCACCGGGCGCGAGGAGTGGCTGACGGTCTCGAGCCTCGAGCCGGTGCTCGATGTGGTGCGCGAGATGCTCGGCGAGCTCGAGCCCGAGGCACCGGAGCCGGCCGCGTGGCATGACGACGAGCTGCTCGGCGCCAGCATCCACACGCTCGAGCTCCCGACCCGAACGACCCTCGACCTGCTCGCCGCGGGCATCGGGCGCGTCGGTGACCTCGCGCGCCGCAAGCCGAACGAGGTGTTCCTGGTGCCGGGCATCGGCCGCGGGGCGCTCCGCAACATCGAGCGCGCTCTCGAGCAGCGCGGCCTCTCGCTCGGGATGGTGCTGTGACATGCGCGGCCTGCCTGCACTCCATCGGCCGCGCCTCCTCGATCGGTGGCGCGCCGGTGCTGTGGTGCCGGCTGCGCCGCACGATCGCCGTTCGCTGCTGTGCCGACTTCGTCTACGAACCGGGGGCCGCGGGATGAGCTCGAGCGACTTCACGCCTGTGCCGTTGTGCAAGACCTGCAAGTACGCCGTCCTCGAGCGCGTGCCCGGCGCCGACCATCTGCTGTGCCGGCATGCCGAGGTCGTCGCCACCTTCGCGAACAGGGCGCGCGTCGCCGCCTCCGTGGTCCGCGAGCAGATGTGCCAGGGCCGGCGTTGGAAACCGCGGGAGGACGCGCGGTGACCGAGGTCCGGCTGACGATCCTGGGCGAGCCTGCAAGCAAGGCGAACCAGCGCAAGATCGCCACGATCGCCGGCCGGACCCGGCTCATCAAGTCCGAGAAGGCGCGCGGCTACGAGGCCGACGCCCTGCGCCAGATCCCGCCCGCCGCTCGCGTGCGCCTCGAGGGGCCGGTCGAGGTGCAGCTGCGGATCTTCTACGCCAGCCAGCGGCCTGACCTCGACGAGTCCGTGGTGCTAGACGTGCTGCAGGACCGCTACCGCGGCGCCGGCGAGCAGCGAGTGCTCGTGCAGCCGGGCGTTTACCGCAACGATCGCCAGGTCCGCCGCAAGCTCGTCGAGCACGGCATCGACCGCAAGAACCCGCGCACCGAGATCGTGGTGCGCCCGCTTCTTCCCGACCCCGTCCAGACGGAGGCCGCATGAACCTCGCCGACTTCCAGACCCGCCCCGAGCATCGAATGCTCCCGCCGAGCGCGGTGCGAATGCTGCAGGAGGCGGCGAGAACGCCCGTCACCGCCGCCGACCCGCTCGCACGACTCAAGGCGATCGAGATGGCGACCGCCTACCTGCGCGCCGTCTACCCTACGCTCTTCCGGCCGGAGACCTGAGCCATGCTGCAGGCGATCCAGACCGCCCCGCCGCGCCGGCTCGTCGCGGTCAACGAGTACGGCCGCCCCATCGGGCAGGATCATTGGCGCGCCCGTCTGACCGACGCCGAGTGCGAGAGCATGCGCCGGCTGCGCGACGACGGCTTCACCTACACGCAGCTCGCCGAGAAGTTCGAGGTCTCGAAGAGCGCCGTCGCCGACATCGTCAAGTTTCGCCGCCGTGCCCAGACGCCCGTCGCCTGGCACCGCCGCGAGGAGCGACCCGCCCGGCCCGTCGTCCGCTACGACGAGCGCATCGTGCGCGCCGCGGCGTTCCGGGTGGCGATCGGCGAGCCGTTCCCGCAGGTCTGCCGCGACCTCGGCGTGCCGAAGACCACGGGCCAATCCTGGCTCGAGCTAAACCGCTACGGGTTCGCGACGCTCGTCGCCACCTACCGCGAGAAATTCGCCGGCTCGCCGCAGTTGCAGCTCGACTTTCGGGCGCCGCGGGAAAGGGCGTGGAGGTTGTGACTTGAAAACAACCATGAGAAATCAAGGAGTTGGCGATGCCGCACGGGGGCGCTAGGCCGGGCGCGGGCCGCAAGAAGGGATCGGCGTCGGCGCGCACCCGGGCGATCGCCGACAAGGCGGCGGCCGAGGGCATCACGCCGCTCGAGGTCATGCTCGAGGCGATGCGCGAAGCCTACGATGCGGGCGAGCTGCGCGACGCGGCGATGATCGCCGAGCGAGCGGCGCCCTACATCCATCCGCGGCTGTCGTCGGTGAACGCGAACGCGACGATCGCGGGCTCGATGCAGTTCGAGATCGTCTCGATGTTCCCGGATGCGTAACCGCATCGCCTTCGGCCATCCTCCGCGCACATGGCAGCGCGAGTGCGCGGTGCGCGCGGCGGGCCGGCGCTTCGTAGTGCTGGTGCTGCACCGGCGCGCGGGCAAGACCGAGATCGCGCTGCAGAAGCTCCTCGACGCCGCGGTCAAGAACCGGCTTGAGCTGCCGTTCTACGCCTACGTCGCGCCGCTGCTCAAGCAGGCGAAGATCATCGCGTGGTCGCGCCTCAAGCAGATGGTCGCGCCGCTCGTGCAGTACGGCGCGGTCGAGATCAACGAGTCGGACACCTTCGTTCGCTTCCCGGCAAACGGCGCGATCATCCGCATCTTCGGCGCGGACGACCCCGACCGGCTGCGCGGCGTGCGGCTCGACGGCGCGATCATCGACGAGGTCGCGCAGATCAAGCCCGACGTCTGGGAAGAGGTGATCCAGCCGGCGCTCGCCGACCGCCTCGGGTGGGCCTGGTTCATCGGCACGCCGAAGGGCGTCAACCTGTTCTCGAAGCTGTACTTCGAGGCACAGAACGATCCGCTGTGGTTCACCGCGCGCTACACCGTCTACGACACCGAGGCGCTCGACCCGGTGGAGATCGAGCGGCTGCGCGCGACGATGTCCGAGGCGACCTTCGCGCGCGAGTTCCTGTGCGACTTCTCGGCCGCCGGCGACGATCAGCTCGTCAGCCTGACCGAGGCCGAGGACGCGGCGCGCCGATCGTACAAGCCGGGCGAGGTCGACCACGCGGCGCGCGTCATCGGCATCGACCCGGCCCGCTTCGGGAGCGATCGCTCGGTGCTGATCCGCCGCCAGGGGCTCGTCGCGTTCGCCCCGAAGGTGTGGCACGGCATCGACAACATGCAGCTCGCCGGCAACGCCGCGCGCGAGATCGAGGAGTGGCGGCCCGACGCGGTGTTCATCGACTCCGGGGCGGGCGCCGGCGTCATCGACCGGCTGCGCCAGCTCGGGCACGACGTCATCGAGGTCAACTTCGGCGGCAAGCCGAACGACATCCACTTCGCGAACAAGCGGGCCGAGATGTGGTTCGGGATGGCCGAGTGGATCAAGGCGGGCGGCGCGATCCCGAACGAGAACGCGCTGAAGCTCGAGCTCGCGACCCCGACCTACCGCTACGACGCGACGAACCGGATCGTGCTCGAGTCGAAGGACGACATCCGCAAGCGCCTGCCCGAGTCCGGCTCGCCCGACATTGCCGACGCGCTCGCGCTGACCTTCGCGCACCCGGTCATGCCGTCGCCGCACCGCGCGCTGCTCGAGGCTGGTCTGCCGGTGCCGCGCAATGCCCGCGACTTCGACCCCTACGCCCTGGCCCGATAGGAGACCGCACCGTGACCCTGACCTTCAATGCAACCGCCCGGACCCGAAAGATCTTGCAAGCCTGCATCAAGATCGTCGGGCTCATCGTCTTCGTCATGAGCGTGTCGAGCGGAATGGACGCGATCGCGGTGATGTACGGCGCGCCCGCCAAGCAGCTCATTCATGCGCTGCTCGGGATCATCGTGGCGGTCTCGATCTACGGAATCAAGATCGACGAGGTCTGCGAATGAGATCCCTCTGCCCACCCTTCGAGTCGAGCTACGAATGCGCCTTCGGGATCGCGTTCGGGGGCGGGCTCGGCGTCGCCTGCGCCGCCGGCGTGGTGCTGCTGGTGCTCGCCGCGCTCGGGAAGTTCGACCGATGAGGGTCGCCGCGCTGCTGCTGTTCCTGACGAGCTCGGTCATCGTGTCGGCGTCGTTGTACTCGACGCCCGATTGGCTGCTGTTCGCTGTGGGCGTCGCGCTGACGGCGGTCGCCTGGGAGATGAATGCGAGGGGCGACCGATGAGCGACGAGGAGCTGCTCCGGATCGCGATGGAGCATGAGGCGGGCGCCGAGCGCGCTGCGCGTCTTGCCTCCATGCTGCGCCCCGACGTGAAGGTGGGCGACTTCCAGCACGCGCTCACCGGGATCATGCGCGCGGCGCTGTCGCGTGCTCGGCTCGCCGCCGCGGCGCCTGTCCGCGAGCCCGGCGAGGGCATGGCCTGCGGCCGCTGTGGCGAGAATGCGTACCGCTACGGCGGATACCTGTGCTCCTGCGACATCGAGGCGACCCTGCCATGAGCGACGAAGACATCGACCGCCTGCGCGCCCTCGTCGCCACGATCGCCACCGGCTACCAGGGCGGCACCGCGACGATCGAGCTCGAGGACGGCCACGCGATCCGGCTCTACTACGCCGACCGCGACGCCGCGATGCGCGCCTTCGACGCCCTGACCGACGCGATCGACGCGCACGTCGCGGGGAGGAAGGGGTGAGCGGGCCGGACCTGCGGGAAGAGGCCCGCATCGCGCTCGACGCCCTCGTCATGGTGCAGCGGTACTTCCGCGACACCGACGTGCCCGATGCCGACAAGGTCGTCGCCGAGCTGCAGCCGATCATCGACCGGGTGATCGTCGCGCTCGCCGCCGCCGAGGGCGCAGAGGCCCGACGGAGCGAGCCGGTGGCGTGGATCGACCGACATGAGCTGACGCAGATCGGTCGCGATGGGTTCGAGCCCACCGTCAGCGGGGCGCCTGTCAGCGAGCACGACGTGCCGCTCTACACGCACCCGCCAGCCTGACCGGTACGCATCACCGCCGGGGCGTCCCGTAGCGTCCCGGCCATGCTGACGATCCGCCTCGCCGACCCTGCCGACGTCCCGACGCTGGTGGCGATGGGCGCGGCCTTCCACGCCGACACCGCCTTCGGCGACTTCGCCGACTACGACCCCGACAGCGTGCGCGAGCTGCTGCTGCACCTCGTCGGCGCCCCCGACGTCGGCGTGCTGTTCGTGGCCGAGCGCGGTCGCGAGCTCGTCGGGGCGATCGCCGGACACCTGACCCCGGCCTGGTTCAACCGCAAGGCATGGGTCGCCGCCGAGCTCGCCCTCTGGGTCGACCCGGCGCACCGCGGCGCCGACGCGGGCTCCGCGCTGATTCGCGCCTTCGAGGCGTGGGGCGCGGCGCTCGGGGCGGACGCCTTCTCGATGTCCGACCTCGTGGTCGGCGGCGAGACGCCGGCCGGACGGCTCTTCCAGGCGCACGGCTACCGGGTCGTCGAGCGGGCTCACCTCAAGGCACGGAGCGCCTGACATGGCTGCACTCTCGACGATGGCGATGATCGCGGCCGGCGCCGCCGCGGCCGGCACCGCAATCTCCGCACGCCAGGGGCACATGGCGGCGAAAGACCAGCGCATCGCCGGCAAGAACGCCGAAGAGGCCGCCGCCAAGCAAGCCGACGAGGCGGTGACCCGCCAGGTCGCCGAGCAGCGCCGCGTCAACAACGTGCCGCTCGTGATGCCCGGCGGCACCTCGGGCGCCGCGCGCGCCTCGACGCTGCTCACCGGCCCGGCCGGAGTCGACCCGCAGCAGCTCACGCTCGGGCGCACGACGCTCCTGGGGGGCTGACGGTGGCCGAGCAGCGCACCCTCGGCGCCGACGAGCTCAAGCGGCGCGACCGCGTCCATCAGCGGTGGGGCGCGCTCAAGACCGAGCGTTCGTCCTGGGACGCGCATTGGAAGGAGATCAGCGAGTACCTGCTGCCGCGCGCGGGCCGCTTCTTCGTGCAGGATCGCAACAAGGGCACGCGCCACCGCTCGATCTACGACTCGACCGGCACCAAGGCGCTCGACGTGCTGGCCGCCGGGATGATGGCGGGGATGACGTCGCCGGCGCGGCCCTGGTTCCGTCTCACCACCGGCGACGCCGAGCTCGACGAGTCGGCCGCGGTCAAGACCTGGCTTGCCGACGTGCAGCGCGTGATGCTGATGGTGTTCGCCAAGAGCAACACCTACCGCGGGCTGCACTCGATCTACGAGGAGCTCGGCGCGTTCGGCACCGCGGCCTCGGTCGTCATGCCCGACTTCTCGGACGTGATCCGGCACTACCCGCTGACCTGCGGCGAGTACGCGGTCGCGACCGATCACCGCGGCGTGGTCTCGACGCTCTACCGCGAGTTCGACATGACGGTCGAGCAGCTCGTCGGGCAGTTCGGGCTCGATCGAGTCTCGATCCACGCGCGCAACCTGTACGACCGCGGCACCCGCGACGCCTGGATCACCGTCATCCACGCGATCGAGCCGCGTCTCGAGCGCGACTCGACGATGCGCGATGCGCGGAACATGCCGTTCCGCTCCTGCTACCTCGAGCTCGGCGGCGACAAGGTCACGTTCCTCTCCGAGGGCGGGTTCAAGCGGTTCCCGGCGGTGGCACCGCGCTGGACCGTGCGCGGCGGCGACATCTACGGCGAGGCGCCCTCGATGCGCGCGCTCGGCGACATCAAGCAGTTGCAGCACCAGCAGCTCCGCAAGGCCCAGGCGATCGACTACATGACGAAGCCGCCCTTGCAGATGCCGATGTCGATGGCGAACCGCGAGCGCGACACGCTGCCCGGCGGCGTCACCTTCGTCGACATGGCGAACCCGAGCGGCGGGATCAAGACGGCGTTCGACGTGCGGCTCGATCTCTCGCATCTGCTCGCCGACATCGGCGACGTGCGCGGCCGGATCAATTCCGCCTTCCATGCGGACCTGTTCCTGATGCTCGCTTCGCAGCCGATCCAAGGGCGCATGACCGCGACCGAGGTCGCCGAGCGCCACGAGGAGAAGCTGCTGATGCTCGGGCCGGTGCTGGAACGCCTGCATAACGAGCTGCTCTCGCCGCTGATCGACATGACCTTCGAGCGGGTGGTGGAGGCTGGCATCGTGCCGCCCGCGCCCGAAGAGCTGCAGGGCATGGAGCTCAACGTCGAGTTCGTCTCGATGCTCGCCCAGGCGCAGCGCGCGGTCGCGACGAACGGCATCGACCGCCTGCTCGGCACCGTCGGGGCGATCGCCCAAATGAAGCCCGACGTGCTCGACAAGATCGACCAGGACCGGGTCGTCGACGCCTACGCCGACATGCTCGGCGTCGACCCCGAGCTGATCGTGCCGGGCGAGCGCGTCGCGCTGATCCGTCAGGCGCGCGCCGAGCAGGCGATGCAGCAGCAGCAGATCGCCGAGCAGCAGGCGGCGGCTGCGACCGCGAAGGATCTGGCCTCGGCCAAGACCGACCAGCCCTCGGCGCTGACCAACGTGATCGACATGTTCAGCGGGTACACCACGCCATGAGTCGTCTCGGCCGCCCGCCCGCCTGGTACATCCTGCAACTGCTGCGGAAGTACGCCGGCAAGGTCACGCCGCTGCCGCCGGCGCCGCCGCTCGGCGGCACCGACATCCAGGTCGACAGCACCACCTGGGTCGAGTTCCAGGGCGCGGCGACCTACGCCGCGAAGCACGCGGTCGTCGCCGCCGCGCTGACCCCGCCGGTCACCGTGACGGTCCGCGGCACGGGCGGCCAGGAGTACGCGAACGGCACGATGGCGAACCCCTGGGCGACGCCGTCGTCGGGGCAGGTCACGCTCGGGTCGGTCACGAGTGGCGGCATCACGGTGACGCAGGCGCCGCTGCCCGCGATCGCGTTCCTGCAGTTCACGGGAGCGAACGGGCGCGCACTGCGCGGGCGCATCTCGCTCGCCGACGGCGTCGCGTTCAAGTGGCCGCTCGAGACCTTCGAGGTCGGGCAGGTCGTCGCGCTCGACACGCTGCTCGTGCGCGCACCGGGCGCGGGCCGCCCCGAGATCATCACCGCGCCCTCGCTGTCCGGCACGCTGCAGACCGGGCAGACGCTCTCGCTGCTCGACGGCGCATGGACGCAGTCGCCGACCAGCTACGCGCGCCAACTGCAGCGCAGCGCGAACGGCTCGACCGGATGGGCCGACGTCGCGGGTGCGACCGGCACCACCTACGTCCAGCAGGCCGCCGACCAGGGGCACTACCTGCGGCTCGCGGTCATCGCGACCAACGCGCTCGGCCCGAGCGAGACGGTCTACAGCGCCACGGTCGGCCCGGTCATCGGCTCGGTGCCGCTCATCCAGTCCGCGCCCGTCATCGTGGGCAGCGCGCAGGTCGGCCAGGCGGTCACCTTCGACAACGGCACCTGGGCGAATTCGCCGACCGGGTACGCGCGGCAACTGCAGCTCGCGGACGGGGTCTCGGGGCCGTGGAGCGACATCACCGGGGTGACGGGCACGAGCTACACCGCGCTCGCCGCCGACCAGGGCAAGTATTGGCGGCTGCGCGTCATCGCCTCGAACGCGGCCGGCGCGAGCTCGCCGCAGTATTCGGCGGTCGTCGGGCCGGTGGCGGCCGCGGCGAGCGCCGCCGAGCCCGCGAACACCTCGCTGCCTACGATCGAGGCGCTCTACGCCGGCGCCGATACCGCGGCGATCGGCACGATCCTGCGGGTGCGGCGCGGCACCTGGACGAAGGACTGGCTCGACCCGACGGCGCGCTACGTCGACCCGTACAACGCCTCGCGCGGCGCGCTCGACGACGGGTTCATGAATTTCGGGCTGATGCGCCGCTACCAATGGCTGCGCAACGGCGTGCCGATCACCGGCGCCGAGGGGCTGACCTACACCCGGACCGCGGCTGACGTGGGCGCGACGATCGCGGTGCGCGAGACCGTCAACCGCATCGAGCCGACCCCCGGCGGCGACCCGCAGTTCCGCGAGGCGCTGACCTCGGTGAGCGCCACGAGCGCGGCGACCCCGCCCGGCACGAGCGGCACGCTGCCGTCGTCGCTGGTGACGCGCGAGCACCTCGTCTACCTCGGGTCGTACCGGCCGCGCGAGCCGTATTTCGAGGGCTATCCGGGTTTCGACTACGGCGGCACAGCCGGGTGCATCGACATCAACGGCGACTCGGGCAACGGCTCGTTCTTCTGCCAAGGCACGGGCGGGCAGGATCGCCACAAGCTGACCGCCGAGTGGTCGCTGACCCGCAAGCAGGGCGGCGGCTCGATCACGCTCAAGAACGGCTTCACCACGCCGTTCGAGTCGCTCGACGAGGCGCTGCTGCTGCAGCCGCCGACCGATGCGACGGCCAACTGGTACGCGGCCGGCACCGCGCAGAACCCCGGCAACGCCTTCCAGGTGAGCGGGCAGATCGTCGTCGGCAACGAGCTCATCCAGGCAGCGGGGAGCTGGTACACCCAGAACGCGCCGGTCGTCACGCACGCGCGGCGCTCGAAGAACCTCGCGACGGCCGGCGTCGTCTCCTCGCTCGTGCGCTCGGCGAATTTCAACGGGCGCTGGTCGAGCGGCCCGATGTGTCATGTGCCGAGCGCGTGGCAATCCGCCCTCGGCGGCCCGGTCATCGGCGGATGGGCGGGCGCATCGCAGAACGCGAACACCTGCACGGGCCTGCCCGCCTTCTCGTTCGATCCGTCGCTGATCGGCAGCGGCCAGGTCTCGGCGAACGCGCTGCTCGCGTACACCCAGCTCGTCCCATTGTCTGCCGAGCATCGCAACGCGAACAACACCGACGACGCGAAGGGCTCGCAAGACCCGCTGTGGTCGTCGCTGACGCCGGGCTATGGCGTCTACGGCATGGCGATTCCGGACGGGACGGACTCGATCCTGTACCTGGGCATTCACGCACAAGGCGTGCAGGGCTACGCGGACTCCGTCGGCCACGAGAAGGAGGCGATGGACGCGCTGTACGGCGGGGGCACGCG
>DASPJX010000002.1:0-3760 GCA_035628395.1 Burkholderiaceae bacterium | reverse complement strand
TGCCGGACCCGCTCGACGGGCCACAGAACTTCACGTTCACGCCAGAGGACATGCGCGCGTTCGCTCGCGCCGCCGTCGAGGCGGACCGGGCGCGGCAATGGATTTCGTGCGCGGAGCGGATGCCGGAGCCCGAGGTCGAGGTGCTCGTCTACGGGACCGGGACGATCGGCACCCAGATCGGCCAATGGTTTCGCGGGCGGTGGGACGACCACGGCTGGAACGTCGAGGACGACGGCACGGTTACGCACTGGATGCCGCTCCCCGCGCCACCCGTTCCGGTCAGATGATTTTCACACCCCACCGAAAGTATTCCCACTCGTTAGTGGGCACTCTCGCGAAGAGGCGCTGCAGGTGGGGTGGCTGACGGGACTCGAACCCGCGACAACCGGAATCACAATCCGGGACTCTACCAGCTGAGCTACAGCCACCATCCGGACCGTCGCGGCCGGGGCCGCCACGGGCACCAGGGAGGAGATCCCTGGCCTGCCCGACAGGACTCGAACCTGTGACCCTCGGCTTAGAAGGCCGATGCTCTATCCAGCTGAGCTACGGGCAGAAGGTCCTGCAGGGCAAGACCGCGAGTATAGCGCACTGGTCGGGGCGAGAGGATTCGAACCTCCGACATCTTGCTCCCAAAGCAAGCACTCTACCGGGCTGAGCTACGCCCCGACTGCGACCGAGTGTATCCCATCGGCGCACGCGTCCCGGCCCGCGGCTCGACGGCCGGCGCGCGCCCGGCGGACCCGCGGCGCCGCCCGCGGACCGGGCCGTCCGCCGACCGCGATCGACCGTTCGCGCGTCGCCCGATGCGATCCCGACACCCCGGCGGCACGCTTGCGGCGCGGCGCCGACGTCCGGCTCGGCGCGCTCCCGGAGGCCCTCATGAAGCGGATCGGCATCGGTGCGACGTTGACCGTCGCGGCCCTCGTTCTCGCAGGTTGCAGCGGCGGCGGCGACGGCGCGCCCCCGGGCGGCGCGCCCGCGGCCTCCACGCTCGCCACCGCGGCCGCACCGTCGCCGGCCCCGGCCCCGGCGCCCGCGCCGGCCGCGACGCCCGCTCCCGCCGGCAACGCCGCCGTCGGCAAGACGCTGTGGACGTCGTCGCTCGGCGCGAGCGGCGAGAGCTGCGCGAGCTGCCACGGCGATCCGCGCGACAACGTCGACAACGTCCAGCGCGGCGCCGCCGGCTGGGAGGCGATCGCGCGGGCGGTGCAGATCGTGCCGACGATGGCGACCGCCTTCGGCGGGCGGCTCACGCCCTCGCAGCGCGAGGACCTGTCCGCCTTCCTCGCGACGCCCACGCTCTGGTGACCGCGGGGCGCGACGCGCCCCGTCAGCCTCCGACCGAGGCGGCCAGCCGGCGCGCGAAGCGCTCGGCGGCCTCCTCGCTCGCCGCCTCGACCATCACCCGCAGCAGCGGCTCGGTGCCCGAGGCGCGGATCAGGATCCGGCCGTCGCCGCCCAGCTCGCGCTCCACCGCCTCGCGCTCGGCGCGCAGCCCGGCGTGCCGCTGCCAGTCGAAGCCGCGGTCCACCCGCACGTTGATCAGCGTCTGCGGGAACATCGTCAGCTCGCGCGTCATCTCGGCGAGCGTGCGACCGTCGCGGCGGATCGCGCCCAGCACCTGCAGCGCGCTGATCGTGCCGTCGCCGGTGGTGTGGCAGTCGAGGCACAGCAGGTGGCCCGAGCTCTCGCCGCCGTACAGCCAGCCGCGCTGCTGCATCGTCTCCAGCACGTAGCGGTCGCCGACCTTCGCGCGCTCGAAGCCGATGCCCAGCCGCGCGAACGCCTGCTCGAGCCCGATGTTCGACATCAGCGTGCCGACCGCGCCGGCGACCGGGCCGCGGCGCGCGCGCTCGGCGACGATCGCGTACAGCAGCTCGTCGCCGTTGAAGAGACGCCCGTCGGCATCGCACATCAGCAGCCGGTCGGCGTCGCCGTCGAGCGCGATGCCGAGGTCGGCCCGATGCTCGAGCACCGCGGCGCGCAGCGACTCCGGATGCGTGGCGCCGACGCCGGCGTTGATGTTGAGTCCGGTCGGCGCCGTGCCGATCTCGACGACGTCGGCGCCGAGCTCGTGGAACACGTGCGGCGCGGTGTGGTACGCGGCGCCGTGCGCGCAGTCGACGACGAGCTTCAGGCCCTTCAGGTCGAGGTTCGCCGGGAACGTGCTCTTGCAGAACTCGATGTAGCGGCCCGCGGCGTCGTCGATGCGCTTGGCGCGACCGAGCTGCTCGGAGCGCACGCAGCCCATCGGCTCGTCGAGCGCCGCCTCGATGCGCAGCTCGGTCTCGTCGGGCAGCTTGTTGCCGTCGGCCGAGAAGAACTTGATGCCGTTGTCGTCGAACGGATTGTGCGACGCGCTGATGACCACGCCCGCCGACAGCCGCAGCGCGCGCGTCAGGTACGCGACCGCCGGCGTCGGCAGCGGACCGGACAGCAGCACGTCGACGCCGGCCGCCGAGAAGCCCGCCTCGAGTGCGGCCTCGAGCAGGTAGCCCGAGATCCGCGTGTCCTTGCCGATCAGCACCGCGGGCTTGCCCGCGGTGCGCTGCGCGAGCACGCGCCCGGCCGCGTGGCCGAGGCGCATGACGAAGTCCGGCGTGATCGGCGGCTCGCCGACGCGGCCCCGCACGCCGTCGGTGCCGAAATGCTTCCGTGCCATGGGTTCCCTCTTCTTCGAATGTGTTCGTCCGTCGTACGGGACAGGCCGGGGGCGCGCCGATCAGCGCGCGCCGTCGACCGCCGCCCAGACCGCGAGCGCGTCGCGCGTCTCGGCGACGTCGTGCACGCGCACGATGCGCGCGCCGCGCGCGACCGCGGCGAGCATCGCGGCCAGGCTGCCCGCGAGCCGCCCCTCGACCGGACGCCCGGTGAGCGCGCCGACCATCGACTTGCGCGAGACGCCGACCAGCACCGGCACGTCCGGGGGCGCGGTCTCGCCGAGCCGCGCGAGCAGCGCGAGGTTGTGCTCGAGCGTCTTGCCGAAGCCGAAGCCGGGGTCGAGGACGATCCGCGCGCGGTCCACCCCCGCATGCTGGAGCGCGGCCGTCCGCTCCGCAAGCCAGGCGGCGACCTCTCCGACCACGTCCCGATAGACGGGGGCCCGCTGCATCGTCGACGGCTCGCCGAGCATGTGCATCACGCAACACGCGGCGCGGCCGCCGCGCACCGCGTCGATCGCCTCGGCCGTCCGGAAGCCGGCGACGTCGTTGATCATGTCGGCGCCGGCGTCGAGCACGGCCCGCATCACCTCGGGCTTGCGGGTGTCGACCGACAGCGGCACGCCGCAGCCCTCGAGCGCGCGCAGCACCGGCAGCAGCCGGCCGAGCTCGAGCGCGGCCGGCACCGGCGGCGCGCCCGGGCGCGTGGACTCGGCTCCCAGGTCGAGCAGCTCGGCCCCCTCCTCCACCATCCGCAGCGCGCGCGCCACCGCCGCCGACGGTTCGAGCCAGCGCCCGCCGTCCGAGAACGAGTCGTCGGTCAGGTTCAGGATCCCCATGATCCGCGGGCGGTCGAGGCGGAGCTCGAAGCGGCCGCAGGTCAGCACGGGCTCGGGCGTGGCGGGCATCGGTCGGGCGGATGGAGGCGGGCTGCTCGGCGCGGAGGCGGCCCCGGACGCGACAGCGCCCGCCGGAAGGCGGGCGCTGGGCCTTGCGCGAGGGCTCGCGGGCGGCGCGGGGCCGCCCGGCGTCCCTCAGTGCGCCGCGGGCGCGGTGGGCGCGTTCGGCGCCATGCCCGGCGAGGGCGACGCCGGCGG
>DASPJX010000001.1:0-19927 GCA_035628395.1 Burkholderiaceae bacterium | reverse complement strand
CGGCCGACCGGGCGCGGCGAGCCAGCTGCCGAACAGCCACTCGTCGAGCGCGAGGAACGCGAGGCCCTTCGGGCCGCCGGCGGCGGCGGCGACCGCGGCGATCGACGACGGCGCGAGCCCGTCTCGCGCGATGCGCTCGCGGGCGCGCGGCCCGGCGAGCAGGCGGACAGCCCTCATCCGCGCCGCGCCCTCACGACGCGCGCTTCGGCACGGTGTGCAGCCGCTGCCCCGCGCGCTCCCAGTGGCCGGCGGCCAGCAGCGGGACGATCTCGAGCGCGTCGGGCATCCGCGCGTCGATCGCGTCCTGCTCGGCGCGCGCCGGCCGCTGCAGCACGAAGTCGACGACCTCGCGCCCCGGGTACAGGTCGCGCGGATGGCCGATGCCGATCCGCAGCCGCCAGTAGTCGGGCCCGCCCATCGCGGCGGTGATGTCCTTCAGCCCGTTGTGGCCGCCGGAGCCGCCGCCGCGCTTGAGCTTGACCGTGCCCGGCGGCAGGTCGAGCTCGTCGTGCACCACCAGCAGCTCGCCGCTGCCGATCCGGTAGAAGCGCGCGAGCGCCTGCACCGACTGGCCGGAGCGGTTCATGTAGGTCTGCGGCTTCAGCAGCCAGACGTCCTGGCCGCCGATCTGGATCCGCGCGACCTCGCCGTGGAAGCGCGACTCGCGGCGCCAGGCGCCGCCGTGCTCGCGCGCGACGCGGTCGACGAACCAGAAGCCGGCGTTGTGGCGGTCGTCCTCGTGCTCGGCGCCGGGATTGCCGAGGCCGACGATCAGGCGGATCGCGCTCATGCGGGACGCGTCGCGGCCCCGGCACGGGCCGGAGCGCCCGGGCGGCGCCGGGCGGAGCGGGCGGTGGAGGAGGTCATCCCGCGATTATCGCGCGGACCGGCGCACCCGCCGGCGCGCCCCGCCGGAGCGGGCCCCGCGGCTGCGCGGGCGGCGCTCGCGCGGGAGATTGCGGCTAGCACGTAATCCGATCGAACGGCGTGCGCGCGGGGACGGGACGCGTCCGCGCGCGCGACGGCCGGCGCCCCGGCGGCTACAGTCGAGTCGTCCGCATCGTTCCGCCCCCGAACCCGATGACCCCCTCGCCCGTCCCGATCGACGACGCCGCCCGCGTCCGCGCGCTGCGCCGGCTGCAGCTGCTCGACACCCCGCCCGAGGAGCGCTTCGACCGGCTGACGCGCCTCGCGAAGCGGCTGTTCGACGTGCCGATCGCGCTCGTGAACCTCGTCGACGCGCATCGCGTGTGGATCAAGTCGAACCAGGGGCTGGCCGACGCCGTCGAGGCGCCGCGCGACGTGGCGTTCTGCAGCCACGCGATCGTCGGCGACGACCTGCTGCTCGTGCCCGACGCGACGCGCGACGTCCGCTTCGCCGACAACCCGTTCGTGACCGGGGCGCCCGACGTGCGCTTCTACGCGGGCTGCCCGCTGCGGCTGCCGAACGGGCACACCGTCGGCGTGCTGTGCCTGCTCGATCGCGAGCCGCGCACGCTCGACGACGAGCAGCGCTCGCTGCTGCGCGACCTCGCCGGCATGGCCGAGCAGGAGCTCGTCTCGCTGCAGCTCGCGACGACCGATCCGCTGACCGGCCTGTCGAACCGGCGCGGCTTCGAGCTGCTGTCGCGCTACGCGCTCGCGACCTGCCGCCGCCTGCGGCGGCCGGTGACCGCGCTCTTCTTCGACCTCGACGGCCTCAAGCAGGTCAACGACACCCGCGGCCACGCCGAGGGCGACCGCGTGCTGGTCGAGTTCGCGTCGATGCTGAGGACGGTGCATCGCGAGTCGGACGTCGTCGGCCGCTTCGGCGGCGACGAGTTCGTCGTGCTGCTGACCGGCGCCGACGCGGACTCCGCCGCGACCTGCGTGCGGCGCCTGGAGGCGATGGTCGAGGCTCGCCGTCCGACGACGGGGGCGCCGTCCGGCACGTTCGGATTCTCGGTCGGCGCGGTGGCCTACTCGCCGCAGCGCCACGACTCGATCGAGGCGCTGCTCGCCGAGGCGGACGCGGCGATGTACGAGCACAAGGTGTCGCGCCGCCCGCGCGCGTCGGCCTGAGCCGCGGCGATCCGACGCCGCCCGCGCGTCGGGGCGAGTCGCGGCGATCCGGGCACCGGCCGCGCGTCGGGCCGAGTCGGGGCGATCCGGGCGCCGCCCCTCTCGCGACGGCCGCGCACGAAGAAAAGCCCCCGGACGGCTCGCGCCGTGCGGGGGCCCGTCCGGGGCGGGCGGCACGCGGCCGCTCACCCGCGTCGGCGCGTCACTTCTTCGCGGGCGCCTTCGCCGCGGCCGGCGCCGGGGCCGGGGCGGCGGCCGCCGGCTCCTCGGCATCGCCGCCGCCGCCCTTGACGGTGGCGACCACGAGCACCGGGTTCTCCTTGACGTTCACCGGGGAGACGCCCTCGGGGAAGGTCACGTCGGACAGGTGCAGCGGCTTGCCCGGGGTCAGGTCCGCCAGGTCGACGGTGATGAACTCCGGCAGGTTGCCCGGCAGGCAGCTCACGTCGATCTCGGTCAGCACGTGGCTCACGATCGCCGCCGACAGCTTGACCGCCGGCGAGTTCTCCTGGTTCACGTAGTGCAGCGGCACCTTGACGTGGATCTTCTGATCCGCGGCGACGCGCTGGAAGTCGATGTGCATCACCTGCGGCTTGTACGCGTGCCACTGCACGTCGCGCAGCAGGACCTTCTCCGACCGGCCGTCGATCTCCATGTCGAGGATCGACGAATGGAAGGCCTCGACCCGCAGCGAGTGGTAGAGCGGGTTGTGGTCGATCTCGACCGGCGTGGGCTGGGCGCCCGTGCTGCCGTAGATGATGCCCGGCACCTTGCCGGAACGGCGCAGGCGGCGGCTCGCACTCGAACCTTGCGCGGAACGGGTAGTCGCGACGACTTTCATCGCTGATCCTTCACGGTTGACCCGGGCTCCGCGACCAGAGCGCCGGGCACGAACAACCCCGCCCGCGAGGGGCGGGGGCCAGCGTCGACCGCCGCGAGGCGGCCGACGAATCTCAATCGTCGTTGAACAGCGACGAGACCGAGTCCGCGCGGTTGATGCGCAGGATCGTCTCGGCCAGCAGCTTCGCGCAGCTGATCACGCGGATCTTCCCGCAGCCGCGGCCGGCGGCCGACAGCGGGATGGTGTCGGTGACGACCAGCTCGTCGAGCGCCGACTGCGACACGCGCTCGACCGCGTTGCCCGACAGCACCGGGTGCGTGCAGTACGCGATCACGCGGGTGGCGCCGTGCTCCTTGAGCGCGTCGGCGGCCTTGGCCAGCGTGCCCGCGGTGTCGACCATGTCGTCCATGATCACGCAGGTGCGGCCCTTGACCTCGCCGATGATGTTCATCACCTCGGAGACGTTCGCCTTCGGGCGGCGCTTGTCGATGATCGCGAGGTCGGTGTCGAGCCGCTTGGCGAGCGCCCGGGCGCGCACCACGCCGCCGACGTCGGGCGACACGACGATGCACTCCGACAGGTTCTGCGTGGCGACGTCCGCGAGCAGCACCGGCCCGGCGTAGATGTTGTCGACCGGGATGTCGAAGAAGCCCTGGATCTGGTCGGCGTGCAGGTCCATCGTCAGCACGCGGTCGACGCCGGCGACCTCGAGCATGTTGGCGACGACCTTGGCGCTGATCGCGACGCGCGAGGAGCGCACCCGGCGGTCCTGGCGCGCGTAGCCGAAGTAGGGCAGGGCGGCGGTGATGCGGCCGGCCGACGCGCGCTTCAGCGCGTCGACCATCACCATCAGCTCCATCAGGTTGTCGTTGGTCGGCGAGCAGGTCGACTGCAGCACGAAGACGTCCTTGCCGCGGACGTTCTCGAGGATCTCGACCATGACCTCGCCGTCGGAGAAGCGCCCGACGGTGGCCTTGCCCAGGCCGATGCCGAGGTGCTGCGCGACGGACGCCGCCAGCTGCGGGATCGCGTTCCCGGTGAAGACCATCAGCCCCTCGGGGCGGACGGTGTCGGAAGGACTACGGGTGTCGCGATGCATCGACGGCGAGGGCAGGAAAGGGTGGGCTGGGGAGGAAGGACTCGAACCCTCGCATGCCGGAATCAAAATCCGGTGCCTTAACCAACTTGGCGACTCCCCAACGGGTGACGGGCGAGCCCGCGACAACTGCGGACGCTCCCGACTCCGCTGCGCGACACGTGCTCCGCCAGCCGCCCGGACAGGGCTTCGGTGGGCACGGGACAGAACACGCACGCGCCGGATCCGCTCATGCGGGCCAGCGCGGGGTCCAGCCCCGCCGCGCGGGCGGCTTCCTTCAATGACGCGAGCGCTGCCGCCACCTCGGGATGCCGCCTCACGACGACCGGCTGCAGATCGTTCCTGCCCTGCCAGACTCGGCCGTCGCGCGAAAGACCCGAGATTCTGAGCGGTTCCGTGTCGCGTGTCAAATCCTCGGCCGCGAAGACGCCGGCCGTGGGCACCGACACCGGCGGCGCGACCACGACGAACCACGCGTCGGGCAGCTCCAGCGGCTCGAGCCGCTCGCCGACGCCGCGCGCGTACGCGGTGCGCCCGAACACGAAGAACGGCACGTCGGCGCCGAGCGCGAGCCCGACGTCGGCGAGCCGCTCGCGCGGCCAGTCGAGCCCCCAGAGCCGGTTCGCGGCGAGCAGCACGGTCGCCGCGTCGGAGCTGCCGCCGCCGAGCCCGCCGCCCATCGGGATCGTCTTGTCGAGCCCGATCTCGACGCCGAGCGGCGTGCCGCTCTCGCGCTGCAGCAGCCGCGCGGCCCGCACCACCAGGTCGTCCTCGGGCGCCACCCCGGGCAGCGCGCCGATCCGCAGGATCGCGCCGTCGTCGCGTCGCCGCAGGTGGACGCGGTCGCACAGGTCGATCAGCTGGAAGACGGTCTCGAGCTCGTGGTAGCCGTCCGGCCGGCGGCCGGTCACGTGCAGGAACAGGTTGAGCTTCGCCGGCGCGGGCGCGTGTCGGATCTCGGTCAGCATCGGGTCTGCGGACGCGTTCGCGGGACGGGGCCGGCCCGTCGTCAGCGGTCGAGCACCAGCACGACGCGCAGCTCGCCGTCGGGGCGCGGCCGCGCGAGCGACCAGCGGCCGGCCTCGCGCTCGATCCGCCAGCCGCTGTCGCGCGCGAGCGTCGGCGTGCCGCGCGCGTCGCGCGCGAGCACGGTCTCGAAGCGGTCGTCGAGCCAGTCGGGCAGCCGCTCGACCGGCAGCGGCCAGCCGAGCGCCTGCTCGACGAGCCCGTCGAGCGAGCCCGCCCGCAGCGTGCGTCCGTCGGCGAGCCGCAGCGTCGACGCGCCGTCGGGCCCGCGGCGCGCGTCGGCGAGCGTCTGCCCGAACGGCGAGACGAGCGCGAGCTCGAGCACGCGGCCGGTCGGCGCAGGACGCCGCACCAGCGAGAAGCGCCCGAAGGCGGCGTCCTGCCCGCCCTCGGCCCCCGAGGACACGAGACGCACCGAGAAGCGGCCGTTCCACTCGCGCGGGCCCTCGACCGCGCGCGGCGCGGCGGGGGGCGCCGACGGCGGCGCGGGCGGCGGGACGGTCGCGCAGCCGGCCGCGAGCGCGAGGCCGATCGCGGCGCCGAGCGCGGCCGCCCGCCGCGACGTCGCTCGCCCGACGCGGAGCGCCGGCGCGCGGCGCTCAGAGCGCGACATTCAGCCGGGCCAGCGTCTCGCGCAGCGTGCTGTTGTCCGGCTCGCGCCCGCGGGCCTCGCGCCACAGCCGGCGGGCCTCGTCGGCGCGACCCATCGCCCACAGCACCTCGCCGAGGTGCGCGGCGATCTCGGCCTCGGGCCGCATCGAGTACGCGCGCTGCAGCGTCTCGAGCGCGCGCTCGTAGTCCTTCAGGCGGAACTGCACCCAGCCGAGGCTGTCGAGGATGTGGGCGTCGTCCGGCGACAGCGACAGCGCCTTCTCGATCAGCGCGCGGGCCTCCTCGAGGCGCACGCCGCGGTCGGCGAACGTGTAGCCGAGCGCGTTGTACGCGTGCGCGTGCTCCGGGCGCAGCTCGATCAGCCGCCGCAGCGAGCGCTCCATCACCTCGAGGCGGTCGATCCGCTCGGCGGCCATCGCGTGGTCGTACAGCAGCTCGGCGCTGTCGGGCATCCGCTCGAGGCCGCGGTCGAGCACGTCGAACGCCTCCTGGTTGCGGCGCGCCTCGCGCAGCAGCTGCGACTCGCCCGACAGCAGCATCGTGCGCTCGCGCATGCCGGCGGCCGGCGCGTCCTGCAGCAGCGCGCGCGCGGCCTCGACCTGGCCGATCTTGCCCATCAGCAGCGCGCGCCGCACGGTCGCCGGCACGTACTCCTCGCCGCGCGGCACCTTCGCGAGCCAGTCGATCGCCTCGGGGGTGCGTCCCTCCTCCTCGGCGATCTGGGCGAGGAACAGCAGCGCGGGCGCGTTGTCGCGCGGCACCGTGCGCGGCAGCTCGACGTAGCGCTGCAGCAGCCGCGCGGCGTCGGCCGGCTGCTTCGACTGGTGCGCGATCTGCGCGAGCGAGAACAGCACCGCCGGGTTGTCGGGCGTCTGCGCGAGCGCGCGCTCGAGCTGCGCGCGCGCCTCCTCGGTGCGGCCGTCGGCCGCGAGCATCCGCGCGTACTGGTAGCGCGCCTCGAGCGACATCGGCGAGCGCTGCAGGAAGCGGTCGAGGATCGCGGTCGCCTCGGCCTTGGTCTCGGGCCGGCGCGACAGCGCGCGCGCGGCGACCACCGCGGCCTCCTCGTCGTCGGGTGCGAGACGCAGCGCCTCGCGGGCCTCGGCCGCGGCGGCCGGCAGGTCGTCGGCGGCGGTCGCGAGCGTGGCGCGCGCGAGCCGCGCGGCGGGCACGGACAGATCGGGCTCGCTCAGGCGCTGCACGAGCGCCCAGGCGCCCGCGCGATCCTGCACGCGCTGCAGCGAGCGCTGCAGCTGCTGGTAGGCGGCCGGCAGCGTGCCCTCGGTCCGGGCGGCGGCGAGCCGCTCGGCGAGCATCGGCTCGGCGTCGCGCAGCCGCCCGGTGCTCAGCCACAGCGTCTCGAGCATCTGCGGCGCGGCCCGCGACGCGGG
Source organism: Burkholderiaceae bacterium (assembly GCA_035628395.1). Lineage (GTDB taxonomy): Bacteria > Pseudomonadota > Gammaproteobacteria > Burkholderiales > Burkholderiaceae_E > UBA4615. The sequence continues at coordinate 12,900 of DASPJX010000001.1, read as the reverse complement.
GGCGAGCTCGCGCCAGAGCTGCGCCGACTGCGCGGCCTCGGCGAGCGCGCGCGCGCCGATCGCGACCTCGGCCGCGCGGCGCGCGATCCGGGGGTCGCGCGTCTGGCGGGCGAGCGCCATGTAGGTCTGCCAGGCCGAGCCGACCTCGCCGCGCTGCGCCGCGAGGTCGGCGGCGAGCAGCTGGAAGAGGATCTGCGGGGACAGCTCGAGCGAGGGCAGCGGCACCTCGTCCTCGGTCGCCTGCAGCGGCGAGGCACGGGGCACGGCGGGTCTCGGCCGCGGCTGCGCCTGGGCGAGGGGCGTCACCGGCCGCGAGCGCGGCGGCGTCGCCTGCGCGATGCGCTCGCGCAGGCTCCGCTCGACGGCGGGGGCGGGGACGGAAGGGTCGGCACGGGCGACGGTCGAGCAGCCCGATACGGCTGCCGCGACCATGGCCACGGCCAGCGCGACGTGGGCTTTCATGGTCCGATCCTAGCCTCGTTTACACTGCCCTTCAACCGCGCCCGCCCCGGCTCCCGGGTCGCCGGCCCGCGCTCCGCCATCCGCCCGATGCCCGAACTCCCCGAGGTCGAAGTCGTCCGCAGCGGTCTCGCGCAGACCGCGGCGGGCCGACGCGTGGTCGCGGTCGAGCGACGCGCGCCGGCGCTGCGCTGGCCGATCCCGGCCGATCTGCCCGAGCGTCTCGCCGGCCGCGTGGTGCGCTCGGTCGAGCGCCGCGGCAAGTACCTGCTGCTCGCCTTCGACCACGGCTGGCTGATCGTGCACCTCGGCATGTCGGGCACGATCGCCTGGTCGCCGCCCGGCACGCCGCTGCGCGCGCACGATCACCTCGACCTCGTCTTCGACGCCGGCGTGCTGCGGCTCAACGATCCGCGCCGCTTCGGGGCGGTGCTGTGGCACGACGCGGCCGACGGCCCGCCGCACGGCCATCCGCTGCTCGCGTCGCTCGGCGTCGAGCCCTTCTCCGAGGCCTTCGACGGCGCGCTGCTGTTCCGCGAGACGCGCGGCCGGCGCGTCGCGATCAAGCAGCTGCTGCTGTCGGGCACGGTGGTGGTGGGCGTGGGCAACATCTACGCGTCGGAGAGCCTGTTCCGCGCGCGGATCCGGCCGTCGACGCCGGCGCACCGGATCGGGCGCGAGCGGTACGACCGCCTCGCCCGGGCGATCCGCGAGACGCTCGCCGCGGCGATCGCCGCCGGCGGCAGCACGCTGCGCGACTTCGTCTCGAGCGAGGGCACGGGCGGGTACTTCCAGCTCGAGTGCCTCGTCTACGACCGCGCCGGCGAGCCCTGCCGCGTCTGCGGCGATCCGGTGCGCACGGTGCGGCAGCAGCAGCGGGCCACCTACTGGTGCGCGCGATGCCAGTCGTGAGCCGCACGCCCGCGGTAAGCCGCGCGCCCGCGGTGAGCCGCGCGCCCGCGGTGCGCCCCGCCGCGGGCCCGGCCGCGTGCGGGACGGCCTCGCCGCCGCGTGCCGCGCGGTCGCCGTCCGTCGGGCCCGGCTGCCGCGGCGCCGCCGCCGGCGGGGCGCGCCGGACCGTGTGCTACGCTCGTTCGACCTACCGTCAAGCCGGCCGGGGGGCCGGCGCGCACCGGCATCCACCCGAGCGACGATGAGCGGCTTCTCCGATCGGATCAAGGCGTACGGCAGCTGGCGCGCCGAGCTCGCCGACGCCGTCGGCCGCTACGGCCAGTGGCTCGCCGACGGGAACCTGTCCGATCCGCAGCTGCAGGCGCGCCTCGGGCGCGTGCTCGACCGGCTGCGCGACGACCGGATGTCGATCGCCTTCGTCGCCGAGTTCTCGCGCGGCAAGTCCGAGCTGATCAACGCGCTGTTCTTCGCCGACTACGGCCAGCGCGTGCTGCCCTCGGCCGCCGGGCGCACCACGATGTGCCCGACCGAGCTGCTGTGGGACGCGTCGCAGCCGCCGGGCATCCGGCTGCTGCCGATCGAGACGCGGCTGCGCGACGCGACGGTGTCGGAGCTGCGCCACGCGTCGCACGAATGGCGCTTCGTGCCCTTCGATCCGGACGACGTCGAGAGCCTGAAGCTCGCCTTCGAGGCGGTGCGCGAGGTCAAGCGCGTGCCCGTCGAGGAGGCGATCCTGATGGGGCTCTACGACGAGACCGACGACGACTCGCCGGTCGTGCCCGACGAGCACGACATGGTCGAGATCTCGTGCTGGCGCCACGCGCTCGTCAACGTGCCGCATCCGCTGCTGCGCACGGGGCTCGTGGTCGTCGACACGCCCGGCCTGAACGCGATCGGCGCCGAGCCCGAGCTCACGCTGAACCTGATCCCGACCGCGCACGCGGTGCTGTTCGTGCTCGCCGCCGACGCCGGCGTCACGCGCAGCGACGTCGAGGTCTGGCGCGAGCGGATCAGCCCCGCGCACCGCTCGGGCCGCTTCGTCGTGCTGAACAAGATCGACGGCCTCTGGGACGGCCTGAAGCGCCCCGAGGAGATCGACCGCGAGATCGAGTCGCAGGTGCGCTCGGTGGCCGCGACGCTGCAGCTGCCGCAGCGCCGGGTGTTCCCGGTGTCGGCGCAGAAGGGCCTGGTCGGGCGCATCACCGGCGACGACGCGCTGCTCGCGCGCAGCCGGCTGCCCGAGCTCGAGCACGCGCTGTCCACCGAGGTGGTGCCGCACCAGCAGTCGATCGTGCGCGAGCAGGTGGGACGCGAGTTCGACGAGGCGTACTCGGTCACGCACGGCGTGCTGTCGGCGCGCCGTCGCAACCTCGTCGAGCAGGTGGTCGAGCTCGAGGGCCTGCGCGGCAAGAACCGCGGGGCGGTCGAGCAGATGGCGCGGCGCATCCGCGTCGAGCGCGCCGAGTTCGAGGCGAGCCTGAAGAAGCTGCAGGCGCTGCGCACGGTGTTCGGCCGCCACCAGCAGGGCATCTACAAGACCGTCGGCGTCGAGCAGCTCAAGCGCCACGTGCGCGACGCGCGCAACCGGATGCGCTCGAGCCGGCTGTCGCTCGGGCTGCGCGACGGCATGGCGAGCCTGATCGAGGCGGTGCGCGGCGACTTCGACCGGCTCGGCCGCGCGGTCGACGAGGTCCAGACGCTGATGACCGCGATGTACGGCAGCTTCAACCGCGAGCACGGGCTCACGCTCGGCACGCCGCTCGCGTTCTCCACGCGCGGCTTCGTCGCCGAGCTCGAGCGCATCGAGGCGCTGCACCAGCGGCACTTCGGCACGATGAGCCTGGTGACGACCGAGAAGTGGGCGCTGACGCGGCGCTTCTTCGAGTCGGTCGCGGCCCGGATCCGCGACGTCTACGAGCGCGCGGGCCGCGACCTCGAGGCCTGGCTGCGGGCGGTGATCGCGCCGATCGAGAGCCAGGTCCGCGAGCACCAGGCGCAGCTGCGCCGCCGGCTCGACGCGGTGCAGCGCGTGATCGACGCGAGCGGGCAGCTCGAGGAGCGGATCGCCGAGCTGCGCGAGCAGCGCACGCAGGTCGAGCGGCAGCTCGAGTCGCTGCAGGCGCTGTGCCGCGAGGTCCACGCCGCGCTCGAGCGCGAGGACTCGTCGAGCGACGCGGCGCTGCCCGCCTGAGGCGGCGGTGGGCCCGCTCCCCGAGCCGCACGACGCGGCGCCCGGCGCCTTCGCCGACGCGCTCGTCGACTGGCAGCGCCGCGCGGGTCGCCACGACCTGCCCTGGCAGGGCACCCGCGATCCGTACCGGATCTGGGTGTCCGAGATCATGCTGCAGCAGACCCAGGTGTCGACGGTGCTCGGCTACTACGCGCGCTTCCTCGAGCGCTTCCCGGACGTCGGCGCGCTCGCGGCCGCGCCGCTCGACGAGGTGCTGCGCCACTGGAGCGGCCTCGGCTACTACGGCCGCGCGCGCAACCTGCACGCGTGCGCCCGCGCGGTGGTCGAGCGCCACGGCGGCGCGTTCCCCGCCGATCCCGAGGCGCTCGAGGCGCTGCCCGGCATCGGCCGCTCGACCGCGGCGGCGATCGCCGCGTTCGGCTGGGGCATCCGCGCGCCGATCCTCGACGGCAACGTAAAGCGCGTGCTCTGCCGCGTGTTCGGCGTCGAGGGCTTTCCCGGCGAGCGGGCCGTGGAGCAGCGGCTGTGGGCGATCGCCGAGCGCGAGATGCCGGCGGCCGGGGACGGCCGCGTCGAGGCCTGGACGCAGGGCCTGATGGACCTGGGCGCGACCGTGTGCGTGCGCACGAAGCCGCGCTGCGAGGTCTGCCCGGTCGCCGACCGCTGCGTCGCGCGCCTCGAGGGCCGCGTCGACGCGCTGCCCGCGCCGCGGCCGGCGCGCGCGGTCGAGACGCGGCTCGCCGAGTGGGCGCTGCTGCGCGCCGGCGACGCGGTGCTGCTCGAGCGCCGGCCCGGGCGCGGGCTGTGGGGCGGGCTGTGGACGCCGCCCGAGCTGTCGCCGCCGGCGCGCGACGCGGCGCCGCCGCTCGACGCGGCCGCCGTCGCGGCGCGGGTACGGGAGCGCCTCGGGCTCGCGCCCGTCGAGGCGCCGCACGTGCTCGGCGAGGTGCGCCACGCGTTCACGCACTTCAGGCTGCGCGCGCGGGTCTGGCGCGTGGCGCTCGACCCGGCGGCGGCGGCCGCGCCCGCGCCGGCGGACCACGAGTGGCTCGCGCTCGCCGACGCGCCCGACGCGCCGCTGCCGCGGCCGGTGAAGGCGCTGCTGACCGGGCTGCTGCCGGGCTAGCGCCCGCCGCGCACGTCGACGAAGCAGCCGGTCACGTACGGCGAGGCCTCGTCGTCGGCCAGCCAGACGATCGAGCGCGCGACCTCGTCGGCGGTGCCCGCGCGGCCCATCGGCACGCCGGCGAGCAGCTCGTCCCACTGGCCCGGCGGCCGGTCGGCGTGGATCTCGGTGTCGATCAGCCCGGGGCGCACGCAGTTGACGCGGATGCCCTCGGCCGCCACCTCCTTCGAGAGCCCGGTGGTCATCGTGTCGATCGCGCCCTTGCTCGCCGCGTAGTGGACCCAGACCCCCGGGTTGCCGAGCTGCGAGGCGCCCGAGCCGACGTTGACGATCGCGCCGCCCCGTCCGCCGCGGCGCGTCGACATCCGGCGCACCGCCTCGCGCGCGCAAATGAACGCGCCCTGCACGTTGACGCGCAACACCTCGCCGAGCCGGGCGGCGTCGAGCGCGTCGACGCGGGCGACGCCGCCGGTGATGCCGGCGTTGTTGACGAGCGCCGTCAGCGGCCCGAGCCGGTCGGCGGCCTCGAACGCGCGCAGCACGTCGGCCTCGTCGCCGACGTCGCCGCGGATGGCGACCGCGCGGCGTCCGGCGGCCTCGACCTCGGCGACGACCGCGCGCGCCTCGTCGTCGCGCGAGCGGTAGACGATCGCGACGTCCCAGCCGAGGCGCGCGGCGAGCCGGGCGGTCGCCGCGCCGATCCCCCGGCTGCCGCCGGTGACCAGCATCGTGCCGCGCCCGCTCACCGCGTCCCGTCCGCCGAGAGGTCGACCTCGACGACGCCGTCGGCGACGCGCACCGGGTAGACGCGGATCGGCTCGGTGACCGGCTCGCAGAGGGCCGCCCCGGTGCGGATGTCGAACTGCCCCTGGTGGAGCGGGCACTCGATGCAGTGGTCGATGACGAAGCCCTCGGACAGCCGCGCCTCGCCGTGCGTGCAGCGGTCCTCGGTGGCGAAGAACTCGCCGTCGACGCGATAGATCGCGATCGCGCGCTCGCCCGCGCGCGCCGCGATCACGTCGCCCTCGCGCACGTCGTCCGCGCGCGCGGCGGGTGTCCAGCGGGGGTCGGCCATGTCAGATCACCTGCTGCTGCTGGAGCCAGCGCTGCACGATCGACAGCCGCGCGAGCGGATCGTCGAGCGTCATCAGGCGATGGCGGGCGGCGTCCTGGATCGGCAGGAACTCGCACAGGCGGTTCGCGATCCAGGCGGCCGAATCGAAGTCGTGGGGCTCGGCGATCATCCGCTTCTCGGGGTCGGGCTCGCGCGCGCGCAGGTCCTCGACGATCCGGCGCAGCAGCATCTCGCAGTCGAGCATCTCGTCGGGCACCGGCACGCGCGGGTCGTCGGGCAGCTCGTCGACGCTCGCGCGGATCAGGCCGTTGCCGCCGACCCGCCGGTCGAGGATCCGGAAGCGCGTGCCGCCGACCGTGCGCAGCTGCAGCAGCCCGAGCTGCTCCATGTCCCAGCCGCGGATGTGCGCGAGCGTGCCCACCGGCTCGTGCTCGGCGGCCTCGCCGACCTCGCCGCCGCGGGTGATCAGGCACACGCCGAACGGCGCGTCGAGCTGCATCCGCTCGCGCACCATGTCCATGTAGCGCGTCTCGAAGATCCGCAGCGGCAGCACGCCGCCGGGGAACAGCACGGTCGACAGCGGGAAGATCGGCAGGTCGGCGAGCATCGCGTCCTTCCGCGGGTTCAGTGCGACTGGCGGGCGGCGAGCGCGCGGTGGCGGACCAGCACCCGCTCGCGGCCGCCGAAGCGCCTGGCGAGCTGCTCGACGACGTAGACCGAGCGGTGCTGCCCGCCGGTGCAGCCGATCGCCACCGTCAGGTAGCTGCGGTTCTCCTGCACGTACGAGGGCAGCCAGGTCTCGATGAAGCGCGCGACGTCGTCGACCATCCGGCCGACCGCCGGCACCGCCGCGAGGAACTGCGCGACCGGCTCGTCGAAGCCCCACAGCGGCCGCAGCTGCGGCGTGTAGTACGGATTCGGCAGGCAGCGCACGTCGAACACCAGGTCGGCGTCGAGCGGCACGCCGTACTTGAACGCGAACGACTCGAACAGCAGCGTGAGCGCGGCGCGCTCGAGCCCCGCGACGTCGCGCACCCACTGGCGCAGCACGTTCGGATGCAGGTCGCTGGTGTCGATCGACACGCCGAGGTCCTCGATCGAGCTCATCAGCTCGCGCTCGCGCTCGATCGACTCGATCAGCGTGGGCGCCGGCTCGTCGTCCGACGCGTGCTGCAGCGTCAGCGGATGGCGGCGGCGCGTCTCGGAGTAGCGCTGCACGAGCGAGTCGGTGCGCGCGTTCAGGAACAGCACCTTCACGTCGTGGCCGCGCGCGGCCATGCCGGCGACCACGTCCTTCAGGCCCGCGACCGGGGTGCCGCTGCGCGCGTCGATCGACACCGCGACGCGCTCGTAGCCCTGGCCGCGCAGCGACTCGATGACCTCCTCGACGAAGCGCACCGGCAGGTTGTCGATGCAGAAGAAGCCGTCGTCCTCGAGCACGTTGACCGCGATCGACTTGCCCGAGCCGGAGATCCCGGTGACCAGCACGATGCGCACGGCTCAGTCGTTCCCGGACGCGATCGCGCGCTGCTGGCGCTCGACGAACTCGCGCATCGTGTCGATGCCGCGCAGCCGCAGGATGGTGTTGCGCACCGCGGCCTCGGCGAGCACCGCGAGGTTGCGGCCGGCGGCGACCGGGATCACGACCTTGCGCACCTGCAGCCCGAGCACCTCCTCGCTCAGGTCCTCGAGCGGCAGCCGCTCGTACTCGTCCTCGTGCGTGCTCCGGCGCACCAGGTGCACGATCAGCTTCAGGCGCATCTTGCGGCGCACCGCGGTCTCGCCGAACACCGTCTTGATGTCGAGCAGCCCGAGGCCGCGGACCTCGAGCAGGCCCTGCAGCATCGGCGGGCAGCGCCCCTCGATCGCCGCCGGGCCGATCCGCTGCAGCTCGACGACGTCGTCGGCGACCAGCCCGTGGCCGCGGCTGATCAGCTCGAGCGCGAGCTCGCTCTTGCCGAGCCCCGACTCGCCGGAGAGCAGCACGCCCATGCCGAGCACGTCCATCAGCACGCCGTGCATCGTGCAGCTCGCCGCCATCGCCTTCGACAGCCACGAGCGCAGCAGCTCGATCGTGCGCGCGCCGGCGAGCGCGGTGGCGAGCAGCGGCAGTCCGTGCCGCTCGCAGACGTCCGCGAGCGCCGCGGGCGGGGCGACGCCGTCGGCGACGACCAGCGCGGGCGGGCGCCCCTCGACGATCTCGTCGAGGATGTGCTGGCGACGCAGCGCGGGCAGGCGCTCGAAGTACGCGACCTCGGCGGCGCCGACGACCTGCAGCCGGCGCGGGTGGATCAGGTTCAGGTAGCCGACCTGGTCGACCGTGTCGGGCGCGGGCACCGCGGCGGCCCGCTCGAGCCCGGCGCGACCGGCGATGCAGCGCAGCGCGAGCGTGCCCGGGGTGTCGGCGATCAGGTCGGCGACGCTGACGCGGCGGGGCGGCTCGGGATCGAGGGGGGGTGTCCCGCCGGGGTCGGCGGGTGACGGATCGGTCATCCGGCGACTCTACACCGGCGGCCGAGGACGGCGGCGATCACGCGGCCGGGCGATAGGGTTCCCAGGTCGAGAGCACCCGATGGATGCCCGCCGCGTCGTCCGAGTTCAGCAGCGTGTCGCGGATGCCGGCGTCCGACAGCAGCTCCGCGAGCTCGGACAGCAGCTCGAGGTGCTCCTCGGTCGCGTGCTCGGGCACCAGCAGGAACACCAGCAGCCGGACCGGCTGGGCGTCGGGGGCGTCGAAGGCGATCGGGTCGGCCACGCGCAGCACGGCGGCGATCGCCTCGCGCAGGCCCTTGATGCGGCCGTGGGGGATCGCGACGGCCTGGCCGAGGCCGGTCGAGCCCAGCCGTTCGCGAGCGAACAGCGAGTCGAACACCTTGCCGCGTTCGATCCCGTGCTCGTTCTCGAACAGCAGCGCCGCCTGCTCGAACGCCCGCTTCTTGCTCGAGACCGGCAGGTCGAGCAGGACGTTCCGGGCCGGCAGCAACTTGGCGATGCGATTCATCGGGCGGTGCCGCGGACGGCCGGTTGTTGCGACGCAAAAGAGCTGCAAGTCCCGGGCCCGGCCCGGAACGTGGCGGATTATAGCCACGTTGGCCGGACCGGAAGTGCGACGTATTTTGCGTTGCGGAAATCCGAGGCGGGCCTCGGGAACGCGGTCCTCAGACCTCGGGCTGGTCCTCGGTCCGGTGCTTGATCGCGTCGTGCGGGTGCGCGGCGCGCTTCGCCTTGTACTTGAGCACCTGGCGATCGAGCTTGTCGACCAGCGCGTCGATCGCGGCGTACAGGTCGCCGTCGACCGCCTCCGCGTGCAGATCCTTGCCGCGCACGTGCAGCGAGATCTCGGCCTTCTGCTGGAGCTTCTCCACCGACATCGTGACCGCCACCTCGATCACCTGGTCGAAGTGCCTTCGGATCCGATCGAGCTTCGCCGCGACGTACTCGCGCAGGGCGGGAGTGACTTCGAGATGGTGTCCGGTGATCGACAGGTTCATGCGTGCTCCTTCGTGAGACGCGTTGCGATGGCGGCGGCCGGCCGCCGTCTCCCGTACCGGACCGGACTACAGCGACTTTCGCTGCGCGACCGGCGGAATCCGGAGCGCCTCGCGGTACTTGGCCACGGTGCGCCGGGCGACGACGATGCCCTGCTCGCCGAGCAGTTCGGCGATTCGGCTGTCGGATAGGGGTTGTCGGGAGTCCTCCGCGGTGACGAGCTGCTTGATCAGGGCCCGGATGGCGGTGCTGGAGGCCGCGCCGCCGGTGTCGGTCGCCACGTGGCTCCCGAAGAAGTACTTCATCTCGAAGGTGCCGAACGGCGTGAGCATGTACTTCTGGGTGGTGACCCTGGAAACCGTCGATTCGTGCAGGCCCAGCGCGTCGGCGATCTCGCGCAGCACCAGCGGCCTCATGGCCACGGCGCCGTGCGTGAAGAACGCCCGCTGGCGCTCGACGATCGCCTGGGCGACGCGCTGGATCGTGTCGAACCGCTGCTGGACATTCTTGACCAACCAGCGCGCTTCCTGCAACTGCGACGTCAGCGAGCCGCCCGGCCCGCCGCGGCTGCGCTTGAGGATCTGCGCGTAGACGTCGTTGATCCTCAGCCGGGGCATCACCTCCGGGTTCAGCATCGCCTGCCAGCCGCCGCGCAGGCGGCGCACGACGACGTCGGGCACCACGTAGGCGGGCGGCTCGCCGGCGAAGGCGTTGCCCGGCCGCGGGTGCAGCGCCTGGATCACCGTCTGCGCCGCGCGCAGCTGGTCGTCGTCGCAGCGCAGCAGGCGCTTGAGCCGCGCGAAGTCGCGCGCGGCGAGCAGCTCGAGGTGGTTGCGCGCGATCGCCGCGGCGAGCCGCAGCGTCGCATCGGGCGGGCGCCGCGACGGCGTCAGCGCGCCGAGCTGCAGCAGCAGGCACTCGGGAACCGAGCGGGCGCCGATGCCCGGCGGGTCGAAGGACTGCAGCAGCCGCAGCGCCGCCGACAGCTCCTCGGCCTCGATCCCGAGCTCCGGGGGCAGGGCCTGCAGCAGCTCGTCGAGGTCGGCCCGCAGGTAGCCGTCGCCGTCGAGCTCGTCGACCAGCACGGTGACGAGCGCCCGGTCGCGCGGGCTGCAGCCGGTGCCGGCGAGCTGGCGCATCAGGTGGTCGCGCAGCGTCTCGCCGCCGCTCGACACCTGCGCGAACTCGCGGTCGTCGTCGCCGTCCTCGCCGCGGCCGCCGCGGCCCTCGCCGCCCCAGTCGAGGCCGTGGTCGCCGAGCTCGCGGCCGTCGCCGTCGGACTCGCCGCGCTCGGGCTCGGGGCCGGCGTCGACGCGCTCGGGCGGGGGCGCGTCGCCGTCGGGCGCGTCGGGGCCGGCGGACGCGGGCGTCGCGCCGTCGACGAGCGAGCCGTTCGGCGCGATCCGGGCGCAGTCGGCGAGGGGGTCGTCGAGCCGCTCGAGCAGCGGGTTCTCGGCGAGGATCTGCTCGAGCTCCTGGTTCAGCTCGAGCGTCGACAGCTGCAGCAGGCGGATCGACTGCTGCAGCTGCGGCGTCAGCGCGAGATGCTGCGAAAGCTTGAGCTGGAGCGACTGCTTCATCCACCGGATCCTGAGGCGACCCGGCGTTCCGTCACATGCGGAATTCCTCGCCGAGGTAGGCCTTGCGAACGCGATCGTCCTGGATCACTTCGTCGGGCCGCCCGAAAGCAAGAACGATACCATCATTGATGATGTAGGCGCGGTCGCAGATTCCGAGGGTCTCGCGCACGTTGTGGTCGGTGATCAGCACGCCGATCGAGCGCTCCCGGAGGAAGCGCACGATGCGCTGGATCTCGATCACCGCGATCGGGTCGACGCCCGCGAAGGGCTCGTCGAGCAGGATGAAGCGCGGAGAGGTCGCGAGCGCGCGCGCGATCTCGACGCGCCGCCGCTCGCCGCCCGACAGCGACTGCGCGGGGTTGGAGCGCAGGTGGCCGATCTGCAGCTCCTCGAGCAGCGCGTCGAGGCGGCGCTGCAGCTCGGGGCGCGGGATCGGGCGGCCGTCGTCGCCGACCTGCAGCTCGAGCACCGCGAGCACGTTCTCCTCGACGGTCAGCTTGCGGAAGACCGACGCCTCCTGCGGCAGGTACGACAGCCCGCGGCGCGCCCGCTTGTGGATCGGCAGCCGGTTGATCGTCTCGCCGTCGAGCTCGATGGCGCCGCCGTCGGTGGGCACGAGCCCGGCGATCATGTAGAAGCAGGTCGTCTTGCCGGCGCCGTTGCGCCCGAGCAGGCCGACGACCTCGCCGCTGCCGACCTCGACCGACACGTCCTTGACGACCTGGCGGCCGCCGTAGGCCTTCATCAGGTTGCGGGCGACGAGCCGGCTGGCGGGCGCGCCGTCGGGACGTCCGGCCTCGGCCATCAGCGCGGCGTGTCGGCGCGGGGCTCGACCCGGGGGCCGGCGGCGGGCGGGGGCGGCGCGGCCGGGTCGCCCAGGCGCGGCTGGATCACGACCCGCACGCGTCCGCCGGGCGTCGCGCCCGCGGCGGCGCCGGCGCCGGGCGCGCCCTCGACGTCGAACTGCTCGGTGCGGCCGTCGTAGACGATCACCGCGCCGTCGATCTCGTCGACGACGCGCGTGCCCTCGAGCCGCTTGACCTTCGCGCGCCGCACGAGCCGCACGCGCTCGGTCCGGCCGTCGTAGTAGATCTCCTCCCCGTAGCCCTCGACCCATTCGTCGGCGCCGCCGTCGCGCTTCTGGCGGAAGCTCGCGAGCTTGCCGATCGCGGTGCCGTGCTGGTAGCCCTCGGCGTCCTGCTCGAGGACCAGCCGGTCGCCACGGATCGTGATCGTCCCCTTCGTGAGGACCACCGAGCCGGTGAACACGGTGACCTGCTTCAGGTCGTCGTACTGCATCCGGTCGGCCTCGACGTTGGTCGGCTTGAACCGGTCGGCGCGCTCGGCGTGCACGAGCGCGCCGGCCGTCGCCAGGCACAGGGCGACGATCGGGGCGACGAGGCGACAAGACGGACCGGGGCGACGGGGCATGCGGCGCTGGGGCGGGACGCGGGGCTCAGCGCGTCCGGGCCCGGCCCGGCGCGTCGGCGGGCGCGGGCGGGGCCTGCCAGACCGCGCGGACCCGCGAGTCTAACCGCAATTGCCGCGTCCGATTGTCGAGTTCCATGCCGACGCCCTGCAGGCGGCTGCCCTCCTGCACCAGGGTCACCGGCCGGTCGGTGACGATCAGGTCGCGATCCGGATAGACGATCGCGTACTCGGTCTCGGCGACCATCTTGGCGCCCCGGTCGGTGGCCGCGCGGGTCACGACGACGTTGCCCGACAGGTGCGCCTCCTCGCCACCGGCCAGCAGCCGCCCGCTGTCGGCGACGATGGTGATCCGGGGCCGCGACGGATCGAGGCTGACCATCGTCGGCGCGTCGAACTCGGTGGTGTCGTCGTCGGGGAAGTGGCGCAGCCGGCGGGCCTCGAGCCGGTAGGTCGGCTCGCCCTGCGCGTTCATCGACGACAGCGCGAGGCGCTCGACGAAGTAGTCGGGCTCGCCGGGGCGGGCGGGAGCGGCCGGCCGGGCCTCGCCGCGGTCGGCGCGCTGCGCGAGCTGGAAGGTGACCAGCCCGAGCGCGGCCAGCAGCATCAGCGACAGCGCCGCCGCGAGGCGATCGAGCCG